>NZ_JBNTJX010000004.1:0-398777 GCF_051195075.1 Halobaculum sp. EA56
CACGCCGGTGGGCTGTTTTCATATACACAGGGCGACGCAGTCGCGCGTCGCCCACGAACACCGCCCGACAGCGGCGGCGCCGGTCGCGACCCCGAAGCCGTGACCGGGCCCCGGAAGCCGCGCCCGTCCCCCGGCGGGCCTCGATAGCGGGCCCCGTCCCTCCTCACCCGCTCGCGGGCCACCGTCCGTCCGGCCCGAGCTGTCGCTCGTGGACGACCGCGTCCCGTCCGATCTCGCTCACGGACCGGCGGCCGCACAGGCCGGCGATCAGGTCGAGGCTCGCGAGGAGGTTCGCACACACCGAGCACACGCCCGCGGCGCCGCCGGCCGCGAGGCCGTACGCGTACGGGCGGCCGACCATGACCGCGTCGGCACCGAGCGCGAGCGCCCGGAAGACGTCGCTCCCGCGCCTGATCCCCGAGTCCAGCAGCACCGTCGCGTCCGACCCGACGGCGTCCACGACGGCCGGGAGCGCCTCGACCGCCGCCACCGATCCGTCGACCTGTCGGCCGCCGTGCGTCGAGACGCTCACCCCGGCCGCGCCGCGGTCGACCGCCTCGCGCGCGTCGTCGGGGTGGAGCACCCCCTTCACGACGACCGGCAGGTCGACCTCGGCGCAGACCGCCTCCACGTCGTCCCAGGTGAGCGACGGGTCGCCGAACACCTCGCTGAACCGCTCGATCGCGGCGTCGGGGTCCTCCTCGGGCGGGGCGTCGAGCAGGTCGCGGAACGCCGGGTCCGAGAAGTACGTCCCCATCCCGTGGGCGTCCTGGAACGGCGTCGCGCCGGCCGAGAGCACGCGCTCGCGCCAGCCGAGCGTCGGCGTGTCGACGGTGAGGACGACGGCGTCGAAGCCGGCGTCGGCCGCGCGGTCGAGCAGCGACGCCGTGACGCTCGGCTCGGAGGACCAATAGAGCTGGAACCACTTCGGCGTCGACCCCAGTTCCTCGGCGACCTCCTCCATCGGCGCACCGGAGACGGTCGACAGGCACATCGGCACGCCCGCCTCGCGTGCCCCGCGGGCGGTCGCGAGCTCGCCCCCGTCGTGGATCGCGTCCTGGGCGCCGATCGGCGCGAGCGCGACCGGGGGTTGCGACCGGCCGAAGAGCTCGACCGTGAGGTCGCGGTCGGCGACCCCCCGCAGCATCCGCGGGACGATCCGCCAGCGGTCGAACGCCGACCGGTTCCGCGAGACGGTGTCCTCGGAGCCGGCGCCGCCGGGGACGTACGCCCCCGCGGTCTCGTCCATCGCCTCCATCGCCGCCGCCCGCAGCTCGTCGAACCCGATCGGGACCGGCGGCTCGTCGCCGCCGACGAGTTCGGCGACCCGTTCGGGTCCGGGGTTCCCCGTGCCGTGAACCATGTGTGCACGGGTCACGGGACGGACCGATAGTAACGGTACCGCCGAGGGACGCCCCATGGGCGGGCCCGCCCGGCCGACCGGGTCGCGCCGGGGTACCCCGGCGCTCCCGCGAGCGCGGCTACAGGACCAGCGAGATGATCGCGAGCACAATGAAGATGATGACGAACCACTTCGCGATGGTCATGCTCACGCCGGCGACGCCGCGGGCGCCGAGGACGGCGGCGACGAGCGCCAGAACGAAGAACACGACGGCGTACTGGAGGAACTCCCCCGAGAAGAACTGCAGCGGGAGCGCGATGCCGGTCGCCGAGAGCACGCCTGCGGTCGCGGGAGCTGGAATCATCGGTGCGGGTGGCCGACTCCGGCCAGCCGGTTAGTTCTCACACGCGTACGGTCGGTAGGGTCGTGTGAAGTTGAGGAGGGCGACGGTACCACGCCGGCGTCCGGCGATACGCGGAGGAAAGCGGTGGCTACGGGCCGAGGGTCGTCGCGAGAAGTGCTCCGGCAGGGATTTGAACCCTGGTCATTGCCGTGAGAGGGCAATATGATTGGCCGGACTACACCACCGGAGCGCGGTGAGACGTCGTCGCGACGCATCCATGCGTAGGCCAGTGGACAGTAAAACGGTGTCGGTTCGGGGCCGCCGTGTGGGGATCTGCCGTGCCGGGTAGTCCCGCCGGTGCCCTCGCTCCCCCGACGATCAGGCGGCGTCGCGTACGGCCTCCGAGAGCGGCCCGGCCCACGCGAGCAGTCGCTCGTCGGCGCCGAACGCCCCGGCGACCTGGACGCCGACCGGGAGGCCGTGCGCCCGCCCCGCCGGGAGGGCGACGGTCGGGAGGCCGGCGTGGGTCCACGGGAGGTTCATCACGGGGTCGCCGGTGTCGTCGATCCCCTCGGGCGCGGGCCCGGGGGCGGCGGGGGCGACCCAGGCGTCGATACCGTACTCGGCGGCCGTGGCGGCGAGCGAGCGCCGGAGGGCGCCCCGACCGCGACGTCCGCGGACGAGCGTCGAGACGGGCGATTCGCGGCCCTCCTCGACGAGCGCGGCGGTCTCCTCGGCGTAGCGCTCGGGGTAGGCGTCGTACCAGTCGCCGTGGGCGAGCGCGGCCTCCGCGGCGACGAGCGCGTCGTGCCGGCGGTTCACCGCCTCGATGTCGGGAAACGCCTCGACGCGAACGAGGTCGTACCCCGCGCCCGCGAGCGCGTCGAGGGCGTCCGCGAACGCCCCGCGCCCCGCGAGCGAGGTCTGCTCAAGGTAGGGGCCGTCGGGGACACCGAGCGTCGGACGGGCGGCGTCCTCGGGCCCCGTCGCGTCGGCCGCCGCATCGGCGCAGTCGGCGTCGTCGTCGGTCCACCCGTCGAGCAGGACCGACGCCGCCAGTTCCGCGCCCGCGACGTCGCGAGTGAACAGGCCCACGTGGTCGACGGACGACGACAGCGGGATCACCCCGTCGGTCGGGATCCGGCCGCGGGTCGGCTTGAAGCCGACGACGCCGCAGAAGGCGGCCGGGCGGATCACCGACCCGACTGTCTGGGTGCCCAGCGCCAGCGGCGCCGTCCCGCTCGCGACCGCCGCGGCCGACCCGCTGGAGGAGCCGCCGGGCGTGTGATCGAGGTCGTGAGGGTTGCGCGTCGGCGGCGGCGAGAAGTAGGCGAACTCCGCCGTGTGCGTCTTGCCCGCCACGAGCGCGCCCGCCTCCCGGAGGCGCCGGACGGCCGTCGACTCCGGCCCCGCGAGGACGTCCGGCGGGAGGTCGGAACCGGCGCGCGTCGCCAGCCCGTCCACGTGAAAGATGTCCTTCACGCCCACCGGGACGCCGAACAGCGGCGGTCGGTTCCCGCCCGCTTCGTGGTCGCCGTCCGCGGCGTCGGCCGTCCCGTCGCCGTCCGCGTCGCCGCCGGCGTGTCGTCTCGCGAGCTCGGCCGCCTCCTCGCGGAGCCAGCCCCGGGGCTTGCCCCCGTCTACCCACGCGCGCACGCGTCGGTCGCGGTCGTCGATGCGGTCGCGGACGGTGTCGGCGTAGGCGGCGGGGTCGCGCTCGCCGGCGCGGAGCGCGGCGGCGAGGTCGGCGAGCGACTCCCCGGATCGGTCGATAGCCATGCCCACGGCTTGCGTGGGTCGGAAGGTAGTTCTTCGGAGGGCGGCGAGCGAACCGACGCGGGGGCGTCGACCGCGGCGATACCGGCTTCGGTCGTCGAGTCGGATCGGCGTCGTTCGGATCGGCGTCGTCAGCTCCGCTTCGAGCGGGCCTCCCGCACGTCGGCGCCGTCGCGGAGCTTGTCCTCGCAGTTGGGGCAGACCCGGACGTTCTCACGCCCGTCCGGCGCGAACACCCGCACGTACCGCTCCGTCACGAACCCACCACAGTTGGTGCACTCCGGCATCGAGCGGACCCAAACGCTTGATCAGTAAAAATCCATGCCCCGATCCGGCCCGGCGGGAACCGCCGGACGCGCCCGCGGCTCAGGCGACCCGCTCGCCGTCGGCGAACACGGCCGCCGGGTCCGCCCACGCGTCGGCGTCCTCCGCGGGGTTCCCCTCGAGGACGACCAGGTCCGCCCGGTACCCCTCGGCGACGTACCCCACGTCGTCGAGCCCGCACAGCTCCGCGGCGGTCGCCGTCGCGGCCTCCAGCGCCGCCTCCGGGCTCATGCCGAACTCCGCCATGTACGCGAGCTCGTCGGCGATGTTCCGGAAGTAGTTGAACGGCGTGCCCGCGTCGGTGCCCATCGCGACCTTCACGCCGGCGGCCTCGGCGTGGTCGAACGAGGAGGCGAACGCCTCGGCGGCGTCCTCGGCCTTCGCCATCGCCGACTCGGGGATCCCCGCGTCGGGGTTCTCGACGATGTTCTTCAGCGCCGACGCCGTGGGCACCCAGTAGGTCCCCTCGGCGGCCATCGCCTCGGCGGCCTCCCGGTCCATGAACGTCCCGTGTTCGATGCTCGTTATCCCGGCGTCGACGGCGTTGAGCAGCCCCTCCTTGCCGTGGGCGTGGGCCGCGGTCGGCACGCCCTTCGCGCTCGCGGCGTCGACGAGCGCCTCCAGCTCCTCCGGGGTGAGCTCCGGGGCGCCGGTCTGTGCGCCCTCGGTGAGGACGCCGCCGGTGGCCATGCACTTGACCACGTCGGCGCCGCGTTTGAGCTGTTCGCGCGCGGCCCGCCGGACCTCGTCGGGGCCGTCGGCCTCCCGGCCGAACCAGTGGCCGTGTCCGCCGGTCATCACCACGTTCTCGCCGGCGGCGAGCACGCGGGGCCCGACGATCCGGCCCTCCTCGACCGCCCGGCCGGCGTCGATCGCGAGCGACCCGTTCGCGCCCAGGTCGCGTACGGTCGTCACGCCGGCCTCGACGGCCTCGCGGAGGTTCGCGGCCGCGATGTAGGCGTGGTCGAACGCGCTCTCGTCCTGGGCGGTCGCCACGTCGGGGCGGCCGTCCATCATCAGGTGGACGTGCGCGTCGATCAGCCCGGGAGCGACGTACCGTCCGCTCGCGTCGGTCTCGGAGTCGCCCCGACCGACGTCGCCGACGGCGACGATCTCGCCGTCCTCGATCGCCACGTCGGCCTCCCGCGTTCCCTCGGCGTCGACGACCGTGCCGTTCCTGAGTACATGCATGCCACCGACTGTGGCCGGGGAGAGCCTAAATGCGTGGGTCGCGGCGGTCGAGGCGAGCTGCGACGGGCCGCGGGACGGAGGGGGAGGCGGTCGCCGGACGTGCCGACGACTGTGAACCGCGTGGACGCGACCGAAAAAGGCGAGACCGGACGGGCTCCGCCCGGCCGCTCAGGCCTGGAAGTCGATCGTGCTGATCGTCTCGATGTTCCCCTCGGCGTCGGTGTTGAACCGGAGGAACGCGTACGTGACGGCCGTCATGTCGCCGTTCTCGTCGAAGTTCACCGAGGAGGACGCCCCGGAGTAGTAGACGTCCTCGCCGTTCGCGACCATCCGGAGTCCCTCCGGGAGGTTCCCGGGGGTGATCTCGGTGCCGCCGTCGGTGGGGTTGGCGACCGCGCGCATCTCCTCCTTGATGACGTTGCCGTCGTTCTCGCCGGCCTTGACGTTCGCGAGCAGGCAGACGGCGGAGGCGTCGTACGCGTGGGCGTTGAACACGCCGGGGGCGCGGCCGTACTCCTCCTCGTACAGCTGGGCGAACTCCTCCTGTCCGGGACCGGTCGCCTGCGGCGTCGTCGCGTACACGTTGGACATGTCGTTGCCGACCTCGTCGGGCAGCGTGGAGTCGACGAGGCCGTCGGTCACCAGGATGTCCGTGTCGTCGCTGTAGTTGGCGTAGTAGTCTCGGAAGATCTGGATCCCGGAGGCGGGGTATCCGATGACGACCAGCATCTGCGGGGAGCCGCTCATCGCGGTCGACAGCTCCGAGGTGTAGCTGGACTTCTCCTTGGTGAAGGCGACCTGCGTCTGCACGGTGCCGGAGTGGTTCTCGGTGTAGGACTGAGCGAAGGAGTCGGCCAGCGCTTGCCCGTAGTCGTTGTTCACGTACATGACGGCGGCGCTGGAGTTGCCGAGTTCCTCGTCGGCGACCTGCGCCATCACCTGGCCCTGGAGCGCGTCGGAGGGCGCCGTCCGGAAGATCAGGTCGTTGTCGTCGAGCGTCGTCACGTTGGGCGAGGTCGAGGACGGCGAGCAGCCGACCATCCCGTTGGGGATGAACACCTCGCGGGTGACCTGCAGGTTCACGCCCGAGGACGCCGGCCCACACACCGTGGGATAGCCGGCGTTCGCGAGCGAGTTCGCCGCCTGGATGCCCGCCTGCGGGTCGGTCTGGGTGTCCTCGACGGTCTGGTCGAACTCGACGGGCATGTCGCCGGCCGCCCGGAGCTGCTTCACCGGGAGCGTGCCGCCGTCGCGGATGGGCTTGCCGAGCGACCCGAGGTCGCCCGTGATCGGCATCAGCACCGAGTGCATGACGGTCCGCATCGACCCGGAGCCGCCGTCCTCCTCGGTGGTCTCCATCCCGCCGTCGTCCGCCTCGGTTTCGGTGTCGCCGCCGTCGCCGCCACCGCCACCGCCGCCGCCTCCGTTCTGGGTGATACAGCCTGCCAATCCGACGACGCCGGCCGTTCCGGCGCCCTTCAGGACGTCGCGTCGATCGATATTGCGTGCCATGTGTGCTCCATTGCCGTAGCCGTTTATAAAGTTGACCGAACGTGTATTGTTCACACTGGACTCGTCGGTGTCCGTCCCGGGGCGACGTCCGTCCGGGGCGCTGTCAGGGGTGGCCGTCCCGGCGCACGCCTCCCTCGGCGCGGACCGACACGCCCAAGCACGAGCGCGGGGGAGGAACGGTCGATGACGTACCCCTCGTTCGTCGTCGGCATCGCCGGTGGGACCGGCGCCGGAAAGACGACGGTCTCGCGGCTCATCACCGAGCGCGTCGCCGACTCGGTGACCCGCATCCCGCTGGACAACTACTACCGCGACCTCTCGCATCTCGACCTCGAGGAGCGGGCCGAGGTGAACTACGACCACCCGGAGGCGTTCGAGTGGGAGCTGCTGCGCGATCACCTCGGGACCCTGCTGTCGGGCGGCACCGTCGAGATGCCCCAGTACGACTTCGAGATCCACAACCGCAAGGACGAGACGGTGACGGTCGAACCGACCGACGTGATCGTCGTCGAGGGGATCCTCGCGCTGTACGACGACGAAATAAACGACATGCTCGACCTGCGGCTCTACGTCGAGACGGACGCCGACGTGCGCATCCTCCGGCGCATCGAGCGCGACGTGATCGACCGCGGCCGCGACCTCGACGGCGTGATCGACCAGTACCTCTCGACGGTGAAGCCGATGCACGAGCAGTTCATCGAGCCGACGAAGAAACACGCCGACCTGATCATCCCCGAGGGGGCGAACTCGATGGCGATCAACCTCCTCGAGGAGAAGCTCCGCAACGAGGTCGAGGGCGAGGGGGTGCGCACGTGGGAGCGCGAGGAACTGGAGCGCGAACTCGGCGGCGAGCGGACCGCCGACCGCGACCCGACGCCGACCCCCGAGTGACGCCGCCGACCCGCGCTACCCGCGCGTCCGGGTGAACGCCTCGGCGCCCTCGTACGTCCAGAGGCCGTTCTCCCGCATCGCCTCCCCGACGGCCTTGTGGAAGGCGACGATGTCCTCGAACTCGGTGTCGTCGTCGATGTGCTGGAACACGTCCTCGACCGAGACGACCGTGTCCGCGTCGAGGCGGACGGGGTGGTCGCCGAACTCCTCGCGGTAGTCGCCCGCGCGAAGCGGGAAGTCCTCCTCCTCGTCGACCTTCTTGACCATCACCGCGTGCCCGTACTTGCGACGCCCCTCGCTGCCCTGCTCGCCGTCGGGGTCGTGGGGCCACTCCTGGGAACTCATTACCACGGGGTTGTGATGGGGGGCGATTAGTCGTTTCGTTCCCGTCGGTCGGCTCCCCCGCCCGGTCGGCCGCCCCGTGTCGCGCCACACGCCGTGGCCGCCGGCCCGGACGCGCGCTCGGCGGGGCGACCGCCGCCCGGTCAGTCGTCCTCGACGGCGTAGGTCGCGAGCGTCGCCTCGGGCCTGAGCGTTCCGGCGTCCAGGTCGAACACCTCGACGGCGTGCCGGTCGCACAGGCGGGGCGTCCCCGACTCCACGGGGAAGCCCCGCGTCTCGCGCCGGTCGTCGCGGCCCCCGCCCAGGTCGATGCGGTGGACGGGGAGCGCGAGGCCGCCGGGTCGCGAGCAGAACAGACACGCCCCGCTGGGGTCCGCGTACCCGTCCCGGAGGACCCGGCCGAACTGCTCGCGCTCGCAGTCGGCGCACAGTCCGGCGAGCGTCCGGCCGTCGTGTTCGCGCACGAGCGCCCGGTTGTAGCGGACGGGGGCGCGACAGTAGATACAGTGCATCGTCCCTCCGGTTCGGACCTGAGCGGATGTGTTCGCGTTCGGGAGATAACGTTTTCGCATTTCTGATACCTGTATCACATAAACCGAACGGAGCGGTCCCCTGCGCTCCGGAGCGATACCGACCGCGGGGGGACGAGTTCCGGCCGCACGACCGCGGCGGCCGACGGCCCGGCTCGCGCCGTCGGACTCCTCGGCCGGACGTGCCGACACCGACGCGTACATGACGCGCCAGCAGAGTCCTGGGAGTGTGAACCGGAACGACCGATCCATCGTCGGGCTGACCATGCTCGCACACGGCATGGTCCACACGTACGAACTGTCGGTCCCCATCTTCATCCCCATCTGGCTGGCCGAGTTCGACGTGGTCGCGCTCGGTCCCGTCGAGGTGGCGGTCACCTCCGCCACGCTCGGCCTGCTCGTCACGGTCGGGTACGGACTGTTCGGTCTCGGCGCGCTCCCGGGCGGCGTGCTCGTCGACCGCGTGGGGTCGCGTCGGCTCATCACCGCCTGCCTCGTCGGGATGGCCGCCTCCTTCCTCCTGCTCGGGGCCGCGCCCGGGCTGGTCGCGGTCACGCTCGCGATGGTGGTGTGGGGCGTCTCCGCGTCCGTCTACCACCCCGCGGGCCTGGCGCTGCTCTCCAAGGGCGTCCGGAAGCGCGGCACCGGCTTCGCCTACCACGGCATCGCGGGCAACCTCGGCATCGGCCTGGGGCCGCTGCTCACGACGATCATGCTGCTGTTCCTCGACTGGCGGACCGTCGCCGGGGTCCTCGCGGTGCCGGCGCTGCTGGCGGCGCTGTACGCCGTCCGCGCGAGCTTCGACGAGACGGCCGCCGTCGAGCCCGCGACCGACGGCGGCGACGACGCCGGCGACTCGAAGGCGTCCGCCGGGGTGGACTCCCTCGGCGAGTTCGTCGCCGAGTCGCGCCTGCTGTTCACCGGGAGCTTCGCGCTCGTCTTCCTCGTGGTGATGATGTCGGGGCTGTACTACCGGGGCGTCCTCACGTTCATGCCGGAGCTGCTCGCGGACTTCCCGGGGTTCGACCCGGTCCCGCTGACGGCGCTGCTGCCCGCGGGGGTCGCCGACGCGGTCGGCGCCGGCGGGGCCGACGGGCGGACGCTGTCGCCGGCGAACTACGTCTACTCGGGCCTGCTGATGATCGGCGTCGTCGGCCAGTACGTCGGCGGGAAGCTCACCGACCGGATCCCCGTCGAGCGCGGCATCGCGATGGCGTTCGGGGTGCTGGGCGTGCTCGCGCTGCTGTTCCTGCCGGTCGCGAGCCTCGGGTTCCTGCCGTTCGTCGCCTTCGGCGCCGTGCTCGGCGTCTCGCTGTTCGTCGTCCAGCCGTTCTACCAGGCGACCGTCGCCGAGTACACGCCCGCCGGCACGCGCGGGCTCTCCTACGGGTACACCTACCTCGGCGTGTTCGGCGTGGGCGCGCTCGGCGGCGCCGTCGCCGGCACGGTCCTCACGTTCGCGAACCCGCCGACGCTGTTCGCCGTGCTCGCGGCCTTCGGCTTCGTCGCGTCGGCGACGGGCGTGGTGCTGGCCCGGAAGTAGGGCCGGCCGCCGCGGCCGGCGGCGCGGGGTCGGACTCGGCCGGGACGGGGCCCGCCGGCGCGGCCCGGATCCCGCAACGCCCAAACACCCGCCGCAAGTACCCACACGCAACCAGATGGACCCGAAAACCGAGATGACGAGCGTCGACCTCGCCGCCCTCGTCGGGGAGCTCTCCCGCTACGAGGGCGCGAAGGTGGACAAGGTCTACCTCTACGGCGACGACCTCGTCCGCTTCAAGCTCCGCGACTACGACCGCGGCCGGGTCGAGCTCCTCGTCGAGACGGGCGACGTGAAGCGGTGTCACGTCGCCGACCCCGCGCACGTCCCCGACGCGCCCGGCCGCCCCCCGGAGTTCGCCAAGACGCTCCGATCGCGGCTGGCGGGCGGCGAACTCGCGGCCGTCGAGCAGTACGAGTTCGACCGCATCCTCTCGTTCGACTTCGAGCGCCCCGACGGGAACACCCGCGTCGTCGCCGAGCTGTTCGGCGAGGGCAACGTCGCCGTCCTCGACGAGACGGGGGAGGTCCAGCGCAGCCTGGAGACCGTCCGCCTGAAGTCGCGGACGGTCGCCCCGGGGAGCCAGTACGAGTACCCCCAGTCGCGGATCAACCCCTTCGACGTCGACTTCGAGGCGTTCGCCGCCCGGATGGAGGACTCCGACACGGACGTGGTGCGGACGCTCGCGACCCAGCTGAACATGGGGGGGCTGTACGCCGAGGAGTTCTGCACCCGCGCGGGCGTCGAGAAGGCGCTCGACATCGCCGACGCCGGCGAGGCGGAGTACCGCGCCGTCTACGACGCCATCGGGCGGATGGGCGAGCGGCTCCGCTCGGGCGACCTCGACCCGCGCGTGTATCTGGAGGACGGCGCGGTCGTCGACGTGACCCCCCTGCCGCTGGAGGAGCGCGCGGGGCTGGAGTCGGAGGCGTTCGACGACTTCAACGCCGCGCTGGACGAGTACTTCCGCCGGCTCGACCTCACCGAGGACGAGGAGGCGGACGACTCGCCGGACTTCGAGGCGGAGATCGCCAAGAAGCAGCGGATCATCGACCAGCAGGAGGGCGCCATCGAGGACTTCGAGGAGCGGGCCGAGGCCGAGCGCGAGAAGGCCGAGGCCGTCTACGCCCACTACGACCTCGTCGCCGACGTGCTCTCGACGATCCAGCGCGCCCGCGAGGAGGGCCGGAGCTGGGAGGAGATCGACGAGACGTTCCTCGAGGGCGCCGACCGAGGCATCCCCGAGGCCGAGGCGGTCCGCGGCGTCGACGGCTCGGAGGCGACCGTCGACGTCGACCTCGACGGGACGGTCGTCACGCTCGACGCCACGACCGGCCCCGAGAAGAACGCCGACCGCCTCTACAAGGAGGCCAAGCGCATCGAGGGGAAGAAGGAGGGCGCCCTGGAGGCCATCGAGAACACCCGCGAGGAGCTGGAGGCGGTCAGGGAGCGCAAGGCCGAGTGGGAGGCGGCCGACGGCGACCCGGCCGAGGAGGAGGAGGAGCCGGAGGACGGCGAGGGTGCGGACGCCGAGGACGTCGACTGGCTCTCGCGGCCCTCCGTCCCCGTGCGACAGCACGACCACTGGTACGACCGCTTCCGTTGGTTCGAGACCAGCGACGGCTTCCTCGTCATCGGCGGGCGCAACGCCGACCAGAACGAGGAGCTGGTGAAGAACTACATGGAGGGCGACGACCTGTTCTGTCACGCGCAGGCCCACGGCGGCCCGGTCACGCTGATCAAGGCGACCGACCCCTCGGAGGCCGCCCGCGACGTGACGATCCCGGAGTCGTCGCGCGAGGAGGCGGCGCGGTTCGCCGTCTCCTACTCGTCGGTCTGGAAGGACGGCCGCGGCGCCGGCGACGCGTACGTGGTCACCCCGGACCAGGTGTCGAAGACGCCGGAGTCGGGCGAGTACATAGAGAAGGGCGGGTTCGTCATCCGCGGCGAGCGCGACTACTACCGGGACGTGCCGGCCGAGGTCGCCGTCGGCGTGCAGACGGAGCCGGAGACCCGGGTGATCGGGGGGCCGCCGAGCGCCATCGAGCCGCGGGCGGAGACGACGGTCCGGCTCACGCCCGGACAGTTCGCGCAGAACGACGCCGCGATGAAGTGCTACCGGATCCTGAAGGACCGCTTCGCGGACCAGTCGTTCGTGCGCAAGGTCGCCTCCGCCGACCGGATCCAGGAGTTCCTCCCGCCGGGCGAGAGCGACGTCCACGGGGACTGACCCGTGATCCGGGAGGCGCTCCGGTTCCCCCTGGGCGACCCGGACGACCGGGGCGCGGCCGCCGAGGCGCTCGCCGTCGGCGGGGGGTTGCACCTGCTCTCGGCGTTCGTCCCGGTGCTCCCGCTGGTGCCCGTCGTCGGCTACCTGGTGCGCGTGCTCGGTGCCGCCGGCGACGCCGACGACCCGTCCCGGCTCCCCTCGTTCCGCTCGGCCGGGAGCCTCCTGCGGGACGGACTCGTCGGGAGCCTCCTCGCCGTCGGGTTCCTGCTCGTCCCCGTCGTCGTCCTCGCCGTCACCTTCGGCGGGGCCGTCTCGGGGGGCGCCGGCGGCGCCGGGATCGACCCGACGACGCCGCTCGGCTACGGCGTGACGCTCGTGGGCGGGACCGTCACGCTCCTGCTCGCGGTCGCGGTCGTGTACCCGCTGCCGGCGGTGCTCGCGGCGTACGCCCGGGCGGACCCCGAGGCCGGGACGCTCGCGCGGGTCCGGGCGGCGCTGTCGCCGGGCCGCCTCCGGCGCGTCGTCTCCACGGGACGATACTTCTACGCGTGGACCGTCGGCGCCGTCCTCGTCCTGTTCGGCCTCGCGCTCGCGGGGGCGGGATCGCGACCGGCGCGGCTCGTCGGCTTCTTCGGGCTGTTCTACCTGGAGGTCGCGGCGGCGGCCGCCTGGAGCCGCGGGGTCGGTGGAAACCGTTAACTCCCGGGCTCCTGACCGGTCGGGTATGTTAGAGGACGCGCTCCGGTACCCGCTGAACAGCGACGACCGGCTGGCGACGCTCGTGATCGGCGGACTGTTGCTCGTGTTCAGTTTCCTGATCCTCCCGGCCTTCGTCCTGCAGGGATACCTCCTCCGGGTGCTCCGCTCGGCGGCCGGGGGCGACGAGGCGGCCCCCTCGTTCACGGACTGGGGGGAGCTGCTGGTCAACGGGCTGAAGCTGATCGTGGTCCTGTTCGTCTACGGGATCGTCGCCGCGGTGCCGTTCCTGCTGGCGGTGTTCGTCGCCGGGCTCGGGGGGCTGACCGGCAGCGACGCCGGCCTCGCGGCGTTCGGGCTCGTCGGGCTCCTGCTGTTCCTCCTGGCGACGCTCGTCGCGGTCGCGGTCGGGTACGTCCTCCCGGCCGGGCTGACGAACTTCGCGCTGGAGGGGAACCTCGGGGCGGCGTTCGACCTGTCGGCGATCCGCGAGGCCGCGCTCTCAGCGAAGTACCTCGTCGGCGTCCTGCTCGGCGTCGTCGTCGGGGTCGTCATCCAGACCGTCGCGTCGCCGTTCGCGGCGGTGCTGATCGGCATCCCGGCGCTGTTCTACGGGCAGGTCGTCACCTACTACTGCTTCGGCCGCGGGTTCGCCGAGGCGACCGGGACGTACGGGGCCACGGCCGCGTCGGAGCCGGAGGCGACGCCGACGGACACGCTGTAGGCCGGGTTCGACGGCCGCCGGCGACGACGGCGCGTTCCTCCCCGCGCCGCCGCCCTCCCCGCCCGTCTCGGAGGGCCTTTGTACGCGCCCGACGCAGGTCCGGCCATGCGAATCGACTCGCGGGGCCGCGGCGAGGAGGGCCGCGACCGGATGACGGTCGTCCCCGAGACGACCGACGACCTGTGGCACCTCTCGCACGTCCTCGAACCCGGGGATCTGGTCGAGGCGGACACGACCCGGCGGGTCACCCGCGACGACGACCAGCTCCGGGACACGGGCGGCGAGCGCGAGCACATGCACGTCACCATCGAGGTGGAGGACGTGGAGTTCGCCCGCTTCGCCAACCGCCTGCGCGTCGGCGGCGTCATCGTCGGCTGCTCGCGCGAGGACGAGATCGGCCACCACCACACGATCAACGTCGAGGAGCGGTCGGACCTCACCATCGAGAAGCGCTTCCAGCCCGACCAGGTCGAGCGTCTGGAGGAGGCCGAGGAGGCGACGGACGCCCCGGACGTCGCCATCGCGACCGTCGAGGAGGGGGCGGCCTTCGTCCACACCGTCCAGCAGTACGGCACCGAGGAGTACGCCAGTTTCACGAAGCCCACCGGGAAGGGCGACTACGCCCGCCCCCGCGAGGAACTGTTCGAGGAGCTCGGGTCGGCGCTGTCGCACCTCGACCCGGAGGCGGTGATCCTCGCGGGACCGGGGTTCACCAAGAACGACGCCCGGGAGTACGTCGCCGAGAACTACCGCGACCTCGCCGACCGGATCACGGTGGTCGACACCTCCGCCGCCGGCGACCGCGGCGTCCACGAGGTGCTCAAGCGCGGCGCCGTCGCCGACGTCCAGCGCGAGACGCGCATCGCCCGCGAGGCGGAGCTGATCGACGAGCTGACGGAGCGCATCGCCGACGGCGCGAAGGCGACCTACGGCGTCGAGGAGACGATGGAGGCCGCCGAGTTCGGCGCCGTCGAGACGCTCCTCATCGTCGACGAGCGCCTCCGGGCCGAGCGCCAGGGGGAGGGCGACTGGGACGTCGACGTGAACGACCTCGTGGGGACCGTCGAGCAGAAGGGGGGCGACGTGGTCGTCTTCTCGGCGGAGTTCGCGCCCGGCCAACAGCTCCGGAACCTGGGCGGCGTCGCAGCGCTCCTGCGGTACCGGCTCCAGTGACCATGTCGGGAGGCGACGCCGACCGGGACGGGGACGACGTGAACGCCGCCGGCGACGGCGACGACGGGACCGCGACGCTCGTCGCCGACGAGGACGACTGGGAGGCCGCGGTCGCCCTCCGGATGGCCGTGTTCGTCGACGAGCAGGGCGTGCCCGAGCCCCTGGAACTCGACGAGCACGACGAGGCGCCGCTGGAGTCGACGGTCGACCACCTGCTCGTGCGCGACGCGGCGGGCGAGGCGGTCGCGGTGGCACGGCTCCGCGCCGTCGACGCCGCGGCGTACGGGAGCGAGGAGGCGGCGCACGACGACGGCCGGGTCGCCAAGGTCGAGCGCGTCGCCGTCGCCCGCGACCGCCGGGGCGAGGGGTGGGGGGCGCGCGCGATGCGGGCGGCCGAGGACCGCGCCCGCGAGCGCGACCTCCCGGCGGTCGTGTTGCACGCGCAGACGCGGGCGGCCGGCTTCTACGAGCGCCTCGGGTACGCCGTCGACGACGAGGTCGGGGCGTTCGAGGAGGACGGCATCGAGCACGTCCGGATGCGAAAACGGCTCTGAGTCGGCGGCGTCGGTCGTCGCTCGACCGGCCTCACGGGATCGCGCGTCGACCGCACGGCCTCGCCGCAGTCCGAAGCTACAAGCCGCGGTGTGGCACACACGGCACATACCCATGGCGATCCCCCGCCGGTACCGTCGCCACCTGATGTGGGCGACGCTCGCGTTCGGCTTCCTGTTCGTCAACTTCTTCCGCAACTCCACGGCCGTGCTCGCGGGCGACCTGGCGGCCGTCTTCGACGCGACGGCGGCGGAACTGGGCCTGTTGCACTCGTCGTTCTTCTACGTGTACGCGGCCGCGCAGTTGCCCTCGGGCCTGCTCGTCGACCGCTACGGCCCCCGCCGGGTCGTCTCGGTCGGCCTCGCGGGGATGGCCGTCGGGGTCGCCGGCTTCGCCGCCGCGGGGACGTTCCCCGTGGCCTTCGCCGCGCGCTTCCTCGCGGGCCTGAGCGGGGCGGCCATCTACGTGGCGGTCCTCCGGTTCTGTGCCAACTGGTACGCCCCCGAGGAGTTCGCGACGATGACCGGCTTCACCATCGCCGCCGCCGGGATCGGGGGGATCCTCGCGACGACGCCGCTGGCGGTCGCGGCCGGCGCGACCGGGTGGCGGGCGGTGCTGTACGCCTCCGCCGGCGGCGTCGCCGTCGCCGCGCTCGCGGTCGGCCTGTTCGTCCGCGACCGCCCCGCGAACGCCGCCGACCGCCCCGAGGGCGCCGACTCCGGCGAGGACCCCGACTCCTTCCGGGAGGTGATCGCGGGCGCGCGGCGGGTGCTCGGCGACGGCGACACGTGGCTGATGGGGACCATGCTGTTCCTGATCTTCGGGCTCAACTTCACCGTCGTCGGCCTGTGGGGCGTCCCCTACATCGTCCACGTGTACGACGTCCCGGTGTCGACGGCGTCGACGGCGGTGCTGGCCGCGAACGTCGGCTTCGCGCTCGGGTCGCCCGCCTTCGGCGCGCTCTCGGACTACACCGGCCGCCGGACTGGGGTGATCCTCGGCTCCTGTGTCGCGTTCACGCTCGCGTACGGCGTCGTCTTCCTCACGGTGACGCCGCCGCTGGCGGTCGTGGGGCTGGTCCTGTTCGTCGGCATGGGCATCACCGGCGGCGCCTCCATCGCCTACACCGTCGCCAAGGAGCGCCACGCCGACGACAGCGGCGCAGCCACGGGGACGATCAACGGGATGGCGTACTTCGGGGCGGCCGTCTTCCCCGCGGTGCTCGGCGCCGTCCTCGACGCCTACTGGACCGGCCGCGTCGTCGACGGCGCCCGTGCGTACACCGTGACCGGCTACCGCGTCGCCTTCGGCGTCGTCGTCCTCGGCGGCGTGGTCGCGACCCTCTGTGCGGCGGCGCTCCACGTCCGCGAGCGCCGGCGCGGCCCGGCGACGCCCGAGCCCGGCGCGACCCCGACCGACGACTGAGGGGCGCCGGGGCGCCCGTCCCGGAGCGGCCGTCTAGTCGCGCCCGAGCAGCTCGACCGCCGCGCGCGCCAGGGACGCGAGCGCGAGGACGAGCCCGATGGCCGCGACGACGTAGAGTCCGACCGCGAGGATCTCGTCGCCGGCGTCGGACCCCCGCGAGAGCGACGCGGCCGCGCTCGCGACGACCACCATCGCGAGCGCGACCGTCCCCTCGACCAGGGCGAGCGCGAACCGCGGGCCGGTCGGCCGCCCGCCCCCGTCCGCGTAGTCGATCACGCCGCGGGTCGCGCGGGCGACGAACAGGAGCCAGAGGAGGCCCACCCCGGAGACGGTCGCGAGGATCGCGGTTCCGAGGCGGCGGCCGCCCGGATCCGGCGGCGCGCCCGGGCCGGCGACGGAGACGACGCCGACGGTCGCAGCGAGGAGGGTGACGAGCGCGACCGCGCCCGAGGCGGCGACGAGCGGCGACGCCCTGGCGGCGGCGACGAGGTCTCGGGACACGTCCGAAGCCACCGACGCCCCGTCGTATCAGCCTTCCCCCTACTCGCCGGTGAGCGCCTCGCTGGCGGGCGCGAACTCGATCGTCTCCCCCAGCCCGGCCTCGCGGGCCTTCTCGTACAGCATGTACGCCGCGGCCGTGGTCTCGATGCCGGTGCCCCCGGAGTCGAAGACCGTGATCTCCCCGTCGTCCTCGCGGCCGGGCTCGACGCCCGCGACCACCTCGCCCAGCTCCGCGTGGACGTGGTCCCCGTCGACGACGCCGGCCTCGAGCGCGGAGATGAACGACCCCGCGTCGCCGTCGGGCGCGGCGCGGGCGCGCAGATCCGGGACGTACTTCGCACGCTCGATCGTCGCGTGGTCGAGCTCCCGCTTGTTCCGGTCGTACTGGCCCATGGCGGTGACGTGGGTGCCCGGTTCGAGCAGGTCGCCGTCGAACACCGGCTCGGTCGCGTTCGTCGCCGTGATCACCACGTCGGCGTCCTCGACGGCCGCGGCCGCGCTGGCGACGGCGGCCACGGAGGCGTCGAGTTCGGGGTTCATGTCCCCCGCGAACGCCTCGCGGTGCTCCTTCGTCGGCGAGTACACCCACACCGTCTCCAGGTCCCGGACGGTCGCGGCCGCCTTCAGCTGCCCCCGCGCCTGCGCTCCGGAGCCGACGAGCGCCAGCGAGGTGGCGTCCTCGCGGGCGAGCGCGTCGACGCCGACGGCGCCGGCGGCGCCCGTCTTGAACGGGTTCATCGACGCGCCGTCGAGGAGCGCGAGCGGCTCGCCCGACTCCGCGTCGAACAGCGGCGTCATGAACCACGCGTCGCGCTCGCCGAAGCCGGCCGCGTAGGTGTACCCGCCCATCGCGCCGGTCTCCGGGAGGATCGCTGTGTAGCTGGTCAGAAAGCCCGGCGGGTCGCCGTTCACGAGCTTCGTCCGCGGCTCCGCCGGCGCCCCCTCGCCGACCTGCCGGTAGGCGTCGCGGACGGCGTCGACGTACTCCGCGGGCTCGGCGAGGCCGGCGACCTCGTCGCTGGTAAGGAACAGCGTCTCTGTCATGGCCGTCGGTTCGGCGGGGGACGTGAAAAGCGTGGCCGCGGGACGGCGGCGGCGTGACCGCCGACGGACGCGACCGGGCGGTGCGCTCCCGAAGGGCGTTCAGTCGGCGTTGGGCGGTGCGCCGGGACTCCCGCCGCCGTCGGCGCGGGCCGGCGCGTCCGCGACCATCGGGTCCGTGGAGGGGCCGCGGACGAACATCGCGTGCGCGACGAGACCGGCCGCGACGGCGCCGCCGACGGGGACGGCCGCCTGCATCGACAAGCCCAGCCCCTCGAGCGCGAACGTGGTTCCGAGCAACGCGGCGGGAATGAGGCCGAGGACGTAGTCGTGGTAGCCGGTCATAGACATTTCGTACTATGAATGGGGGTGATATAATTCTTTCTCATAGGTGTACCGTTGATAATCCCGTGGCGACAGCAAACCATCCCATAACTTATGACGGACCGCGGCCGTCCCCCTCCGTCGATGCCAACGGTTTTGCTCCCCCGGGGACAGGTCCGCCCGTGCGACGACCGATCGGCTACGCGTCGGTGGCCGCAGCCCTCGTCGCGGCCGCGGCCGCGGGCGTCGTGCGGGCCACGACGCCGCTTTCGGACCTGGCTGTGCCCGCGCTCGGCGACACGTCACCGGACGCGGCGGCGGCGACGGCGCTGTTGGCCGCGGCGGTGGTGCTGGCGGCCAACGGGGCGTACTTCGTCGTCTACGAGCTCGCCGTCCGGCGGGCGACGAAGCGCCGCGCCCACGACGTGCGCAACGTCCTCCGCCTCTGCTTCGGCGCGCTCGCGCTCGCGGGCGTGCTCGGCGTGCTCACCGACCAGTGGGTCGGCCTCCTCGTCTCGCTGGGGGTCGTCGGCTTCGCGATCACGTTCGCGCTCCAGCAGCCTCTGCTGTCGCTCGTCGGGTGGTTCTACCTCATGCTGAAGCGCCCGTATGCCGTCGGCGACCGCGTCCAGATGGGCGAGGTGAGCGGCGACGTGATCGAGGTGGACTTCTTCGTGACGACGCTGTGGGAGATCAACGGCCCGCTCGTCTCCACGAACCAGCCGTCCGGCCGGGTCGTCACCGTCCCCAACAGCCAGGTGCTCTCCTCTGAGGTGGTGAACTTCGCGGGCGACGGCTTCCCGTACGTCTGGAACGAGCTGTCGGTGCAGGTCGCCTACGAGACGGACCTGGCGTTCGCCCGCGAGCGCATGACCGCCGTCGCCGACGACTACCTCGGCGAGGAGATGGCCGACGGCGTCGGCCGCTACCGGGACCGGCTGGCCGAGACGGCCGTCGAACTGGAGGTCGCGGACGGCCCCTCGGTGAACGTCGTCCAGCGGGAGTCGTGGGTCGACCTCCGCCTGCGCTACCTCGTCCACCACCGCCGGGCGACCCGCGTCCGCAACGACCTCTACGAGCGCGTGCTCGCGGAGTTCACCGAGCACCCGGACCGGGTTGCGTTCCCCGTCGGACGGAACCGCTGAGGGCCGCCCCGCTCGCCCGCCGACGCCGTCCATCCGCCCGCGGACTTTTGCCACTCCGTCCCACACTCCGGGCATGGACACGGGGCGGGTTCTCGGGGCGGTCCGCGGGACGGCCCGGCCGGCCGGCGTCGGCCTCGCGGCGACGCTCGGCGGCGGCCTGCTGTACGTTCCCTCGGGCGTCGCCCAGGGCGCCGGCCCGCAGGCGCCGCTGTCGTACCTCCTCGCCGGGGGCGGCGCCGTCTGCCTCGCCGTCGCCTTCGCCGTGGTCGCCGCCGGCCCGTTCGGCGAGCGCGGCCCGGTGTACGGCGCCGTCGCCCGCGTGTGGGGCTCGCGCCGCCTCGGTGCCCTCGCGGCGTGGGGGGCGCTCGCGGGCTACGTCGCGCTGCTCGCGCTGTTGGCGGAGTGGCTGGGGCGCCTCGCTCCCCTGCCCGAGCGCACCAGCGCGTACGTCACCGGTACGCTCGGGGCACCGACGGGGCTCGCGGCGCTGCTCGGAACCGGCCCCGCCCCCCCGCTGGTGGGCGACGCGCTCGCGGTCGGCTGTTGCCTGCTCGCGCTGGCGGTCCATCTCGCGGGGACGCGTCGGGCGGCCCTCGCGGCCGCGCTCCCCGCCTGGGGGGTCGTCCTCGGCGTCGGCGCGCTCCTCTCGGCGGCGTTCGTCCCCGGCGTCGGCGAGTTCGTGGCGGGCAACTTCGACCCGCTGTACCCGACGTCCGGGCTCCGACGGGCGCCGGTTCGGAGCCTGATCCGGGGCGTCGGGGTCGGGCTGTTCGCGTTCGTCGGTGTCGAGGCCGCCGCCTACGCCGTGGCGGCCGAGCGGTCGGCCGGGTCGGGCGAGTCCGACGGGGAGGACGCGGGATCCGCCCCGGTCGTCGCCGCCGGCGTCGCCGCCGCGCTCGTGACGCTGACGGCGCTCGTCGCGCTCGGGGTCGTCAACTGGGTCCGGCTCAACCTCGCGGACGTTCCCGCCGCCGACGCCATCGGCGCGTACCTCCCGGCCGACCCGACCGCACTGACCGTCGTCGTCTCCGCGGTCGCCGGCCTCGCCGCGCTGGTCGCGCTGGGCGTCCCCGCCGCGCGCACGCTCGCGGGGTTCGCGGAGCTGTATCCCCCGCTCGCCCGTGGGCCCCGGGACCCGCCGGCGATCGCGCTCGTCGCCGTCTACGGCGTCGCCGCCGGGCTGGCGGTCGCGGATCTGGTCGCCCCCGCCCTGTTCGTCGCCGTGCCCGGCCTCGCGGTGTCGTACCTGGCGGTCGCGGCGACGGCCGCCGCCATGCCCTCGCGACGGCCGGACCTCTGGGCCGAGTGCGGGGTCCGACCGGCCGGCCTCCCCGGCCGCCTCGCGTTCGCGGGCGCGCTCGCGGTCGCGGGTACCCTGCTCGGCGTCACGCTCGCGAGCGACCCAGCCACGACCCTCGGGCTGACGCTCCATCGGGTCGCGCTTGCAGTGTTCGAGTTCGAGCTGGTGTCGGACCCGCTGGGGGGCGTCGTCCCGGCCGTCGTCGCCTGGGAACTCCTCGGGCTCGGCCTGCTCGTCGTCCTGCGGGACTACCGCGAGGCCGCGGGCGCGACCCTGCCGCCGCTGGACGGGCGGCCGACGGACGAGGACCGCTCGGGGTCCGGCGACCCCGACGACGTCGCGCCGGAACCGTAACCCGCAACCCCGTGGCGGCCCTGTGTCCGACGATGGAATCCGGGGCGATCCCCCTCGAGTCGGTCGGGCCGTTCGACCTGCAGGCGACCGTCGAGAGCGGCCAGACGTACCTCTGGGACCGCGCCGACGGGAACATGTACGAGCGGATGGCCGCCCACGGGGGCGACCACTGGTACGAGACGGTGGTTCCGCCGATCGACGGCGTGAGCGACGAGCGGGCCGTCGTCCGGGTGCGACAGGTCGACGGCCGCCTGGAGTGGGAGTCCACGACGGACGCGGTGCCGATCCTGACGCACCTGCTGCGCCTGGACGACGACCTCGACGCGATCCTGGCGGCGACGCCCGACCTCCCGCTCCTGCGCCGGGCCTACGAGGAGTACCGCGGGATGCGCCTCGTGCGCGACCCGCCGTTCCCGTGTCTGATCTCGTTCATCTGCTCGGCGCAGATGCGCGTGAGCCGGATCCACGGGATGCAGACGCGGATGGCCGAGTCCTACGGCGACCCCGTCGAGTTCGACGGTCGGACGTACCACGCGTTCCCGACGCCCGGGCAGCTCGCCGAGCGCACCGAGGCGGAGCTGCGCGACCTGTCGCTGGGCTACCGCGCGCCGTACGTGCGGCGGACGGCCGGGATGGTCGCCGACGGCGAGGCCGACCCCGCCGCCGCGCGCGGGATGGCGTACGAGGACGCGCGCGAGTACCTCACCCGGTTCGTCGGCGTCGGCGACAAGGTGGCCGACTGCGTGCTGCTGTTCTCGCTGGGGTTCCTCGAGGCCGTGCCGCTGGACACCTGGATCCGGACCGCCATCGCGGACTACTACCCCGAGTGCGACGCCGGCGGCTACGCCGAGACGAGCCGGGCGATCCGCGAGCGCTTCGGCGGCGAGTACGCGGGGTACGCCCAGACGTACGTGTTCTATTACCTGCGCGCCGGCGGGGAGTAGCCGGGCGCTCAGTCGTCGGCGGGTGCGGGCGCCGAGCCGCCCAGCTCGACCGCCGGGGCGTCGACGCCGAGTTCGTCGAGCGCGACCTCGGCGGCGCGCTTGCCGGAGACGAGCATCGCGCCGAACGTCGGCCCCATCCGGGTGAGGCCGTGGGCCGTCGCCGTCGCCAGTCCCGTCGCGATCAGGCCGTCGTGGACGACGCCGGTCTCCTCGACCACCCTGTCCTCGCTGTCGTTGACCCACATCGAGTCGTGGCCGGGCGCGCCGTACTCGCCGTCGGCGGTCGTGTCCATCCCCGTCTCGTTGTCCGCGGCGTGCGCGATGCCGGGCGCGTCGATCACCCCCCGCTCGTGGAGCTTCGAGACCACGACCGCCTCGTGGCCCGTCGCGTCGATCACGAGGTCGGACTCGACGGCGACGGGGTCGACGCAGGTCAGCTCCCTCGGGAGCGAGTGGACCGGCGTCCAGTTCATCACGACGCCGGCGACGCGGTGGTTCTCCCGCACGACCGCGTCCGTGAACTCCGTCATGTTCTGGATCCGCGCGCCGGTCGAACACGCCGCCTCGATCAGCGCCGACGAGCAGTGCGGCGCGGACGCGACGTGGAGTCCCGGCGTCTCCTCGGACTCCTCGTAGGGGACGTCTCGCTCGTCGAGCACGCGGTGTGCCGGCTCCCGCACGGTCAGCGTGTTCATCAGGAAGCCGCCGAGCCAGAAGCCGCCCCCGAGGTAGTTGTTCTTCTCGACCACGGTCACGTCGACGCCGCGCTCGGCCAGCTCCGTCGCGGCGGTGAGCCCCGAGGGACCGCCGCCGACGACGATCACGTCCGTCTCCGTCCCGTCCATGAACTCGCCGTGCCACGAGTCCGCGATGGCACGGGTTACCCTCGCCTCGTCCGCGTCGGTGAAGCCGTCGAACTCCATGTGAACACCTAGTAATACCACCCACTATTGACCGTTTCTCACCGCGGCGACGGCCGAAGTTTCATGCCGGCGCTCGTGGTACGATCTACCATGGACTGTAGGGTCGTCGTCGAGGCCGCGGTGCCGGTGTACGACGTCGAGACGACCGACGAGGCGGTCCGGATCGCGATCTCGAAGACCGGGGAGATGCTGAACCCGGACCTCAACTACGTCGAGATCTCGATGGGGACGCGCACCTCCCCCGAGGGGGAGGAGCTTCCCCCGGCGTTCGTCGCCGCCGACGAGGCGCTCGTGGCGCTGGAGCTGGAGATGTCGGTGTTCAACGTGGAGCGGGAGGAGCACGCCGCCAGGATCGCCCGCAAGGAGATCGGCCAGCGACTCCGCAACATCCCGCTGAAGGTCCTCAGCGTCGAACAGATCGAGGAGGGCGACGGCCGCCGCGGGGACGGCGACGACGGCGGCGACGGGAACGACGACGACGAAGCCGACCTCCCGCCCGAGGACGAGGAGTCCGACGACGACGGCCTCCTCCCCGAGTTCGAGGAGATGGTCGAGGAGGAGCGCTGACCGGCCGCCGGGTCGACGGCGGCGCCGCTATCGGGCGTTCGCGTGTCGGTCCCGCGCGACGGCGCGGCCGCTACGCCTTCGGTGGACGGTGCGGGGACTACCCCTCAGGATTCAGTCGGCGGAGGCCGCGACGGTCTCGGTCGTCGCCTCCTCCTCCTCCGCGGATGCTGTGATGCCGGACGCCAGTTTGAACACGGCCGCCTTGTGGTCCGTCTTCGATCGGTGGATCGATGTCGGTTTCACGCCGAGGTCCTGGTACTCGGTGAGGTCGAGTTCCGCTCCCCACGCTTCGTACTCGCTGCGTACCTCGCTGAGAAGGCCGTGCAGGTGGATGAGCTCCTGCTTCTTCATGGACGAATCCGGCTTGCAACCCGAGGGTTAAAGACTTATCTTGAGTCTCGTTAGCACGATTCTCGACGGATTTAGGTAATTCGAGTTTACCCCTTGGACGCCTGAAACTATCCGGTCGATAATTTCGGACTAACCGGTTCGAAACGCTCGATCCGCCGGTCGAGACCCCGCCTCGCGCGCACGCCCCGACGTCCGCCCCCGGGCGCGACCGACCGCGGCCGTGAACGTTTTTTGCCGCGCGAGTTCTGACACACGCGCATGGAGTACGACGAGATGCTCGACCGCGCGATCGACGAGACGCCGGACATCGACGAGCGCGGGTCGCGGTTCGAGGTGCCCGACCCGGAGGTGCGTCCGGAGGGGAACGTCACCGTCGTCGAGAACTTCCAGACGCTGGTGGACACGCTCGCGCGCGACGAGTCGGACGTCCTGAAGTTCCTGCAGGACGAGCTCGGGACGGCCGCGCGGATCGACGAGTCGGGCCGGGCGCGGCTCACCGGCGAGTTCAAGCGACGCCGCGTGGCCGACGCCGTCGAGTCCTACACCGAGGGGTACGTCATCTGCTCGGAGTGCGGGCTGCCGGACACGCGGATCGTCGAACAGAGCGGCGCGGAGGTGCTGAAGTGCGACGCCTGCGGCGCCATCACCAGCCTCGGCGAGTGAGGCGGCCGCCGGCGCCGTCGGCGGTCACTCGAACTGCTTGACGGTGTCGAGGTCGCGTTCGGTCCGCATGAACTCCGCGAGCCGCCGGGTCGCGTGACACGACGGACACGAGAAGTTCTCCCGGTGACCCGGGAGGTCGTGGGGACCCTCCTCCCAGTCTTTCGAACACTCGGGGCACAACAGCCGGACGAAGGCCTCGACCATACTCGCCGACGTTGCTCGGCCGGCGCATAAAGGCTTGCGGGCGTTTCGGGGTCGCCGACGGAACCGAACCGGCCGGGTCGCCGGCGCGCGAGCCGTCTGCTCGTCGGCATCGTACTCGGAAAACGGGCGGCCCGCCCGGCGAAGGACCGGACCGCGTCGACCGGGAGCCGGGAGGATCAGGCGCTCGCGCGGTCGGCGCCGCCGCCGGCGTCGCCGACCTCCGAGGCCTCCAGCAGCTCCTTGTAGCGGTTGCGGATCGTCACCTCGCTGACGCCGGCCACGTCGCTGACCTCGCTCTGGGTCAGCGCCTCGTTGGTGAGCAGCGCGGCGGCGTAGACGGCGGCGGCCGCGAGGCCGACCGGGGACTTCCCGCTCGTGACGCCGGTCTTTCCGGCGGTCTTCAGCAGCTCGCGGGCGCGCCACTCGCCCTCGTCCGAGAGGCCGAGGTCGGAGGCGAACCGACCCACGTACTGCGCGGGGTCGGCCGGGGCGACCTCCAGCTTCAGCTCGCGCACCACGTAGCGGTACGTCCGGGTCAGCTCCATCCGGTCGACGCGCGAGACGGCCGTCAGCTCGTCGAGGCTGCGCGGCGTGTTCGCCTGCCGGGCCGCGGCGTAGAGGCTCGCGGAGGCGACGCCCTCGATGGAGCGCCCCGGCAGGAGGTCCTCCGAGAGCGCGCGGCGGTAGATGACGGAGGCGGTCTCGCGGACGTTCTCGGGCAGGCCCAGGGCGCTGGCCATGCGGTCGATCTCGCCGAGCGCCTGCTTGAGGTTGCGCTCCTTGGAGTCGCGCGTGCGGAACCGCTCGTGCCAGGTGCGCAGGCGCTGCATCTGCTGGCGGCGCTCGGCCGAGAGCGCGTTGCCGTAGGCGTCCTTGTTCTGCCAGCCGATGTTGGTCGACAGGCCGTCGTCGTGCATCATCTTCGTGGTGGGGGCGCCGACGCGCGACTTGCTCTCGCCGTCGCGGTCGAACGACCGCCACTCGGGGCCGCGGTCGATGGCGTCCTCCTCGACGACGAGCCCGCAGTCGCGACAGACCGTCTCGCCGTGCTCCTCGTCGGCGACGACGGCGCCGCCGCACTCGGGACACGTGCGCTCGGACTCCCGCTCCTGCTCCTCGGTCCGCTCGTCGGGGGGCTGTTCTCGCTCCGTGTAGGCGCTGATGGTGGTTTCTGACTCGCTCATGGGTACTCCCGGATCGACGGGCGGGCGGAGGGCAAAAATGGCCGCCTGTGCGCGTCGTCCTTACCACTCGTTACGTACAACAGTATATTAAGTCTTTCGCAGGTGTGATTCGACCGTACACAGGCCTATCGAGCCCGGAAACGCCCGTATCGTCGGTCGATCTGTCCGAGATATCGGCGGAGTTTCACAATAAAAATCGTTCGGTTCAGTGAGGGGGGTTCGTCCTCGCGCCGCGGCGCCAGCGGGGGCCTCCCGATTCCGGCGAGGACCGCCCGGGTAATGGACGTTTTCCGAACTCCGTCCGGAATTCGTCCGGGATCCGGTCGGGGTCCGGGAACGCCGTCCGCGGCCGCGGGAACCGCGTCTCGGGTCGCGCCGCCCGGGAGGCTCCGACCGGCAAGACTTACGCTCCCCGCGGAAGCCCTCACGGGCATGACCGACGCCTACCTCGTGGGGGCGGGCCAGTCCTCGTTCGGTTCGTACCCCGAGGAGACGTACCGGACGCTGTTTCGCGAGGCGTACGAGGCGGCCGCACCCCCCGACCTCGATCCCGACGACGTGGACGAGGCGTTCGTGGGCACGCTCGGCGTGGGCGGCAGGCAGATCGGGCTCCCGGGCCCGGCCGTCACCGAACACGTCGGCCTCCACGGCGTCCCCTGCACGCGCGTGGAGAACGCCTGCGCCGCCTCCGGCTACGCGCTCCGGCAGGCCGTCATGGCGGTGGAGTCGGGGATGGCCGACCTCGTGCTCGCGGGCGGCGTCGAGGTGATGACCGACACCGCCGCGGAGGCGACGAAGTACTGGCTCGGCGTCTCCGGCGAGACGGAGTGGGAGCGCATGGCCGGCACCACCTTCGCCGGCGTGTACGCCCAGATGGCCGACGCGTACCTCCGCGAGTACGACGCGCCACGCCGGGCGTTCTCGGAGGTCGCGGCGAAGAACCACGCCAACGGGGCGCTGAACCCGAAGGCCCACCTCGGGTTCGAGTGCTCCGTCGAGGACGCCGAGTCCGCCGACGTCGTCGCCGAGCCGCTCACGCTGTACCACTGCTGCCCGACGACCGACGGCGCCGCCGCCGCGTTCGTCGCGAGCGAGGAGGTCGCGGCCTCCTTCGACGACCGGGTCCGGATCGCCGGCGTCGGCGCCGCCTCCGACCGGGTCGGGCTGTTCCAGCGCGACACCTACACCGCGGTCCCCGCGAGCGAGTCGGCCGGGGAGACGGCATACGACGCCGCCGGCGTCGCCGACCCGCGCGGGGCACTCGACTTCGCGGAGGTGCACGACTGCTTCGCGATCGCCGAGCTGCTCGCCTACGAGGACCTCGGCTTCTGCGGCCGAGGCGACGCCCCCGACCTCGTCGCGGACGGCGTCACGCACGCCGACGGCGACCTCCCGGTGAACACCTCCGGCGGGCTGAAATCGAAGGGCCACCCCATCGGCGCGACCGGCGCCGGGCAGGCGGTCGAGGCGTTCGACCAGCTCACCGGGAACGCGGGGGAACGGCAACTCGACGACCCCGTACGCGGGCTGACGCACAACGTCGGCGGCTCCGGCGGCGCGGCCGTGGTTCACGTGTTCGAGGCCGAGGGGGTGACCGGCGCGTGAGCGCCCCCGATCCCGGGGCGGGAGCGGGACCGTCGGAGGACCGCCCCGACGCGGACGCACGGATCCGCGGCGTCGGCGCGTACGTCCCGACCGCCAGGCTCCCGGCGTCCGAGGTCGCCGACGCGACCGGCCGCTTCCGCGCCCGCGGCGTCGACGCGGTCGCGGTGCCGGCGCCCGACGAGGACGCGCTCACGATGGGCGTCGCCGCCGCCGAACGCGCGCTCGCGGCGGCGGGCGTCGAGACGGGCGCGCTGTCGGGGCTCGCGTTCGCCACGACGACGCCGCCGCTGGCCGAGGAGGACCTGACGCCGCGGCTCGGGGCCGCCCTGGGCGTCCCCGCGGACGCGACGACGCGCTACGCCGGGCGGAGCACGCGGGCCGCCACGCGGGCGCTCAGGGGCGCACGCGACGCCGGGGCGTTCCCGGCGCTGGTCGTCGCCGCCGACGCGCCGCGCGGGGAGCCGAACGCCCCGGAGGGGCACGCCGCCGGCGCCGGCGCGGCGGCGGTCGTCCTGACGGACGACCGCGGCGCGGGCGCGGCCCTCGTCGGCGATGCGGAGGCGGCAGCGGAGTATCCCGGGACCAGGTACCGCCGCCCGGGACGCGAGACCGTCGAGGGCCTCGGCGTCACAACCTACGACCGGGCCGCGTTCGTGCGCCCCGTCGCCGTCGCGGCGGACCTGCTCGCGGCCGACGCCGACGCGCCGGACCCGACGACGGCCGACGCGCTGGCCGTCACGGCGCCGGACGGCGACCTCCCCGCCCGCGCCGCCGGCGGGATCGGACTCGACCCCGATGCCGTCTCGACGCCGGTCCGGACGCTCGGCGACGCGGGCGCGGCCGCGCCGCTGCTGGGGCTCGCCGCGGCCCTACACGCGGGGGCGACCCGGACGCTGCTCGTGGGGTGGGGGAGCGGCGCCGGGGCGGACGCGCTCGTGGTCGAGGGGCTCGCGCCCGTCGAGGGGGGCGGGGACCTCGGCGGCGACGACGCCGACGCGGCGGTCGGCGACGGTGCCGACGGCGGCGGGGAGGTGGGCTACGCGGAGGCGATGCGGCTCCGCGGGCTGACGACGAGCGACGACCCGCCCGCCGGGGGCGGCGCGGCCGTGTCCGTGCCGACGTGGCGGCGGTCGACGCCCGCCCGGTACCGGCTGGAGGCGGGACGGTGTCCGGACTGCGGCGCGCTCGCGTTCCCCCCGGAGGGGGCGTGTCCGGACTGTCACGCCCTCGTCGAGTTCGAGTCGGTCGCGCTGCCGGGGACGGGAACCGTCGAGACGGTCACGGGCGTCTCGCCCGGCGGCGCCCCGCCGGAGTTCGTCAGGCAGGCAGAGCGCGGGGGGGATTACCCGGTCGCGGTCGTCCGGTTCGAGCGCGACGGGGGCGCGGCGAGTCTCCCGATGCAGGTGTGCGAGGCCGACCCGGACGAGGTGGCCGCCGGCGACGCGGTCCGCGCGGCGTTCAGACGGGTCTACGAGCGGGAGGGCGTCGTCAGGTACGGGCGGAAGGCGCGTCCGATCGGCGACGGTTCGAGGTGAGCAGCGGAGGGGAACGGCGTGATCGGCCGGATCCGACCGCGACGCCGGCGCTTCCGGCGTCGCGTCGGGGGAGAGATCAAAAGTGCCCACGGGGGCCACGTCGTACCTGGGGGGGATGAGAGAGGCACACGACGGGACGGCCGTCCGTAGGCGTTCTAGCTGTTAGAGCTATCACCTATCAGCGTTACGGTGCCGGTCGGCCACGCCCGCGCGGTCCCGGCCTCTCCGCCGGGGCGCGTGTGGCGAGGGCCCTGACCGAGGGGATGCGGCACCGGCCGGGCCTCGGCTCCGTCGCGTCGGCGCCGCCGGAACTCGTCCACGACGGTGTGTCGGACCGGGTCCCGTGCCACCGCCACCCACAGATATTTATACCGGAGCCGCCATATCTCAGGTCGAGGTACACGCGAATGGCGACAGGCACGGTTGCATTCTTCAACGACACTGGCGGTTACGGATTCATCGAAACCGAGGACGCGGACGAGGACGTCTTCTTCCACATGGAGGACGTCGGCGGCCCGGACCTCGAGGAAGGACAGGAAGTCGAGTTCGACATCGAGGAGGCCGAGAAAGGTCCGCGAGCGAAGAACCTCCAGCGCCTGTAACGGGGCCGGAGCTACCCGAGGTATCGAACCCGGACCGTCAGCGGTCCGCCGGAGCCGTCGATCTCGACCCGTTCTTGCAGCGAGTCGCGCGCCGCCGAGCGCCAGCGCTCGGCACCCCGACCGGGGAACCGCGGGAAGTCGTCGGGGAGGAACGCGCGCGGTTCGACGTGGACCGGCTCACTCTCCCCGTCGTACTCGCCCTCCGCGCCCTCGACGTGGAGGCGCGCGCGCATCCGTCCGGAGAACGGTGGCGTGACCCGCAACACGGTGTCGCGGCGCCCGCGGTCGCGGGCCTCCAGCGCCGCCAGCACGTCGTCGGTCGTCACCGCGAGCGACCGGATCGCCGCGGGATCGGTGCCGTCCGGCTCGCTCACGCGTCCGTCAGGCGGTCTCCCAGGTCCGCTGTTCGAGCGGCCCCTCGCAGTCGGGACACGTGGCTCGGTACGAGAGGACGCTGACGCTGTGGCCGCACTCGCGACAGACGAAGGAGCGTCCGACCATCGGCCGATCGTTGGCCCGTTTCGGTGTTAAGTGTTACCACGGATTCGCCGGCGTGATATTTGCGGGAGCCGGGTACCGACCGTCCCCGCGTCCGTCCACGACCGCGTCGTCGGGACCCACGGGGGTCGCGCCGCTCCGGGGGCGGAACTCGTCGAAGGATCGGCCGGTCGTCCCCGTACGGGAGCGGGTTCACGGGGAGAACTCCCCGACCGGCGTTACTCGTCGTGGTCGGTCACGAAATCCGGCTTCACGGTCTTCCCGTCGACCTCGCCGCGCAGGTGCTCGACGAACTCGCTCACCTCGACGTCGTTGCGCTCGTTCTCGAAGCGGTCGCGCACCGAGATGGTCTCGGCCTCCTCCTCGTCGCCGCCGACGATCACCATGTAGGGGACGCGGTCGTCGTGGGCCGCGCGGATCTTCCGGCCGACGGTCATGTCGCGGTCCTCGACCTCGACCCGGAACTCCGAGAGCTCGTTCTTCACGCGGTGGGCGTACCCGAGGTTGTCGTCGGAGATGGGGAGGATCCGAACCTGTTCGGGCGCCAGCCAGAACGGGAAGTCGCCGCCGAAGTGCTCGATGAGCACCATGAAGAAGCGCTCGTAGCTCCCGTACAGCGCGCGGTGGATCATCACCGGGCGGTGCTCCTCGTTGTCCTCGCCCGTGTAGGTGAGGTCGAACCGCTCGGGCATGGTGAAATCGAGCTGGACGGTCGGACCGTCCCACGACCGTCCGAGGGCGTCCTCGAACGAGAAGTCGATCTTCGGGCCGTAGAAGGCGCCGTCGCCGGGCTCGATCCCCCACTCCAGCGACGAGGACTCTAGCACCGCCTCCAGTTGCGACTCGGCCTGCTCCCACACCTCGTCACTGCCGACGGACTTCTCCGGGCGCGTCGCCAGGTCGACGGACACGTCCAGATCGAACGTCTCGAGCACCTGCTCGATGCCGTCCATCACCTGTCGGACCTCCGCTTCGATCTGGTCGGGGCGGACGAACAGGTGGCCGTCGTCGATGGTGAACGCCCAGGTGCGCGACAGGCCCGACAGCTCGCCGCGCTGCTCCTTGCGGTACACCTTCCCGTGTTCGGCGTAGCGCACCGGGAGGTCGCGGTACGACCACGAGCCCTGATCGAAGATGGTCGCGTGCCCGGGGCAGTTCATCGGCTTCAGGCCGTACTCCTCGTCGTTCACGTCGAAGAGGAACATGTCGTCCTCGTAGTTCTCGTAGTGGCCCGACTCCTCCCACAGCTCGGTGCGGAACACGTGCGGCGTCTCCACCTTCCCGTAGCCCGCCTCGTCGTTGAGCTCGTCCACGTAGGCCTCGAGCTCGGAGAGGACGGTCTTGCCGGCGGGGTGATACAGCGGGAGCCCGGGGCCGGTGATCGTCGGGATGGAGAACAGGTCCATCTCCCGGGCGATCTTCCGGTGGTCGCGCTCCTCGGCCTCCTCGCGCATCTCCAGGAACTCCTCCAGGTCCGACTCGGACTCGAAGGCCGTGCCGTACACCCTGGTGAGCTGGTCGTTCTCCTCGTCGCCGCGCCAGTAGGCCGACGAGATAGACAGCAGCTTCACCGCGCCGATCTCGCCCGTCGACTCGACGTGAGGGCCCTTGCACAGGTCCCGCCAGTCGTCCTGCTCGTAGAAGGAGACCGCGTCCTCGTCGGCGGCCTCGTCGTCGAGGATCTCGCGTTTGTACTCGTTGTCCTCGTACTCGGCGAACGCCTCCTCGCGCGGGAGCTCGATGCGGCGGATGTCGTAGTCCGCCTCGACGATGTCGCGCATCTCCGCCTCCAGCGCCTCGAAGTCGTCCTCGTCGAGGTCGACGCCGGCGACGTCGTAGTAGAACCCCTCGTCGGTCGGCGGCCCGATCGCCAGCTTCGCCTCCGGGTACAGCCGCTGGAGCGCCTGCGCGAACACGTGGGCCGCCGAGTGGCGCAGGACGCGCAGGTACTCCTCGGACTGATCGGTGACGATCTCGACCCGCGCGCCGTCGTGGACCGGGTCGACCTTGTCGACGAGTTCCCCGTCGACGACGCCGGCGACGGTGTCCGACCCGAGGCCCGGCCCGATCTCGTACGCCACGTCCTCGACGGAGGCACCCTCCGGGACGGACAGCTCCGAGCCGTCCGGCAGGGTGACGACGATGTCGCTCATACGCGACCGGTGCCGGGGCGCGCGAATAAGTCTTGTCGAAGCGTGTGAACGCGTCCGCGTGTGCGGATGAGGCGGGCGGTCTCGTCGTCGTCCGCGCGGTCGTCGCCGTCGTCGGCAGCGACTCGATCCGGCTCGTCGCTCGGCCCGCTTCGGAAAGAGCCAACACCGCGCGAGCCGAACCCGCCCCCGTGACCATCTCAGTCGACGCCGACCGCCTCCGCGACGACATCGAAGCGACCGCCGCCTTCGGGGACATCGACGCCGCGGAGGGTCGCGGCCGGACGGTCCTCGCCGGGACCGAGCCGAATCGCCGGGCGCGCGAGTACCTCGTCGACCGCATGGCGGACGCCGGACTCGACGTGACCGTCGACGCCGTCGGCAACGTCGCCGGGACGTGGGTGCCCGACGGCGTCGACCCGGACGCGGCCCCGGTCGCCGCGGGGAGCCACCTCGACTCGGTGCCCGAGGGCGGCATCTTCGACGGCCCCCTCGGCGTCTACGCGGCGCTGGAGGCGGTCCGCGCGATGCGGGAGGCCGGCGTCTCGCCGGACCGCCCGGTCACGGTCGTCTCGTTCACCGAGGAGGAGGGCCAGCGGTTCGCCGACGGCCTGCTCGGCTCCTCCGTCGCCGCCGGCGAGCGCACGGTCGAGGAGGCGCTCGCGCTGACGGACGACGACGGCGTCTCGCTGGAGGCGGCCTTGGAGGGGATCGGCTTCCGCGGCGAGGGCCGCCTCGACGCCGCCGAGTGGGACGCCTGGTACGAACTCCACGTCGAGCAGGACACGACCCTGGAGGAGGCGGGCGTCCCGGTGGGCGTCGTCACGACCATCACCGGGATCACCCACTGCGAGGTGACGATCCGCGGGGAGGCGAACCACGCCGGCGCCACCCACATGGACGACCGGACCGACGCGCTCGCGGCGGCCGCCGAGCTCGTCCTCGACGTGGAGGCGGCCGCGAACGGCGTCGTCGCCACGTCCAGCGACTCCGCCGTCGGGACGGTCGGCTCGCTGGACGTGTCGCCGAACGCGACGAACGTCGTCCCCGGGCTGGTCGAGGCGGGCGTCGACGTCCGCGACGTCGAGTACGACTCGATGGAGACCGTGGTCGAGGCCGTCCGCGACACCCTCGCCCGGGTCGAGGACGAGCGCGGCGTCGACACCGAGTTCGCCCGCCCGTTCGACCTCCGGCCGACGCCGATGGCCGAGCGCCTGCGCGAGGCCGCCCACCGGGCGGGCGCGGACGCCGGCCTCGACACGCTCGACCTCCACTCGGGGGCCGCCCACGACACGATGCACGTCGCGGACGTGACGGACGCGGCGCTGCTGTTCGCCCCCTCGCGCGACGGCATCAGCCACAACCCCCGCGAGTGGACCGACTGGGACGACTGCGCGGCCGCGACGCGGGTGCTCGCGGGGGCCATCGCGGACGTCGCCGGCGCGGGCGCGGACTAGCCGCCCGGACCCCGCGACCGCCCGCGGCCCCCGATACTGTGAACTGTTAACACGGTTCGGTTCCTAACCGGTGGCAGATATGTCCGACGAGGAACTGGAGGACTTCCTCGTCCTCCGAGAACTGGACGAACCGATCGCAAAACGGGAACTCGACGAGGCGGCCGAGCGGTCCGGCGAGGTCCTCGAGGAACTCCGAGGGGAGGGCGTCGGGATACGGTGGGTGGAATCGGACGTGCTGACGGACGATGAGGGACTGGTCACGGGAACCTTCTGTCACTACCGGGCCGAGAGCGAAGCCGCCGTCCGCGAGCACGCCGAGCGGGCCGGGCTCCCCGTGACGCGTCTCGACCGACGCGGCCGACCGTTAGCGGGCGAGTAGGACCGCCAGCCCGACCGGGCGGCCGTCCGCCGAGGGCGTCGCCACCCCGGGTTCCGACCCCAATCTCCGGCGGTTCGATCCCCCGGTCGCGGGGGTCTCGACGGTGCCGCGGACGCTCCGGCTCACGCCGCGAGCGCGACGTCGAGGTACAGCATCACGACCACGCCGAGCATCGTCCCCAGCGTCGCGACGCGCTCGTGGCCCCGCGAGTGCGTCTCCGGGAGGATCTCGTCGGAGATGACGAACAGCATGCCGCCGGCGGCGAAGCCCATCGCGTACGGGAGCACCGGCGCGGCGATGGCGACGGCGACCGCGCCGATGACGGTGAGGGGGATCTCGACGAGTCCCGAGCGGATGCCGGTGAGCACGGCGTAGGTCCGGCGGTCGAACCCCGCGTTGACCGCGGCGACGGACACCGCCAGCCCCTCGGGGACGTTCTGGAGGCCGATGGCGAGCATGAGCGAGAGGCCGTTGGCGACGTCCCCCGAGCCGAACCCCACGCCGACGGCGAGCCCCTCCGGCATGTTGTGGATGGTGATGGCGACGATGAACAGGATCACCGACGCGACCTTCGCGTCCACGACGGTCTGGTCGGGGCGCGACTGGCCCGTGACGAGGACGTGGACGTGCGGGACCCAGTGGTCCGCCTGGTCGAGCACCAGCACCCCGAGCACGATGCCCGCCAGCACGGGGACCGGCGCGAGCAGGCCCGTCGCGGGCACGCCCGGGACGACGATCTCCGTCAGGTCCACCCCGGGGACGATGAGCGAGGTGAACGACGCCGCGAGCATCACGCCCGCGGCGAACCCGAGGGCGCCGTCGAGCGCCCGCTCGGACGGGTCGCGGACGACCAGCACCAGCAGCGCGCCGACCATGTTCATCCCCGCGATGACGAGCCCGCCCGCCAGCGCCTGCACGACGGGGTTCGTCCCGACGAGGTCGACGAAGAGTCCCTCGAACACGTTCGCCCCACCGACCGGCGGTCATCAAAAGCTACCGGTCGGAGACGGCGGTGGGCGGCGGGACGCGGCGCGAGTCAGTCCTCGGCCGTCGAGGGCGCGGCGAGGTCGCGGGGGTCGCCCCGCCCCTCCGCGATACGGAAGCCGCCGGTCTCCTCGCGCCCGGCGACCTCCCGCTGGGGGTACGGGATCTTGATCCCCGCGTCGTCGAGCGCCGCCTTCACCGCCCGGACGACCGCCGCGGTCGCGAGCGCCCGCCTGGGCGCGCTCGGCCGGTCGATCCAGAACCGACACTCCAGCACGACCGCCGAGTCGCCGAGCGACTTCGGCACCACCTGCGGCGGTGGGTTGTCCTCGATCTCGCTCACGTCCGCCAGCGCGTCGCTCACGACCGCCTCCGCGGTCGCGAGGTCGGCGTCGTAATCGACGCCCACGTCCGTCGACAGCCGGAGCTGGCCGAGCCGCGTCCGGTTCGAGACGGTGGCGTTGGCCACTCGCTCGTTCGGGATCACGACCACCTCGCCGCCGGCGGTTCGGATGCGCGTGTTGATGACGGTGATGTCGGCGACGATCCCCTCCTCGCCGTCGATCTCGACCCAGTCGCCCAGCTCGAACGGGCGGGAGAACATGAGCACGAACCCGGCGATGAGCGAGCCGATCGTCGTGCGCGCGGCGGTGCCGACGACGATGCCGAGGAAGCCGGCGCCCACGAGCAGGCCCCCGAGGTTCACGCCCCAGACGGTGAGTCCCCCGACGAGCGCCGCCACCAGCACGGACACCTGGAGCACGCGGAAGACGATCCCCTTCTGGTGCTGGTTGATCGCCTCCGACTCGGCGGCGTAGTCGTCGAGTCGGGACTCCAGCACGTCGATGGCGACGAGCGCGGCGCCGACGAGCCCGACCGACACGAGCAGCCGGAGGATCCGCGGCACCGCCGCCGCCATCGCGTCGACCGCCGCCAGCGCGACGGCCACGTACCCCCACACGACGAGGGTCGCGAGGCCGGCGCCGAGCAGCACCGCGAACTGGAGCGTCCGCACGACGGCCGCGACCGGCAGGCGCCAGTCGGACTCGGACACCTCGACGGGCACCCGCTCGTCCCCGAGCACCCGGTCGCGGACGACCCGGTGGACGACGCGGACCGTCCGCGGCGCCAACAGGAGGGCGGTGACCGCCGCGGCCGTCACCAGGACGACGGTCGCCGCAACGCGCGCCTCCACGGTGACGAACCCCTCCAGGGTCTCTCTGAGCGAGGCGAGGAAGGCGAACTGCATACGACCGAGAGATAACAGGGACGCAAAAACGCGTCGGTGGCGCTATCTGGTTCGATTCTCCCGTGCCGCGTGGTCACCGTCGCCGCGGGACCGCCGGCGATCCCCGCCCGGCCGGCTCACAGCCGCCTGCTCACGTACGGGCCGTCCTGGTAGTACCCGAGCTTGTCGCGGTAGTAGCCGCGGACGCCGATCCCGGAGATGACCGACAGCTTCGGGAAGCCGGCGTCGGCGGCGAGGTCCTCGGCCTCGCGGAGCAGGCGGCGGCCGTAGCCGCGGTGCTGCCAGTCGCCGTCGCCGTCGTCGCCGTCGAACGTCGCCGGCGACCCGTACACGTGGAGCTCGCGAACGAGCGCGGCGTCGGCCAGCTCCCGGCGGACGGGGTCGCCGTCGGCGGCGGGGCCCGCGCCGGGGGCGGCGTGCGAGTAGGAGGGGAACCGGAGGCGACAGAACCCGACGAGCAGGTCCTGCTCGGTGTCCTCGTAGGAGATGAAGTGCTCGACGCCGCCGCCGGACTCGTACGTCAGCACGTCGAGTTCGACGTCCTCGGGGTTCGGGTCGGCGTCGCTGTGGCCGACCTCCCGCGAGCGGATGTCGCGGAGCTCGTACCCCCTCTCCACGGCCCGCTGTTCCGCGAGCTGGCGGAGGTTCGACTTCCAGACGCCGGCGTCGATGAAGTCCGCGGGGATGTCGCGCTGGACGCGCTGGAGCCGGCAGTACTTCGGGATCTCGTTCATCGCCTCGGCGACGAGGTCGGCCGCCTCCTCGTTGTCCAGCGGCTCGAAGTCGTCTCGGCGCCACTGGTCGTATACGCGCGTCCCCCGCACGACGAGCGTCGGGTAGATCTTGAGGTAGTCCGGGCGCCACTGGGGGTTCTCGAACAGCTGTCGGAAGTCCTCGCGGCACATCTCCCGGGTCATCCCCGGCTGGCCGGGCATCATGTGGAAGCCCACCTTGAATGCGGCATCGCGTAGCCGGCGGTTCGCGTCGACCGAGGCCTGGTTGCCGTGGCCGCGGTGCATCTCGCGGTTGACGCGCTCGTAGGTCGTCTGGACGCCCACTTCGACCTTCGTCCCGCCGAGGCGCAGCATCCGGTCGATCTGCTCGGGGTCGCACCAGTCGGGCTTCGTCTCGAACGTGATGCCGACGCAGCGCACGTCGGCGGACTCGTTGCGGCTCTTCACGTCCTCCAGGTACGCGAACTCGTACTCGTCCGGGTCCTGCGCGAAGCTCCGGCCCTCGGCGGGGTCGGGCCGCCCGTTCACGTCGTACTCGTTCATCGCCCGCAGCGCGCGCTTGACGAACCACTCCTGGTAGTCGTGCGAGCGCGCGGTCATCGTCCCGCCCATCAGGATGAGTTCGGCCTTGTCGACGGGGTGGCCGATGTGGCGGAGCTGTTCGAGCCGGAGCGTCACCTGGCCGTACGGGTCGTAGTCGTTCTGCTTGCCGCGGGCGGCCGCGGGCTCGTGGCCGGTGTAGCTCTGGGCGGAGTCGAACTCCGAGGCCGGCCCGCCGGGGCAGTAGAGGCACTTCCCGTGCGGGCAGGTGTGCGGCGAGGTCATGATCGCGATCGGCGAGACCCCCGAGGCGGTCCGGACGGGCTTGCGCCGCACCACCTCGCGCACCTCCTCGCGACGACCCTCCGGGGCGCGCTGAAGCAGGTCGGTGTTCTGCGGCACCTTCGGGGAGGAGAACTCCGAGCAGGCGTCGAGCTTGGCGGACTCGAGGTCGTCGCGGTCGACCTCGCCGTCGAGGATCCGCTCGACGAGTCGCTGGCAGGCCCGCTCGAACGCCTCCGGCTCGTCGGACTCCCGCGCGTACTCGGAGAGCTCGGGGTCCGACCCCGCGGTGCCGCTCATTGGGTGTGAGTGGTCGCGTTCGGTGGGTAAGAGTTTCGTTCGCGCGGGTCGATCCGCGCGCCCGGCCGTCCCACGCGTCGCCGTCGGGCGCACGGGCTCGCGGGAGTTCGACGGCCCCGCTCGCGAGCCGGCAGCGGACGGACGGCAGAAACGGGGGGATCCGCGCTCAGTTCAGCTGCCCGGCGACCGCGTCGACGACGGCGTCGGTGACCTCGTCGCGGCGGCCCGCGAGGTACTCCACGCGGCCCTGGCGGACGCCGACGGCGGTGACGCCCGCGTCCGGCACCGCCATCGCGGCGTCGCCGGCGGCCTCGCGCACGTCCACGTCGTCGTCAGCCCGAACGTACAGCTCGTCGGTGCCGTAGACGACCGTGGCGTCTCGGTCGCCGCGGCGCTGGAGCTCGTCCGCGAGGAGGGTCGTCGACGGGAAATCGAAGCGGTGGCTGTACGCGTCGGCGTCCAGCGTCGCGAACGTGCGGCCCTCGACCTCGCGCTCCTCGATGTTCGCCTCGGCGGTCTCGAGTTCGGTCTCGAGCTTCTCGCGGAACTGGCCGGCGATGTGGCCCGCGAGGTCGCCGCCCTCGGAGTCGAACAGGATGTCCGCGATGAGCTCGCGCTTGTCCTCGTAGCTCTGGTAGTACGCCTCGAGCGCGACGGCCTCGCGGAGGTCCGCGACGCGGTCCTCGTCGACGCCCGCCTCGCGCGCGAGGTCGGCGTACGTCTCGGGCGTCCCCTCCCAGTAGCTGACGGCGGGGAGGTGCGCCAGGTCGTCGGCGACGTCGTCGTTGACCGTCGCCGCGAGGACCGACGCGAGCGCGCCGGTGGTCAGGTCGTCCGCGTCCGCGTCGCCGTCGGCGAGCCCGGGGTTGACGAGCGTCGCGACGGCGTCGGCGATCTCGGGGTCGGCGGTCGCGGCGTCGACGACGACGCGACGCGCCCCGTAGACCCCCAGGAGGTCGAGGCCGTCCTCGGACTCGACGGTCGACCCCGTGCCCACGAGCAGGACGAGCGGGAGCTGCTCGCCGTGACGGTCGCGGTCCTGGAGCATCCGCGTCGCGTCGTTCGTCGCGGCGTCCATGTCGTACACCGGCTCGTCGAGCGGCCGGCGGGTGAAGTAGTGGTACTCGGCGTCGCTCTTGGAGTGCTCCTCGCGCACGAGCGGGAGGACGGCGCGCTCGATGGCGGCGCCGGCGACGTAGCCGTCGGCGGTCGCGGCGTGCCGGACGACGACGGGGCGCGACTCGATGACCGCGCGGCGGATCGCCTCGGCGGCGTCGAGCAGGTCGTCGCCGACCGCCTCGACGGCCGGGTGCTCGCCCAGGGTGGCGACCTCGTCGGGGCGGGCCTCGTCGGTGAGGGCGTCAGCTAACCGTCGTTGTACCGCCTCGGCCTCCTCCCCCTCCAGGGCCGCGAGCGCCTCGGTCTCCACCTGGATCTCGTTGCGCCGGACCTCGACCTCTCCGTCGAGGCGCACGATGTCGCCGACCTCGATGTCCGGGTAGGCGCGAACGCCCGCCTGCACGAAGGCCGCGCAGTCGACGACGCCCGTCTCGTCGCGGAGCTCGAACACCGTCGGTCCGCCCGTCTGGCGCGCGCCGACGACCTCGCCCTCGATGCGGACCGTCTCGCCCACGCGGTTCGAGAGCGTGCCGATGCCGACGCGCTCGGCCTCGCCCTCCGGCCGCGACTGGTTTCGCTCGCGGATCTCCTCGACGTCGTCCCCGGACTCCTCGTCGGCCGCCTCCTCCTCGACGGCGGCCGCGCTCGCCGCGCCCGACCCGCCGGAGTCGGCGGAACCTCGGCCGCCGGATTCGCCGCCGGCGTCGGCGTCGGTTTCGTCGACCGACCCTTCGTCGCCCTCGCCGTTCTCGTCGCCTCCGCCCGGGCTATCTGGGGTCGGGGTGTGCGTCACGACGGGACCGTCGTCGTCGTCGTCATCGTCGTCCGGCTCGCGCTCGCGTTCGGTCGTCCCCTCCTGGACGAGCACGCCGCGGAACTCCCGCTCGGACTGGCGGATCGACCACGCGAGGTCCACGTCCCCGTTGTCGCGGACGTTCTTCACCTGGACGAACACCTCGTCGCCGGGCTCCCAGTCGAGCGACTCGATCCGCCGGTCGAGCTCCGAGCGGTGGAGCAGGCCGGTGACGTTCGACGACAGGTCGATGAACACGCCGAAGTCGGCGTAGCCGTCGACGATGCCGCTGTAGAAGCGATTCGGGACGAGCTGGTCGGGGTCGTTGCCGCGGAACTCGAAGACGACGTCCTCCTCGTGTGAGGAGCAGATGCGCCCGTCCACGGACGCACCACAGATGATACACGTACCCATTTGTTGGAGCCAGTGCCCCCTGCCTAAAACGGTTGTCGAAACGCCGACGGACCTGGCCCCGTCGGGCGTCCCGCCGCCGTCGGCGATTCCGTCCCGTCGGGCGTCCCGCGTTCGCACGCCGGCCCCGGATCGGGGGCCCCGGCCGGCCGGTCGAACGGCCGAGCGGGTCCCGCGTCGACCCGCAGCGGCTCAGATGATGTACCAGCGGGTCAGCAGCGTCGCCGCGGCGTCGAACCCGCGGAAGCCGTAGCCGAACACGAGCGCCGCGGGCACCGCCGTGGCGGCGACCGCGCGCTCGCTCGACGTGGCGTGCACCTCGCGGATCCCGAGCGCGAGCAGCCCCGCCCCGTACAGCGCGCACGCCGCTCGGAGCTCTGGGACCGGCGGCCCGGCGAGCGCGCACGGCGCGCTCGCGTACGCGACCACCTGGACCGTCTCGCTGATCCCGGCGCGGTCCCTGACGAGCGCGATGAGCAGGACGGTCTGAAGCGCGGCCGTCAGGTGGAGCGCGGCGGGCGCGAGGAACACGGCCACGAACAGCAGCGACACGACCGCCGACACGCCGGGGCCGCCGAACGCGGTCGGGATCGTCGCCGGCGCGAACAGGAACCGGCCGCCGGCGAAACAGACCGCGACGCAGACCGCGAACACGAGCCCGGGCGCCTGGTCGCCGGGCGCGACGCCCGTTCGGAAGAAGCGCGTCGGCCTGACCAGCACCTCCGCCCAGGCGCGGGCGACGGCGGCCGGCCCGCGCGCCCGTCCCCCCTCGGGGTTCTCTACCCAGGTCGTCACACCCGGCGTTGTGCCGGCGCGGTCATGACGATTCCGGTAGAGAACGGGACGTCACGGGGCGACGGGCTCCCGCCGCGGGCGGCCTCAGTCCCGGTCGACGACGTGGCAGTCGCGACACCTGGCCTGGTAGCTCTCCTCGGCGCCGACGAGGATCGTCGGGTCGTCCTCGTGGGCGGGTTCGCCCTCGATGAGGCGCTGGTTCCGGGTCGCCGGCTCCCCGCAGACCGCGCAGATGGCCTGGAGCTTGTCGACGTACTCGGCGACGGCCATCAGGTCGGGGAGGGGATCGAACGGCTCGCCGCGGTACGTCTGGTCGGTCCCGGAGACGATCACCCGACGGTCGTCCTCGGCCAGGGTCTGACACACCTCGACGAGGGCGTCCGAGAAGAAGTTGGCCTCGTCGACCGCGACGACCCGCTCGCCGTTCAGCGTGTCGAGGATGTCCCACGGCCCGTCCCCCTCGCTGTCGACGACGGTCGCCTCCCACGAGCGGCCGTTGTGGGTCCCGATCGTCGTCTCGCCGTACCGCTCGTCCATCGCGGGCGAAAAGACGGCGATGTCCTGGCCGGCGATCTCCGCGCGTCTGAGGCGCCGCAGGAGTTCCTCGGTCTTCCCGGAGAACATCGACCCCGAGATGACCTCGATCCACCCGGAGCCGGTGATCGCGTGCATACCAGTGGAGGCCGTGTGCTCCCCGGAAAACCGTTGCCCTCTGTCGGCCGACCGCCGCCGGTCGGCCCGCGACGGGGCGATCGCTACTCGGTGTAGCGGTCGGAAGGATTGTGCGTGGGTGCTGTCTGTAGGGCGCCCCGAAGGGCGCACAGCACCCGCATCCGAGCGGCGGGAAGCCGCCGCGTGAGATGCGTGGGACCGGATTTGAACCGGCGGACCTCTACAGGACAGCGCCCTCAACGCTGCGCCGTTGGCCTGGCTTGGCTACCCACGCATCGTGCGTCAGTACGCACTACGACGTATCCCGGTTACAAATAAAGGGCTTTCCATTCGGGCGGGGCTTCGGGTGAGACCCGCACGCAGCGGCGGGGTGATCCCGCCCGTCCGGGCCCCTCCCGGTCGACGGTCAGGAGAGTCGTGCACGACTCGACCCCCCGGAGCGGCACCCGGTGTCGACGACGCGGCCATGCCGTTCCGATCGGACAACGGCTATACATCCGCCGTCCCTCCGGGGACGTATGAGCACGGACACAGCGGCACCGGTCGCGCGGGTCCGCGGGTTCGCTCGCGAACACAGTCTCGGCGTCGCCGCCCTGCTCTCGGGGGTCGCGCTCGCCCTCGTGTTCGCGGTCGGCGGCGGCGTCGTCCCCGCCGCGTTCCTCCCCCGCGCCCCGAAGCCCGTCATCGAGGCGATCCCGACGCTCAACGCCGCCGTCTCGCTGGCCGCGATCGGGACCATCGCCGCCGGGGTCCGCGCCGCCCGCGGCCGCGACTTCGAGACCCACCGGCGGTTCATGCTCGCGTCGACGGGGCTGTTCGCCGCGTTCCTCGCGATGTACCTCTACCGGATCGCGCTGGTCGGGACGACCGACTTCGGCGGTCCGACCGTCGTCGAGCGGTTCGTCTACCTCCCGCTGCTTACCGTTCACATCATCCTCGCAGTCGTCTGCGTCCCGCTCGTCCTGTACGTGCTCACGCTCGCGACCACGCGCCCGAAACGCGACCTGTTCGACACGGCCCACGCCCGGGTCGGCCGGGTCGCGGCGTCGCTGTGGCTCGTCTCGTTCGCGCTCGGGGTCGTCGTCTACGTGCTGCTGTATCACGTCTACTGACCGTCACGGGCCGGCGCCGACCGACGCTCCGCGTTCGCGAGGGTTCAAATAGGGTGACGGGACCAGACGCCCCGATGCGGTGAACGTCGCCGCGGGCCGGGAGCGGGTGTGCGACACGACGGTCCGCGGGCGGTTCGGGTGTCGCCTGTCAGCCACGTGAACAGCGTCGCATCGGACTGCCGTCGGTGCCTGACGACCCAACACGGCTACCTCGCCGCGGTGAGTCGAGTGCTCGCTTCGCTCACGGCTCCCTTCGGTCGCCGTTCTCCGTCGCGGTCTCGCTCCGCTCGACCGCGCTTCGCTCGCCCTCGCGTCTTCTGTGCGCGCCTCGGCCCGGCGACCTCGCCGCGGTGAGTCGAGGGCTCGCTTCGCTCGCCCTCGCGTCAATCGTCGGCGGGCGACGGCTCCCCGACCGTCGGCCGGGTCACGTCGCGATCGGTCTCCTCGCCGTCGATGTCGTACGGGTACTCGCCGGTGACGCAGCCCAGACACAGGTCAGCCTTCGTCGATTTGAGCGCGCCGGCGACGGCGTCGACCGACAGGTACGACAGCGAGTCCGCGCCCACCGCCTCGCGGACCTCCTCGACCGACCGGTCGGCCGCGATCAGTTCCTCCCGCGTCGCCATATCGATCCCCATGTAGCAGGGGGCGACGATGGCCGGGGCTCCGATGCGGACGTGGACCTCCTCGGCGCCGGCGTCGCGGAGCAACTCGACCAACTGCGTCGAGGTGGTGCCGCGGACGATGGAGTCGTCGATGAGCGTCACGGTCTTCCCCTCGACCGTCGAGCGGATCGGGTTCAGCTTCAGCCGTACCGCCCGCTCGCGCTCGTCCTGCGAGGGCATGATGAACGTCCGGCCGACGTACCGGTTCTTCATCAGCCCCTCGGCGAACTCCACGTCCGCGCCGTCCTCGGCGGCGGCGTCGGCGTAGCCGGAGGCGAACGCCCGGCCGGAGTCGGGGACCGGCATTACGACGTCCGAGTCGACGCCGGACTCCTCCCACAGCGCCCGTCCGAGGTCGCGTCGAGCCTCGTAGACGAGCGTGTCGTCGATGACCGAGTCCGGGCGCGCGAAGTAGACGTGCTCGAAGAAACAGTGGGCAGAGTGTTCCTCCTCGAACAGCCGATACGAGTCGAAGCCGCTGCCGTCGGCCTCCAGCACGACTAGTTCACCCGGCTTCACGTCGCGAACGAGGTCGCCGTCGAGCGTGTCGATGGCCGCGGACTCGCTCGCGATGACGTAGCCGTCATCCAGTTCGCCGATGCACAGCGGTCGGTTTCCCTGGGGGTCGCGGACGCCGATCACGGTGTCGTCGTGCATCACGGTCAGCGAGTAGGAGCCGTGGACGCGGTCCATCGTCCGCTTGACCGCGCGGATGAGATCGGACTCGAGGAGGTTGCGCGCGAGGTCGTGGGCGATGACCTCCGTGTCCCCCTGCGAGGTGAACGCGTGCCCCGAGGACGCGAGTTCCTCGCGGATCTCGTCGGCGTTGACGAGGTTTCCGTTGTGCGCGAGCCCGAGCGCGCCGGACTTGAACGACACCGAGAACGGTTGGGCACAGCAGGCGTTGACGCCGCCGGCGGTGGGATAGCGGACGTGACCGATGCCCGCCGAGCCCGCGAGGCTGTCGAGATCCGACTGCGAGAAGGCGTCGCCGACGAGCCCCATCTCCACGTGGCTGTGCTGCTGGAAGCCGTCGTGGGTGGCGATCCCGGCGGAGTCCTGTCCGCGGTGCTGGAGCGCGTACAGCGAGTAGTACAGCGGGCGGGCGGCGGCCCGGTCGGCCAGCGAGACGCCGACGACGCCGCACTTCTCGGTCGGGCCGTCGACGGGGGTCGGCTCGCGCGAGCCGTCGCCGAGCGGTTCGGTGAGCGATGTGACCGGTGCCGCCGCACCGTCCCCGGGATCGCCGTTTGCCATGGGCGATACTGGGGTCCCGCTTCACAAAAACCCTCGTTATCGTGCGTAGGTCGGCGACGACTCGGGAGGATGTATGCACAAATTTGAACAGACACCGGGGCGGCGATGCGGGGAGACGACAGTCGGCGGCGGACCCGAACCTCGCGCGCGGAACTGTCGCGTCGGATCCGTCACCGCGAGAGGGGGTCACCGGGGCTCGGTCGGGGACCGATCCGAACCCGGTCGACCGGCGCGGCGGCTACCGGCTCGTTGAGTTCGAGAGAGGAGAGAGGAGCGTCAGTTGTCGCCGGCCTTCGACTGCCACTCGTAGTCGCGCCGCTTGGCGGACTTGCCGAAGCCGCACGAGGCGCACTTCTTCTTCTTCACGTGGTAGGACTTCTCGCCGCAGCGTCGACACTTGACGTGCGTCGTCTTGTTCTTCTTCCCTTGAGACGGCGTACCGGCTCCGGTCATGCGTTGATGGAAACGACGTTGTCGCCACGGATAATCGTTGTGTCTTCGACCTCGTCGTCGGCCGAGCCCTCCAGTTCGGTGGGGTCGAGCACGACGTTCATGTGCTGGTCGTAGCCCGCGAGGACGCCGAAGTGCGCGGTGCCGTCCTTGAGGTGGACGGTCACCGGCGTGTCGAGCGCCTCCTCGAGCACGTCGAGCGGACGGCCTGGCATGTTCGCCCCGTCGGCCGAATCGGGTTTAAGAGTACCGGACGGGATCGGACGGCGAGAGTCGACGACTCGGATACGGTCGCGGGGTTCTCCCCCTCGTCCCCGTCGCGGGACGGGCGAACCCGAGCAGTTTTAACAGATGGCCTGTAGGATACAATCACCACGAGCCCGCGGGTAAGTACGGGGACCGATCCCCGTATTGCGGGATTGCGGACCGACGCGCTGCAAGACGCCGGGGTCCACAGCGACCCGTGCCGGGGCTTTCCGTACGAGCATCGGCCGCGCGCGACGCGCGGGATTCACGCTCGCAACACAGACAGACCGAACATATGGAAGTAGAAATCGCAACGATCGGCGGCTACGAGGAAGTCGGCCGCCAGATGACGGCAGTTCGCGCAGGGAACGACATCGTCGTGTTCGACATGGGCCTCAACCTGAGTCAGGTCCTGATCCACGACAACGTCGAGACGGAGAAGATGCACAGCCTGGACCTCATCGACATGGGCGCCATCCCGGACGACCGGGTCATGAGCGACATGGAGGGCGACGTGCAGGCCATCGTGCCGACGCACGGCCACCTCGACCACATCGGCGCCATCTCGAAACTGGCCCACCGGTACGACGCGCCCGTCGTCTCCGCGCCGTTCACCATCGAGCTGGTCAAACAGCAGGTGAAGGGCGAGAACAAGTTCAACGTCGACAACGACCTCGTCAAGATGGAGGCGGGCGAGACGATGTCCATCGGCGACTCGGGCAACGTCGAACTGGAGTTCGTCCACGTGACCCACTCCATCATCGACGCGATCAATCCGGTCCTCCACACCCCCGAGGGCGCGGTCGTCTACGGCCTCGACAAGCGGATGGACCACTCGCCGGTCCTCGAGGACCCGATCGACATGGAACGCTTCCGGGAGATCGGCCGCGAGGGCAACGGCGTGCTCGCGTACATCGAGGACTGTACGAACGCCGGCCGGAAGGGCCGCACGCCCTCCGAGTCCGTCGCCCGACGCCACCTGAAGGACGTGCTCACGTCCGTCGAGGACTACGACGGCGGCATCGTCGCCACCACGTTCTCCTCGCACGTCTCGCGCGTCTCCTCGCTCGTCGAGTTCGCCCAGGAGATCGGCCGCGAGCCGGTGCTGCTGGGTCGCTCGATGGAGAAGTACTCCGGCACCGCCGAGCGGCTGGACTTCGTGGACTTCCCGGACGACCTCGGGATGTACGGCCACCGCAAGTCCGTCGACCGGACGTTCAAGCGGATCATGCAGGAGGGCAAGGAGAAGTACCTCCCCATCGTCACGGGCCACCAGGGCGAGCCGCGCGCGATGCTCACCCGGATGGGCCGCGGCGAGACCCCCTACGAACTGGACGACGGCGACAAGGTCATCTTCTCGGCGCGGGTCATTCCCGAGCCGACGAACGAGGGTCAGCGCTACCAGTCCGAGCGCCTCCTGAAGATGCAGGGCGCGCGCATTTACGACGACATCCACGTGTCGGGCCACCTCCGTGAGGAGGGGCACTACCAGATGCTCGACGCGCTCGAGCCCCGGCACGTCATCCCGGCCCACCAGGACATGAAGGGCTTCGCCCCGTACGTGGACCTCGCCAGCAGGAAGGGCTACAAGGTCGGGCGGGACCTCCACGTCACCCAGAACGGGAACATGATCCAGCTGACCGAGTGACGATGACGCAGGACGCGACCGCCGAACGGGTGCTCGCGGCGATCGAACAGCGCCGCGAGCGAGTCAACGACGCCATCGACGGGGACCTCCCGATGGCGGAGCCCGAGCGGCTCTACGAGGCCACCCGGTACATCCTCGAGGCGGGGGGCAAGCGGCTCCGGCCGACGGCCGCGCTGCTCGTCGGCGAGGCGCTCGCGGGCGTCGACGCCGACGGGTCGACCGACTACCGGTCGTTCCCCGCCCTCGACGGGTCGACGTTCGACCTCATGCGCACGGCGGTCAGCGTCGAGGTCATCCAGTCGTTCACGCTCATCCACGACGACATCATGGACGACGACGATCTCCGGCGCGGCGAGCCGGCGGTCCACCGAGCGTACGACACCGAGACGGCGATCCTCGCGGGCGACACGCTGTACGCCAAGGCGTTCGAGCTGCTCTCGGACACCGGCGCCGCCCCCGGGAACACGGTCGACGCGGTCAACCGCCTCGCCTCCGCGTGCACCCGGATCTGCGAGGGACAGTCGCTCGACGTCGACTTCGAGAACCGCGACGACGTGACGCCGGATGAGTACCTCGAGATGGTCGAGCTGAAGACCGCCGTCCTGTACGGGGCGTCGGCGGCCATCCCGGCGGTGCTCATGGGGGCCGACGACGCGACCGTGCAGTCGCTGTACGAGTACGGCGTCGACTCCGGCCGGGCGTTCCAGATCCAGGACGACGTGCTCGACCTGACGGTGCCCTCCGAGCGGTTGGGCAAACAGCGCGGCTCCGACCTCGTCGAGGGGAAGGAGACGCTCATCACCCTCCACGCGCGCCAGCAGGGCGTCGACGTGGACGGGCTGGTGACCGCGGAGACGCCGGCCGAGGTGAGCGAGGCCGAGGTCGACGACGCCGTCGCGGTGCTGGAGGACGCCGGCTCGATCGACTACGCCCGCGAGATGGCCGAGGACCTCACGGCGCGTTCGAAGGAGCGCCTCGACGTGCTCCCCGAGGGCCCCGCCCGCGACACGCTCGCCGACCTCGCGGACTACCTCATTACCCGCGGCTACTGAACACGGCCGGGGCGGCTCGCGGGTCCCGCTCCCCGGCTCCGGGGGATCCGAACGACTCCCTTCCGGCGCGACCGACCGGAACGGAAACGCCGAAGTCGTCCCCGCCCGCGCAGTCGGGTGTGACCCTCCCGTGAGCTCCGTCCGCAACGCCGCCCTCTTTCTCGCCCTCGGCGTCTTCTGGGGCGGGAGCTTCCCCGCCATCGAGGTCGCCCTGCGGGAGCTGAGCCCGATCCTGATCGGCGCGTACCGCTTCGACGTGGGCGCGCTCGTCATGCTCGGGTACGTGTTCTGGCGCTCCGAGGATCCCCTCCCCCGTGCCCGGGCGGACGTCTGGGCCGTCCTCGTGGCCGGTCTCCTGTTCGTCGTCGTCAACATCGTCTTCCTCGCGTACGGTCAGGTGTACACCACCGGCGGCATCGCTGCCATCGTCTACAGCCTCAACCCCATCCTGACGACGTTCTTCGCCGTGTGGCTGCTCGGCGAGGGGAGCCTCGACCTCCGCGGCTACGTCGGCGTCGTACTCGGCGTCGTCGGCGTGGCGCTCGTCGCACAGCCCTCGCCCTCGGATCTGGCCGGCGACACCACGATCGGCGTCGCGCTCGTGTTCGTCGCGGCCGTCGCCGTCTCCTTCGGCAGCGTCGCGACCCGCTGGCTCGAACCGGAGTCGGAGGCGCTCCCCCGAACCGCGTGGGGGATGGCGCTGGGCGCGGTCGTGCTCCACGTCCTCAGCGTCCTCGCCGGCGAGCCGCAGCCGGGCCCCTCCACGCTTTCGCCGGCCGTGATCGGCTCGCTGTTGTTCCTGGGCGTGTTCGCCTCGGCGCTCGGCTACGCCATCTACTTCGGCCTCCTCGACCTCCTCGGGCCGTTCGAGATCAACCTCGTCAGCTACGTCGTCCCCGTCGTCGCCACGGTCGCCGGGGCGCTCCTGCTCTCGGAGCCGGTGACGCCGCTCACGCTCGTCGGGTTCGTCGTCGTCGTCGTCGGGTTCGCGCTCGTCAAGCGCGACGCGATCAGAAAGCGGCTTCGCGGACGGACGTGGTGAGCCGGGAGCCTCGGGCGCCCCCGCCCGGCCGACGTCCCGCGGCGGTCACTCCCCTCGGAGGTCGTCGATGTCCGAGAGCAGCTCCTCGGCGTGGTCCTCGGGCGAGACGCCCTCGTAGGCGCGCTCGATCCGCCCGTCGGGGCCGATCAGGTACGTGTTCCGGAAGACGCCCTCGACGACGTTGCCGAAGACGTTCTTCTCGCCGTAGGAGTCGTACGCTGACGCGACGGCGCCGTCCTCGTCCGAGAGCAACGGGAACGGCAGGTCGTGCTTCCGGGCGAACGCCTCCAGGTCCTCGACCGGGTCGTCGCTGACGCCGAGGACCGCCGTGTCGCGCTCCTCGAACTCGTCGTAGGCGTCGCGGAAGCCGCACGCCTCCGTCGTGCACCCCGGGGTGTCCGCGCGCGGGTAGAAGTAGAGGACGACGCGGCGGCCCTCGAACTCGTCGAGCGAGACCTCGCGGCCCACGTGGTCGGGGAGCGTGAACCCGGGCGCCTCGGTGCCGGTGTCGAGCATGCACGGGGGTGCGGCCGGGGACGGAAAAGCCGTGTCGGTTGTGGAACGCGGAACCGTGAGCGGGGTCGCGCCGACGGCGAACGGCGACGGTAACGGCGACGGCGGCCGCTCGCTACTCGATCGGCTCGGCGGCGTCGCGCTCCACCAGCGGCTCGGCGTTCGTCGCGGGGAGCGTCACCACGTCGTCGCTCGCGAGGTCGTACTCGATGTCGTCGACGCCGAGGATCCGCCCCACGTCGCTGGTGATGCGGACGGTCCGCCTGTCCGCGCCGTCGTCGCGTGCGTCGCCGGTCGCCCGTCCTCCCTCCGCGGGCGCGTCGGCAGCCCCGGGGTCGGTGTCGGCCGGGGCCTCGCCCGCGCGGTCCGGCTCCGATCCGGGGACGAACTCGCCGCCGTCCTCGGCGGCCGCGGCGCGCGCCGAGTCGCCGTCCGAACCCGGATCGGACGCGCCGGCGTCCGGCGGCGACTCGGGCGGGGCGACCGGACCGTCGGACCCCGACCCCGCGTCGGTGTCGGACGGGGAGCCGGTCGTCCCCATCGCGTCCGCGAGGACGCCGGACCCGGCGTCGCCGTCGGAACTCGGGTCGCCCGGATCGTCGGCCCCGATCGATCCGTCCGACGGGAGAGCGTCGGCGGGGGCGCCGGGGGTCCCGTCGACCCGATCGGCCGTGTCGCCCGTCTGGTCGCTGCCGGGCGGTCCCGACCCCGACGCGACGGCGGGGACCTCCTCCTGCGCCGCGTCGAAGCCGACGTCCACGTCGCCGTCGGCACCCTCGGCGTCGTTGTCGAGCACGTCGAGGACGCGGCCCTTGTTCTGCTCGATGCGGACGACGAGGTCCTCGAACAGCTCCGCCTCCTGAACGGTCATCCCCTCGGTGTCGGTCGGGGCGCCCGCGGCGGCGAACGAGGACAGCTTCACCACCTTGCCGACGCGGCGCTCGTACAGCGACTCGACGACCTCCTCGGCCGTCTCGATCTCGTCGGAGAGCTTCCGCACCTGCTCGTCGGCGAAGGGGTTGTCGACGGCGGCCGCGCGCTCGTCGCGCTGCCGCTTCCGCTCGGCGAGGTAGGCGGCCACGTCCTCGTAGAAGGAGTCCCGCAGGTGCTGGAGGCTGTCCTTCCTGCGTTCCTTCGACTGTACGGATCGTAGCTCGTCCAGGTCCATCTCACTCCCTCGCCTTCTCCGCGCGTCCGCGTGCCATCAGGAACACGCCGACGTACTCCGGTACGGACACGATACCCTCCTCCGCCTTATCTCTGTCGTCGCCCACGTCGACCGGCCCGGGCTCGTGCACGTCGACGAGGATGTCGCGCCCGCGGAAGCGGTCGGGGACGGCGTCGGTCAGGGGATCGAACGACGCCACCTCCCCCCGCTCCAGCGGCCGGACGACCAGGCCGCTCCCGCCGTGGATGCTCCCCGGCAGGCGGATGAGCCGCCGGACGTCGGTCGTGACGGGCTCGTCGATGGGGGCGGTCTGCTCGGCGGTGACGCGCTCGGCTATCGCGCGCACGAGCGTCGACGCGCCCGGGCCGAGTTCGACGTTCCCGGCCTTCACCCCCTCGGGGTTGCGTTCGAGCACGCCGTGGATGGTCCGGGCGGTCTTCTCGCCGACGCCGTCGAGTTCCTGCAGCGTCGCGAGCGCCTCCTCCTCGTCCATCGCGCGCAGTTCCTCGGCGTACGTGACGAGTTCGGCGTGGACGCGCCGTCCCCAGCCCCCCTCGACGCGCAGCGTCTTCTGCAGGGTGCCGCGCTCGTTCGGGCGCTTCTCGATGAGGCCGTCGTAGTTGAGGTCGACCGCGCGGACGTAGTCGACGACCTCCCGGCGCGCCGTCGAGTCGAGGCCGGCGACCGCCTCGTCGCGGACGTGGACGTGGTAGCCGCGCCCGCCGGAGAAGACCACCCGGAGATCGTCGTCGTCGAAGCCGAAGTCCGCCTCCAGCAGGTCGAGCAGGTCCAGCAGCTCCCCCTTACAGGCGGCGAGCATGTCGGCGTAGCTCGTCGCCTCGGGGTCGACGCCGGGGAGGTGGTCGGCGTCGAGGTCGAACACGAGGTCCGCGGCGCGCCACCCCTTGTCGCTCATCCGCTTGTTCGCGGGGTCGTCGTACCGGGCGGCCGAGAAGTAGGCGTGGCGCGGCGTCTCGCGCGCGAGGAACTCGCTCACCTCGCCGATGTCGAGTAGCGACTGGTGGCGGACCATCGTGGTGCCGTCGCCCGCGGTGAAGGGGATGTGGCCCCACTCGCGCTCGTTGGCCTGCGGCGGCGGGGAGACGCTCGCGCTCCGGTAGTAGTCGCCGAAGCGGCCCTTCAGGTACTCGCGGGTGCGGCGGTTCATCTGACGGGGCTCCGATAGTGGCGACGGCGGTATGAGTGTTGCCGTCTGGGTTCGGCTCGTGAGAACTCCCGCCGACCGCGTCCGTCGGCTTCCCCTGCTCGAACCGGGCGCCGCGCGGGAGCGGGGCGGGTCCCGGAACACCTAACCCCGAAACGCCCGACCCCGCACGCATGATAGACGAGACGGTCGCCGAGATCCGCGAGATGCAGACGCACTCCTCGTCTGTCGTCGCGGTGAAGGCGGCGCGGGCGCTGCGCGAGCTCCTCGACCGGGAGTACGCCACCCTCGACGAGTTCGAGCGCGACCTCGAACACAACGCAGGCGCCCTCCGGCGTGCGAACCCCTCCCACGCGAGCCTCCACCGGACGATGCGCGCCGTCACCGACGCCGTCCTCGGGGAGGCCGACTCCGTCGAGGGGGGAAAGTCCCTCCTCGCCGACGCGGTCGACCGGGAGGTCGAGCGGGTCGAGACCGGCAAGACGGAGGCGGCCGCGAACGCCGCCGAGACGTTCGCCGACGGCGAGACGTTTCTCACGCACGACTACTCCTCGACCGTCCTGGAGGCCGTCGAGGCCGCCGCCGCCGACGGCGCGCACATGACCGCCTACGTGACGGAGGCCAGGCCGCGCTACCTGGGGCGCAAGACCGCCCGCACGCTCGCGGCGCTCGACCGCGTGGAGCCGCACCTCGCGGTCGACGCCGCCGCCGGCCACCTCCTCCGGGAGGCCGCCCCCGACCGCGTGGTGATCGGGATGGACTGCATCGTGCGCGACACCCTCTACAACCGCGTCGGGACGTTCCCCGTCGCCGCCGCCGCCGCGCAGGTCGGCGTCCCGGTCGTCGTCGTCGGCTCGGGCGCGAAGGTGATCGACGACGAGTTCCGGTTCGAGAACGAGTTCCGCCCGCCCAGCGAGGTGATGCTCGAACCCGCCGAGGGCATCGCCGTCGAGAACCCCGCCTACGACGCGACGCCGATCGACCTCGTGGACGAGGTCATCACCGACGAGGGCGTCCGCGAGTTCTGAGGTCCGCGGCGACCGGCCGGCCCGCCGGTCCCCGTCGCCGCCCCGGTTACAGGGCGGCCGTCAGCGCGACCGCGACGTGTTCGCCGGCCAACAGCGCCGTCGTCGCCGCGAGGACGCCGACGGCCAGGTCGCGTGCGGCGCCGCCGGCCCGCGACGGCCGGTCCGCGGCGCCGTCCGCTCCGAGCCGCTCGGGCGTCCACCGCCGGGGTCGCCCCCGCCCCGACGCCGCGTCCGCGACCGCGACGAGGCCGAGGACGAGCGCCGACGCGCCGACCGCGTACGGGACCGCCTCGCTCCCGGCGACCGCGACGAGCGGCGCGAGAGCGTCGGTGCGGATCCCGACGACCACGAGCAAGGGAGTCGCGATAGCGACCACCGCGCCGCCGGCGAACACGCGCCGCGGCTCGATCCGTCGGCGGGAGGCGCCCTCGCCGACGGCGACGGCGACCAGGCAGGCGAGGAGGTGCCCGGCCGCGCGCGCCGCGAGGCCGAGGCCGTCCATCCCCGGCGTGCCGAACTGGATCGGAGTCACGGCCGAGAGTCCGCGAGCAACGGAATATGTCTTGTGGGTGGGTGACGCATCACAGCCCCCCGGGCGGGACCCTCGGCCCGCGGTGCCGACGGGACCGCGGCGGGGGCGGCACGACTGCGACGGGCCGGCCCCGGGGGCGTCGGGTCGCCGTCCCGGCCCGTTCAGTTCACCTCGGTTCGACCCGGACGCCCTCGGCGTCGGAGCGCTCGACCGCGTCGAGCACGCGCTGGACCTCGTAGGCGTCGTCGAAGTCCGGGCGGAACTCCCCGCCGTCGGCGACGGCCCGGAGGAACTCGTAGTTCTCGTGGACGAAGGTGTGCTCCCAGCCGATGACGTGCCCCGGCGGCCACCAGTGGTCGATGTACGGGTCGTCCTCGTCGGTGACGAGGACCGTCTCGTACCCGCGGGCGTCGCCGGTCAGCACCTCCAGCTCGTTCAGGCGCTCCAGCGAGAAGCGCAGGCTCCCCTCGCTCCCGTGGACGGCGATCGCGTGGTCGTTCTTGTGGCCCTCGGCCACCCGGGACGCCTCGAACGTCCCGACGGCACCCGACTCGTACTCGACCTGCGCCGAGTAGGCGTCGTCGACGGTGACCGGGCGGGTCTCGCCCTCCTCGCCCTCGACGGGGCGCTCCTCGGTGAACGTCGTGAGCCGCCCCGAGACGCTCGCGGCCTCGCCGACGCGGTCGCCGACGAGGAAGCGCGCGAGGTCGACCGTGTGCGCCCCGAGGTCGCCGAGCGCGCCCGAGCCGGCCATGTCCTCGTCGTTGCGCCAGCTCCACGGCGCCTCCGGGTCCGACAGCCAGTCCTGCAGGTAGCGGCCGCGGACCTGCCGGATCTCGCCGAGCTCGCCCGCGTCGATCAGCCGCTTCGCGTAGCGGATCGCCGGGACGAACCGGTAGTTGAACGCGCAGGCGGCGGGCACGTCGGCGTCGGCGGCGGCCTCGCGCATCCGCTCGGCCCCCGCCAGCGTCGGCGCCAGCGGCTTCTCACAGAGGACGGGCGTACCCGCCTCCAGCGCGGCGACCGAGGGCTCGACGTGGAGGTGGTTCGGCCCGAGGTTGTAGAAGGCGTCCACCTCGTCGACCACGTCGCGCCAGTCCGTCGCGACGTGATCGAACCCGAGGGTGTCGGCGGCCTCGGCCAGCGCCTCCTCGTCTCGGCCGACGACCGTGTGGCGGTTGGTCGCGGGCGCGTCCTCGAAGAACATGGGCAGGCGGTCCAGCGCGTTCGCGTGCGCCTTCCCCATGAAGCGGTACCCCAGCACGCCGATGTCGATGGGTTCGTCGGTCATGTCGGTGTCTCCGTGGTCCTCGTGAGATTACTCCGCCCAGTACGCCTCGCCGGGCGTCGTCTCGAATATCGCGCGGTCCAGCAGGTCGACGGCCTTCTCCAGCCCCTCCCGCGAGGAGGTGAGCGCGTCCTCGTGCTCGATGGAGAGTGCGCCGTCGTAGTCGACCATCCGGAGGGTGCTCACGACGTCCTTCCAGTGCTCCTCGCCGTGGCCGTACCCCACCGACCGGAACAGCCACGAGCGGTTCGCGCCGTCGGCGTAGTCGGTCGTGTCGAGCACGCCCTTCTCTCGGGCGTTCGACTCGTACACCTTCGTGTCCTTGGCGTGGACGTGGTGGATCGCGTCGCGCTCGCCGAGCACGCGGATCGCCTCCGTCACGTCGACCCCCTGCCAGTAGAGGTGGGAGGGGTCGAAGTTCGCGCCGACGCGCTCGTTCGTCAGGTCGCGGAGCCTCAGCATGCCGTGGGGCTCGTACACGAGCATGTTCGGGTGCATCTCGATCGCGAGGTCGACGCCGTGGTGGTCGGCGTGGGCGGCCAGGTCGCTCCAGTAGTCCTCGGCGACCTCCCACTGGTACGCCTCGGCGTCGGCGTGCTCCGTCGGCCACGGCGCCGTGACCCAGTTGGGCACCTCGTCGTTCGGGCCGCCGGCGGGCAGCCCCGAGAAGCAGGTAACGGTCCCGACGCCGAACTCGTCGGCGAGCTCGACGGCCTCGCGGAGTTCCCGGTCGGCCTCCGCCGCCCGGTCGTCGTCGGGGTGGAGGGGGTTGTTGTGCGTCGCGAACGCGCTCACCCGGAGGCCGTACTCGTCGAGGTCCGCGCGCAGCGACTCGCGGGCCTCCGCGTCCCCGAGCAGTCGCTCGCGGTCGACGTGGTCCTCGCCCGGCCAGCCGCCGACGCCGAGCTCGACCGCGTCGACGCCGATGCCGGCGAGGTACTCGAACGCGTCCGTTCGCGGTTCGCCACCGAGCGGTACGGTCAGTACGCCGATGTCCATGCTCGCGGTTTGTACAACAGTCCGAATAAATCTGTGTGTCGACGCGACGACCGAAGGTCTCGCGGCGGGGCGGGCGACGGCTCGCCCGACGCGGTGTGAGGAGCGACGAGCGCCGTCGGGTCGTCCGCGTCGGCCGCGCTACGCCCCGCCGGCCGCCGACCGTTCCTCGGCCCGCCGGTCCATCGGGTCCTCCAGGTCGCCCATGACCTCCTCGAAGGCGTCCGTGGCGGTCACCAGCCCGCGGATCTCGCCGTCGGACACCACGAGCGCGAGCTCCTGGCCCTCGACCTGGAAGCGGTCGATCGCGTCCGAGACGGTCGCGTCGGGCGAGAGCGTCATCGGCGGCGCCGCGACCTCCCGGAGGTCGGGGTCGGGGTCCGCGATCCGGTCGACCTCGCGGATGAACGCGGGGACGTACACGATGCCGAGGAACTCCTCGCCGTCGTCGCCAAGGAGCGGGAACCGCGTGTGCGGGTGCTCGCGCATCCGCGCGAGGTTCTCCCCCCAGGAGTCCCCGGTCGAGAGGGACACGATGTCCTCGGCCGGGACCATGATCTCCTCGACGGTCCGCTCGCCGACCCGGAGGGCGTTGATCACCTCCTCGCGCCGCTCCTCCGGGAGGTCACCCTCCTCCAGCGTCGAGGAGAGCTCCCGCCGAAGGTCCGCCCGCGACTCGATGACGTCCTCCTCGGTCTCCAGCCACGCGCCGGTCATCTCGATCCCGAACAGCTTCAGGGTCGCCTTGGCGACCCAGTCGCCGAAGGTGATGATCGGCGAGATCAACTTGTGGAAGTAGTACAGCGGCGTCGCGCCGTACCGGGAGACCATCCGCGAGCGCTCGACGCCCAGGTACGTCGGCGTCTGCTCGCCGTGGGTGAGGTGCAGGAGGTTGATGATCAGGAACGCGATGAACGCCCCGGTCCCCACCCCCGCGAGCGCGGTGTTCTCGAACAGCGGCGCGAACAGCGCCGCAAGCGCGGGCTCGGCGACGATCCCGACGGCGATGCTCGAGGCCGTGATGCCGACCTGGCAGGTCGTCAGGTAGATCTCGAGGTTCCCGGTCATCTCCCAGGCGCGTTCCAGCGCCGGGTTGTCGCCGACGAACTCCGACTCGGTGAACTGCCGCGCCCGCGTGAGCGCGAACTCGATCGCGACGAAGAAGCCGTTCGCGAGGATGAGTCCGGCCCCCGCGATCAGCCGCACGACCACCTCCGGCGTGCTCATCGCTGTCGTGACCATCTCGGCCTCCCGTTCCCGACGAGGGAACAAAAACTGGACGGCCGAGGCCCGCCGCGTGCGACCGATCGCGGTTCGTCGCCGCCGCCGAGCGCTCCGCGGCCGCCGACGCCGACGCGACCGTGCGGGCGCCGCTACTCGTCCAGGCGGACCGCGCGCCCCGCCTCGGTGGAGCGGTAGATGCCGTCGATGACGCGCTGGACCGACAGCGCCTCGTCGATGGTGTTGCGCCCCGGCGGCTCGCCGGCGGCGACGGCCTCGAGGAACGTCGCCTGCTCGGCGCGGTGGGTGTCGACCTCGCGGGTGTCGACGGCGGTGTCGGTGAGGTGGTGCCCGCCGCCGACGCCGTTCTCGAACAGCGTCAGCTCGTCGGTGGCCCGGTCGAAGCGGGCGCCCGCCTCCGTCCCGCGGACGAAGAAGTCGTTGTTCGCGGGGCGGTTCGTCGCCCACGCCGCCTCCAGCGAGATCGTCTTGCCCCCGGCCGTGCGGACGAACGCCGACACGGAGTCGTCCACGTCGAAGTCCTCGGGGCCGGAGTCCTCGCCCCACATGTCGATGTAGGTGTAGTCGTCGCGGCCGCCGAACTCCGAGCGGGCGACGCCCGACACCTCGACGACCTCCGGAAAGTCGAGGAAGTGCAGCGCCAGGTCGATCGCGTGGACGCCGATGTCGATGAGGCTCCCGCCGCCGGACACCTCCTTGCTCGTGAACCACGACCCCCGGCCCGGGACGCCCCGCCGGCGGACGTAGTTCGCCTCCACGTGGGTCACCTCGCCGAACCGGCCCTGGTCCTGGTAGTGTTTCAGCACCTCGACGGGCGCGGCGAAGCGGTTGTTGAACCCCACCATGCAGAACCCCTCGGCGTCGCGGGCGGCGTCCGCGATCCGCCGCGCCGACTCCAGCGTGTGTGCCAGCGGCTTCTCCAGGAGGACGTCGAGGCCCCACTCCAGCGCGGAGACGGCGTAGTCCTCGTGGAAGCGGTTCGGGGTGGTGATGAAGACGGCGTCGACCAGGTCGAACAGCTCGCCCGCGTCCTCGAAGGCGTGGGCGTCGAAGCGTCCGACGAACCGCTCGCGGGCCTCCGCGTCGACGTCCATCCCGCCCACCAGATCCGCGCCCAGCGACTCCAGACGCTCCGCGTGGTGGTGTCCGATGCCGCCGAGGCCGATGATGCCGACCCGTACGTCGGACGGGTCGAAGCCGTCGACGAGCGTCATCGACGCACCTCGAAACTACTCGAATACGAGTAACTCATCTCGATCGGGGGAAGGAGAGGGGGGTCAGTATAGTTGTCGTTCCTGTTCCTCCCGCTCGCGGTCGGCCTCCTCCCGCTCGCTGAGGCGGCGACGGCCGCGGAGGTACCGGCGCGCCAGCGGCAGGAAGCGGTTCTTCCCGTCCCGAACCAGCGCGTAGAGCCCGTACACCCACGGGACGAACAGCATCGTCACCGCGAGGAGGTACAGGGCGTCCAGCATCCTACTCGGCCTCCTCCCCGGTCGCGTCGGCGGTCGCCTCCGTGGTCCGAGCGACCCCGTGGACCAATGCCTCCCCGGTGTCGTCGTCGAAGAGGTGGACCTTCGCGCGGTCGAGGGCCACGTCGACACGGTCGCCCTCCTCGAGAGTGCTATCGGGCGAGACGCTCATCAGGAGGCTGTCGTCGCCGCTCACGTCGCCGCCCATCCCGGTCTCGGCGTCCTCGGCGAGCATAAGGTAGACGAAGATCTCGTCGCCCATCGGCTCGAGGACGTCGACCTCGGCGTCGATCAGCTCCGTCGGGTCGACGGCGTCGTCGATGAACTCCTCGGGGTAGACGTCCTCCGGGCGGACCCCGAGCGTCACCGGCGTCCCGGGGGGGATCCCGACGCCGTCGGTCGCGAACGTGACGTCGTAGTGGGCCGACGAGAAGCCGGAGCCGGTCAGATCCCCGTGGGTGAAGTTCATCGCGGGCGACCCGATGAAGCCGGCGACGAACTCGTTGGCGGGCTCGTTGTAGCAGGTCAGCGGCGCCGCGAACTGCTGGAGCTCCCCCTCGTTGAGGACGGCGATCCGGTCGGACATCGTCATCGCCTCCGCCTGGTCGTGGGTGACGTAGATGATCGTCGTCTCCAGTTCCTTGTGGAGGCGCTGGAGCTCGGTGCGCATGTGGACGCGCAACTTCGCGTCCAGGTTCGCCAGCGGCTCGTCCATCAGGAACACCTCCGGCTCGCGCACGATGGCGCGGGCGATGGCGACGCGCTGGCGCTGTCCGCCCGACATCTCGTCCGGCATTCGGTCGAGCATCCCCTCCATCTGGACGATCCGGGCGGCGTCCTCGACGCGACGGTCGATCTCCTCCTTCTCGTAGTTGCGCAGGCGCAACCCGAAGGAGATGTTGTCGTACACGTCCATGTGCGGGAACAGGGCGATGTTCTGGAACACCATCGAGATGCCCCTGTCCTTCGGCGGAAGCGTCGTCACGTCGCGGTCGCCGATCATCACCGTTCCCTCGCTTGGGGTGGTCAGTCCGGCGATCATCTCCATCGTCGTGGACTTCCCACAGCCGGACGGGCCGACGAGCGTGATGAACTCGCCATCCTCGATGTCGAGGTTCATGGCCTCGACCGCGGTCACGTCATCGTAGCGTTTCGTCACGTCGGTGAGTTGAACTCGTGCCATTGTCTTACTCCTTGAGTGCGCCCGCAGTCAGCCCGCTCACGATCTTCTCCTGCGCGACGACGACGAGGATCGCGACCGGCACCACGGCGATGATGCTGCCCGCGGCCATGATGCCGTACGTCACCTCGAACTGGCCGGCGCGCTGGAGGCTCAGCAGGCCGCCCACGATGGGGGCCCAGTTCTCCGGCTGTCCGTTGTTCATCAGCTGGCTGAAGAAGAACTCGTTGTAGACGGCGATGAACGTCAGCACGCCCGCCGTCGCCACGCCCGGCGCCGACAGGGGGATGATGACCCGGAACAGCGCGCCGAGCCGCGTCGTCCCCTCGACCCGCGCGGCGTCCTCCAGCCCGTCGGGGATCTGCCCGTAGAACGTCGTGAGGATGAAGATGGACAGCGGCATGAACAGCGAACTGAACGGCAGGATCATCGCCCCCGGCGTGTTGTAGAGGTTGAGCCCGGAGATCACGTTCCCGGTGAACAGCCGGTAGAGCGGGACGAAGAACGCCGCCGGCGGGAAGTAGCTGATCGCCAACACGAGCAGCATCAGCGGCGCCCGCCCGGGGAACTCCAGCCGGCCGAACACGTACCCCGCGAGGCTCGCCAGCAGCAACACGATCGCCGTCGTCGACAGCGCCAGCACGATGCTGTTGAACATGTATCGCAGGAAGTTGATCTGACGGAACACCTCGAGGAAGACGCCGAAGTCGACGGCGGTGGGCACCAGCTGAAGGCCCGCCGACTCGGGGGTCACTCCCAGCACCAGCAGGAAGTAGAAGGGGAACAGCGTCGTGACGAGGAAGAACAGCGTCGCCACGTAGAACATCGCGCGGTAGGCCCGCTCGGGGTCCTTGATCGTCTTCGCGACCCACCGCTGGAGCGGCCCCCGTTTCAGGTCCGGCTCGCCGTGGGCCCCGCCGTCAGTCCTGGCGTCGTCTCGGCTCACAGGTCACCACCCCGGGCGTACCCGAAGATGTAGAACGACACCACGACGGCGATGATCGCGGCCGTGATGAACGCGATCGTCGCCGACGAGCCGAGCATCCGGTTGTTGAACGTCGTGATCACGAGACAGGACAGCGACGGGATCGTCGTACAGCCCGCGACCGTCTCGATGAGCCCGTAGATCCGCATCGCCTGGATCGTCCGGAACAACATCGCCACCATCACCGTCGGGAGGATGATGGGCAGCGTGATGAGCTTGAACCGCTGCCACGGCGACGCCCCCGCGACCTTCGCCACGTCGTAGAGGTTCCGGTCGATCGACTGCATCCCCGCGAGGATGAGCAGCGCCATGAACGCCGTCGTCTTCCACACGTCGGCCACGATGACGATCATCGTGGCGTCCTGGGCGTTCGCCAGCGGCGTCGTCGTCAACAGGCCGAGTTGGTTCAGCAGCGCCGGGTTCTCCGAGGTGCCGACCAGGAAGCCGATGTTCGGCTGGAACATCAGGAAGAAGATCATCCCCTGGACGACGATCGGGATCGCCCACGGGAGGATGATCGCCACGCGGACCCACCGACGCCCGCGGAACTCCTGGTCGAGCACGAGCGCCTGTACGAATCCGATGATCGTCTCGAAGAACACGCTGATGACCGTGAACACCAGCGTCACCGCGAGCGCGCTGTTGAACATCGCGCCGACCGTGAGCGACTCCGGCAGGAACGGGGACGGCAGCAGCGCCGTCCGTTCGCCGGTGAGGATGGCGACGTAGTTGGTGATCCCGACGAACTCGCCCACGTTCGCCTGACCGAGGCTGTCGGCGAACAGCGACAGCCGGAACGTCGAAAGCAGCGGCCAGAACGCGATCGCGGCCAACAGCAGCATCGCCGGCGTCAGGAGGAGATACGCGTACTGGGCCTCCGACAGGTTCTCCATCCAGCGCACCGCCGACACGTACGGGCCCGTCCGCTCCCGCCCGGGGACCTCCCCCGTCGGTTGTTCGGTGCTCATGACGCTCGGTCGATCGGTCGTTCGAAGTTCATGACACTTGGTACCAATTGTTCATGGCGATAATAAGTGTGTGGTCGGTGTGGGCCGTTACGCCTGACTCTCGATGGACTCGAGCGACGATTTCAGGTCGCTCATCGCCTTGCTCGGGGTCTTCTGCTGACGGATACTGGCGTTGACTTCCTTCGCGATCTGGGTCGACTCCTGGGGCCAGACCGCGGTTACCGGACGCGGGAGCGCGTTCTCGCCGGCGACCTGCAGGCTGTCGACGTACCGGCCGATGACGTCGAGCTGGCGGGTCCGATCGGTGGCGATGAGATCCGGGATCGGGGGGATCCATCCGCCGATCTCGAACATGCGCAGGCGGACGGCGTCCTCCTGGAGCGCCTTGAACAACTGGACCGCCGCACGCTTGCGCACGTCCGACGCGTTCGGGTTGAGCGTGAGGTGCCAACCGCCCAGCGCGGAGGTGGAGCCGCCGATCTTGTCGTACTCCGACTCGCTCTGGGGGACGGTGTACGGGATCGGCATCACGCCGAGGTCCTCCCCGAAGACGTCCTCGGCGGCGTTGATGTTGATCGAGTACGGCCAGTTGCGCAGCGCGACGACGTCGCCGTTGGTGAACGGCTTGCGCGAGGACTCCTCCTTGTACTGCACGACGGCGTCGGGCGAGATATCGGCATAGCCGTCGAGCGCGACGGAGTCGTCGCTGCCGTAGATGAACGTCCGCATCATGCGGATCGCGTTGATCACGTTCTGGCTGTCGACGGTGATCGGCCGGTCGCCGACGGGTCCGAAGTAGTTCTCGAACGCGCCGAAGTACGACCCGCCGTGCGAGCCCATGAACTCGATGAAGTCACAGCAGGACAGCCCCTCGTAGGCGGCGCCCTGCCAGTGGAAGCCGTTCGAGACGTCGGTCGCGTCCATCGTCTCCTTGACGACCTGCGAGAACTTCTTCCAGGTCATCGGCTCGGTCGCCCACGTCTCGAAGTCGGAGTCGGAGTACCCCGCCTCCCGCATCAGGTCCTTGCGGTACTGGATCGTCGGGAAGTCCGCGAACAGCGGGATCCCGAACAGGTCGCCGTCGTTCCCCTGCGCGGTCGCGACCATCGTGTCCAGGTAGTTCTCCGTGACCTGACTGGTGATCGAGGACGGGAGCGTCTCGCTCAGGTTCGCCAGCTGCCCCCGGGCGATGAACGGGATCGTCCACCCGTTGTCCATCATCAGGACCGTCGGCTTCTCCTGCCCCGCCGAGAGGATCTGCTGGTACTGCGACCGGCGGTCGCCCGTCGTGAACGACCCCGCCAGGAACTCGATCGTGATGTTGTCCGGGAGACCGCCGTCCTCCCGGAGCGTCTTGACGATCTCGTCGGACGCGTTCTTGAAGTTCGAGTCCGCCGCGATCTGGATCGTCACATCCTCCTCGGGCGGCTCGGTGTCGATCGGCTCCGCGGTTCCGTCGTCGCCGCCGCCGCCGCCACCCAGACAGCCTGACAGCCCCAGCGTCGCGCCGGATCCGCCCGCGGCGGCGAGGTACGCCCGCCGCGATACGCCGTTCCGTGTGTTGTCGTCGGACATCGGCGAGTAATAGGGAACAATCATTAATATAGCCTCCGGGTTTTACAACCGCCGTTGTAAATAAACGCTGGCGGGCGGTTTCCCGGGGTCCGGGTCGCTACCGGCGTCTCCTCGGGGGTTCGGTTCGTCCCGGCGACAGGACGCGACCCGGCGGCTACGGCGTCGACGGCGCGTCGACGATGGTGAGCCGCGTCCCCTCGATGTCCTCCACGAGGGCGCCCCACCCGCCGACGCTCACGTGGTCCCCGCCGGCGTCGAGGTCGATGGTGACCTGTCCCGCCAGCTCGAACCCGGACCGGGTCTTCGACGCGTACGGGACCCTGACGTCGACGACCGTCCCCTCGACGGTGCGCTCCTCGCCGGTTCCGGTCTCGTACCCCTCGACCCGGAGCCGGACGGGCCCGTCCCGCCAGTCGAGTTCCCGGAGGGCGCGCACGAGGTGGCGGATGTCGAGGTACTCGGCGGGCAGCCCCTCGCTCGCCGCCTCGTACACCGTCTCCCACGGCTCCCACAGGACCGTCAGGAAGTACCAGTAGAACACGTACGTGTGCGTGCGGTCGTTGACGAGCACGCCGTAGCGGTCGTAGGAGTCGGGGTGGTGGGCGAACGACGCCTGCCTGCGGTCGGCGAGCGCGACGAACGGCGCCGGCAGCGGGCGGTGGCGCGCCTCGATACAGACGCCCTCGAACAGGTCGGGGTCGGGCGGCGCCTCGTCCTCGCCGGTGTGGACCGACACGCGCACGGAGACGCCCCGGCCGACGGCGTCCCGGAGGGCCGGCGCGAGGCGGCGGAGGTTCCCGGTCGTCGTCGACAGGAGGATCTGGTGGTTCGCGTTCCGGATGAACGCCTCCGCGCGCTCGATGACCGTCCGGAAGCGCGTGACGATGCTCGCGTCGCCGGCCTCCAACTCCGGCTGTTCCCAGCGCTGTTCGACCTCCTCGGCGGCGGCCTCGAGCCGGTTCGCCCGGCTCCGGAGGTCGTTCAGCACGACCGACGGGCTGTGCGCCCGCGCGCGCAGCGATCCCTCCTCGTAGGTCTCGACGTACTCGCGCTCCTCCAGCGACCGCAGCACGTCGTAGATGCGGGGGGCCGGCACGCCGCTGGCGTCGGCCACGTCGGTCGCCGACGCGGTCCCCAGTTCGAGCAGCGCGACGTACGCGTCCGCCTGGTACGGGGAGAGGCCCGCCGCCTCCAGCGTCTCGACGAGCGACTCGGTCTCCATAGGGGGTGGGTGTGGTGCTCGGGGAAAACCGTACCGTCTGCGGGCGCCGCGCCGGATCGCGGGGGCGGGCCCGAAGCGGGCGTGGGCGGTCCCGCGGTCGCGACGACTCAGTCCTTCCCCGGCGCGGGCCAGCGGGGGGTCTTCGGCGCCTCGATCCGCGCGAGGTCCTCGTCGGTCAGGTCGACCGAGAGCGCGCCGACGTTCTCGCGGAGGTGCTCGCTCGTCCGCGGGCCGATGATCGGCGCGTCGACCACGTCCTTGTGGAGCAGCCACGAGAGCGACACCTGCGCGGGCGTCGCGTCCCGCTCGTCGGCGATGTCGCGGATCACGTCCAGCACGGCCCAGTTCTCCTCGGTGAACCGGTTCCGGGTGTACTCGTCCGCCTCCGCCCGGTACCCCTCCTCGGGGTCGGCGTCGCGCTCGTACTTGCCGGTGAGGAAGCCGCCGGCCAGCGGCGACCACGGGATCACGCCCACGTCCTCGCCCGCACAGACGGGGAGGAGGTTCGCCTCCTCGTGGCGGTCGACAGCGTTGTACTCTGGCTGCATGCAGGTGAACCGCTCGTAGTCCTCGATATCGCTCGTGTAGAGAGCTTTCGTGAACTGATAGGCGGTCATGGTGGAGGCGCCGATGTACCGCACCCGGCCGGTCTCGACGAGGTGATCGAGCGCGGAGAGGGTCTCCTCGATGGGGGTGTTCTCGTCCCAGCGATGGATCTGGTAGAGATCGATGTAGTCGGTGTCGAGGCGGTCGAGGCTCGCCTCCACCTGGTCGAGGACGTGTTTTCGCGAGAGCCCGCTCCCGTTCGGCCCGTCGAACATGTCCCAGTACACCTTGGTGGCGAGGACGAGTTCGTCGCGGTTCGCGGAGGCGACGGTCTCGCCGACGATCTCCTCGCTCTCGCCGGTCGAGTAGACGTTCGCCGTGTCGAGGAAGTTGATGCCCAGATCCAGCGCCTCGTGGATCAGGTCCACGCTCGCGTCGCGGTCGTTCATCATCCACGGCTCGCCGGACCCGAAGTTCATGCAGCCCAGACACAGCCGCGACACCTCCAGCCCGGTGCTCCCGAGGCGCGTGTACGCCATCTCGTGTTCGTCGCTCACGGCGGATGAGAGCGCCCGTGGTTCGATAAGCGTCCCGGCGGGGGCAGCATCCGCGCTCGCGACGTCGGGAACTGCCGCGTCGACGTGCCCGAGACCGACGGCCGCGGCCCGGAGTCGGGACCGGCCCCTACGCGCTCGGGTACCGCGGCGTCTTGGGCGCGGCGATGCGCTCGACCTGCTCGGGGGTCAGGTCGACCGAGAGCGCGCCGACGTTCTCGCGGAGGTGCTCGCTCGTGCGGGGCCCGACGATGGGGGCGGTGACCACGTCCCGTTCGAGCAGCCACGCCAGCGCGACCTGCGCGGGCGTCGCGTCGACCTCCCCGGCGACCGACCGGACGGCGTCCAGCACGGCCCAGTTCTCCTCCGTGAAGTAGCCGCGGACCGACTCGGAGGCGGCCCCGCGGGTGCCGTCGTCGGGGTCGGCGTCGCGCTCGTACTTGCCGGTGAGGAAGCCGCCGGCCAGCGGCGACCACGGGATCACGGCCACGCCCTCGCCCGCACAGACCTCCAGCAGGTTCGCCTCCTCGTGCCGAGCCACCGCCGAGTACTCCGGTTGCATACAGGCGAAGCGCTCGTAGTCCTCGATGTCGCTGGTGTACAGCGCCTTCGTGAACTGGTAGGCGGTCATGGTGGAGGCGCCGACGTACCGCACACGCCCCGTCTCCACGAGGTGATCGAGCGCGGAGAGGGTCTCCTCGATCGGCGTCTCGTCGTCCCACCGGTGGATCTGGTAGAGGTCGATGTAGTCGGTGTCGAGGCGGTCGAGGCTCGCCTCCACCTGGTCGAGAACGTGCTTTCGGGAGAGGCCGCCCCCGTTGGGACCGTCGCGCATCTCGCCGTACACCTTGGTGGCGAGGACGAGTTCGTCGCGGTTCGCGGAGGCGACGGCTTCTCCCACGATCTCCTCGCTCTCGCCGGTCGAGTAGACGTTCGCCGTGTCGAGGAAGTTGATGCCCAGATCCAGCGCCTCGTGGATCAGGTCGACGCTTTCGTCCCTGTCGTTCACCATCCACGGCCGCTCGCTCCCGAAGTTCATGCAGCCGAGACACAGGCGGGAGACCTCCAGGCCGGTGTCGCCCAGGCGGGTGTACGCCATCTCACGTCCGTCGGCGGCGGCGCGCATACGCCCAGTGCCCGCGGGCACGACCCATAACGTCCGGCGATCCCGAACGCGGTTGTCAGCGGTTCTCACGCACGGAAACCCGCCGAGGCGGTCGCAAAGACAATCCTTAAACGACGCGACGGGGAACCCGAACGTATGGCTGGAACCATCGAAGTGCTCGTTCCCGGCGGCGAGGCCAACCCCGGCCCGCCGCTCGGTCCCGAGCTCGGCCCGACGCCGGTCGACGTACAGGACGTCGTCTCGGAGATCAACGAGCGGACCGCCGCCTTCGACGGCATGGAGGTGCCCGTCACCGTCGAGTACGACGACGACGGCTCCTTCAGCATCGAGGTCGGCGTCCCGCCGACGGCGGAACTCATCAAGGACGAGGCCGGGTTCGAGACGGGCTCGGGCGAGCCGCAGACGGACTTCGTCGCCGACATGACCGTCGAACAGGTGCGGAAGGTCGCCGAGCAGAAGATGTCCGACCTGCTCGCGTACGACGTGAAGGCCGCCGCCAAGGAGGTCGGCGGCACGTGCGCGTCCCTCGGCGTCACCATCGACGGCGAGGACGCCCGGACGTTCGACGACCGCGTCGACGCCGGCGAGTACGACGACGTCCTCGTCGACGACGAGGCCGAGGCGACGGCGTAACCCCGGTCCGGTTCCACTTCTCCGCCCGGTCGCCGGTGCTCGGCGACCGGCTCGCTCCCGCGCGCCGGCGAGCGCCGGCGCCGTCGGTCGGGCCGCCGCGCTCGCACGCCGCCCCGGCCGCGCACGGTCCGCGTGCCCCGCCCGCGTCGCCCGTGTGAACGCGAGCCGCGGGCCCGGGCCCTTCGACGGTCTTAAGTGTCGCGTGGGCGGATTCGACGGTGAGACAGGCCTACGCCTGTTTCACTGACCCGTAGGAGCGTTCCTGCGTACTACGGAGGTGAAAAATGGCAGATTCAATCGAGGACGCAGTATCCCAAGCACTGGAGGACGCCCCCCCTCGCAACTTCCGCGAGACGGTGGATTTGGCGATCAACCTCCGGGACTTGGACCTCAACGACCCGTCGAATCGAGTCGACGACGAAGTGGTGCTCCCGGCCGGAACCGGCCAGGAGACACAGATCGTCGTCATCGCGGAGGGTGAGACAGCCCTCCGTGCGGAAGACGTCGCGGACGACGTCCTGTCGGGCGACGACCTCTCGGAGCTGGCATCCGACGAGGACGAAGCCAAGGACCTCGCCGAGGAGACCGACTTCTTCATCGCCGAGGCCGACATGATGCAGGACGTCGCGTCCAACCTCGGACGCATCCTGGGGCCGCGCGGCAAGATGCCGACGCCGCTCCAGCCCGACGACGACGTCGTCGAGACCGTCAACCGCATGAAAAACACCGTCCAGCTTCGGTCCCGCGACCGCCGCACGTTCCACACGCGCGTCGGCGCCGAGGACATGACCGCCGACGAGATCGCCGACAACATCGACGTGATCGTCCGGCGGCTGGAGGCGGACCTCGAGAAGGGGCCGCTCAACATCGACGGCATCTACGTCAAGACGACGATGGGGCCGTCCGTGGAGGTGCCCGTATGAGCAGTTCCGCAGAGGCGCGCAAGACCGAGACGATCCCGGAGTGGAAGCGCGAGGAGGTCGCCGAGCTGACCGAGTTCGTCGGCTCCTACGACGCCGTCGGCGTCGTCGACCTCACCGGCATCCCGAGCCGGCAGCTCCAGGACATGCGGCGCGACCTGCACGGGCAGGCCGAGCTGCGGATGTCCCGCAACACCCTCATCGAGCGCGCGCTCGACGAGGTGGACGAGGGCGTCGAGGAGCTGAAGGCGTTCGTCTCGGGCCACGTCGGCCTCATCGGGACGAACGACAACCCCTTCGGGCTGTTCAAGCAGCTCGAGGCGTCGAAGACCTCCGCCCCCATCGGCGCGGGCGAGGTCGCCCCGAACGACATCGTCATCCCGGAGGGCGACACGGGGGTCGACCCCGGGCCGTTCGTCGGCGAGCTCCAGCAGGTCGGCGCGGACGCGCGCATCCAGGAGGGCTCCATCCAGGTGCTCTCGGACTCGCACGTCCTCGACGCCGGCGAGGAGGTCTCCGACGAGCTCGCCAACGTGCTGGGCGAGCTCGGCATCGAGCCGAAGGAGGTCGGGCTCGACCTGCGCGCCGTCTTCGCCGACGGCGTGGTGTTCGAGCCGGACGAGCTCGCCATCGACGTGGACGAGTACCGCGCGGACGTCGAGTCCGCCGCGACGGCGGCGCGCAACCTCTCGGTCAACGCCGCCTACCCGACCGCCCGCACCGCGGGCACCCTGCTCGGCAAGGCCGCCGGCGACGCGAAGGCCGTCGGCCTGTTCGCCGCCATCGAGGACGAGGAGCTGCTCCCCGACCTCGTGGCCCGCGCGGACGCGCAGCTGCGCTCGCTCGCGGCCGCCATCGACGACGACGAGGCGCTCCCCGAGGAGCTCCGCGGCGTCGAGGCGCCCGCGGCCGAGCCGGCCGCCGAGGCCGAGGAGACGGACGAATCGAGCGACGACGAGGACACGGAAGCCGAGCCCGACGACACCGACGCCGACGACGATGACGACGACGGCGGCGACGGTGCCGAGGGCCTCGGCGCGATGTTCGGATAAACACAACTACACAGGACAATGGAATACGTTTACGCTGCACTCATCCTGAACGAGACGGGCGAGGAGATCAACGAGGACAACGTCACGGCGGTGCTGGAAGCCGCCGGCGTCGACGTCGAGGAGTCCCGCGTGAAGGCCCTCGTGGCCGCGCTGGAGGACGTCGACATCGAGGAGGCCATCGACACGGCCGCCGCCGCGCCCGCCGCGGGCGCCGCGGGCGGCGCCGCCGCAGGCTCCGCCGACGAGGCCGAGGCCGACGACGGCGACGACGAGGCCGACGAGGAGGAGGCCGCCGACGAGGCCGCCGAGGACGATGACGACGACGAGGACGCCTCGGGCGAGGGCCTGGGCGAGCTCTTCGGCTGACGCCGGGGCTCAGCTCCTCCCGTTCGCTCCACCCGCAGATCACGACTTCTTTCGACGCCGCGACCCCCAGCGGCGGCGCCGGCGACGACGAGGGTTCAAATCCCATGCCGGCTCCACTCCGGTCCGGTGTTCCCGATCACGGGCGTCGCGCCGGGCGTACCGGGCGCGACCCTCCTCGCGTACACGCTCGGCGGCTGCGTCCTCGGCTGCTGTAGCGGTCTGCTCCCCGGCCTACACGCGAACAACTTCGCGTTCCTGCTGGCGGCGGCGGCCCCGTCGCTGGATGCGCCGCCGCTGCCGCTCGGCTGTGCCATGTTGGCCGCCGGCGTCGTCCACACGTTCCTCGACGTGGTGCCCTCGTTCGCGTTCGGCGTCCCCGACGCCGCGATGGCGGCGGCGGCGCTCCCCGGCCACCGCCTGGTCGCGGAGGGGCGCGGGCGCGAGGCGCTCAGGCTGTCGGCCGTCGGCTCGGGGCTGGCGCTGCTGCTCGCGCTCCCGGCCGCCGTCGGCGTCACCGCGGCGATGCGGGTCGCGTACCCGCACCTCCGGGCGTGGCTCCCCGTCGTCCTCGCGGGCGTGGCGCTCCTGCTGGTGCTCACGGAGTCGACGAACCGCCGGCGGGCGGCCGGCGCCGTCGCGTTCGCGCTCGCGGCCGCGCTGGGGGTCGTCGCGCTCGACGCGCCGACCGATCCGCTCGTCTCCGCGGGCGGTATCCTCGCGCCGCTGTTCGCGGGCCTGTTCGGCGTCCCCGTGCTGGTCGACGCGCTCGGCGGCGACGGGGTGCCGCCGCAGGCCGACGCGCGACTCGGGCTATCGGGCCGGGAACTGGGCGCCGCGGCGGCCGCGGGCGCCGGCGGCGGGGCCGCGGTCGGCTACCTGCCCGGGGTCTCGGCGGGCGTCGCGGCCGTGCTCGCGCTCCCGGCGACCGCCGGCCGCGACCCGGCCCGGGAGTACGTCGTCGCGACCAGCGGGGCGAACACGGCGACCGCGGTGTTCGCGCTGTTCGCGTATCACGCGTTCGACGCGCCCCGCTCGGGCGTGCTCGTGGCGATGCGCGACGCCGGGGTCCCGGCCGCGCTCCCGCCCCTGCTCGCTGTCGCCGTGTTCGCAGGGGCCGCCGGAACGGTCGGGGTGGTCGTGCTCGGCGACGCGACGCTGCGCGCGGTCGGGGCGCTCCCGTACGCCCCGCTCGTCGCGACAGTCCTCCTCGGGCTGGTAGCGCTCTCGTGGCTGTTCGCCGGGGCGTTCGGGGTCGCCGTCCTCGGCGCGGCGGCCGTCGTCGGGTTCGTTCCGGTCCGCCTCCGGTGTCGCCGCGTCCACCTGATGGGCGTGCTGCTCGGGCCGCTGATCCTCGCGTGAGCGCGCCGCGTGGCGGGAACCGGTCCTCCGGCCGGACACGAACGACTACGGGAACTGACCGCACGGCTGCGACCCGCGTACCGGGGTTCGCGCCGGGTGAAAGACAACCGTTAAAACCCGCGCGCCGGTTCAAGAGCGTATGAGCCAGTCAGAGTCGGACCGGCGCTCCGAGCGGCGCTGCGTCTCCTGTGGCATCAACGTCGCCGGGACGGCCGCGGCGACGTTCAAATGCCCCGACTGCGGCACGCAGATCAGCCGCTGTTCGAAGTGCCGCAAGCAGAGCAACCTCTACGAGTGTCCCGACTGCGGCTTCCGGGGGCCCTGACCATGGGGAAGGTCGCCGCGAAGATGAAGGTCATGCCGCAGAGCCCCGAGATCGACCTCGACGAGCTCCAGCAGAAACTGGAGGAGTCGCTCCCGGGCGGTGCGGAGATCCGGAACGTCGAGCGCGACGACGTCGCGTTCGGCCTCGTCGCGCTCCTGCCGATGGTCGTCGTCCCCGACGACGCCGGCGGCACCGAGGCCGTCGAGGAGGCGTTCTCCGGCGTCGAGGGCGTCGAGAGCGTGAAGGTCGAGGAAGTCGGCCGCCTGTAGCCGGCCGCGCCGGAACCGGGACCAGGTTCCGAACTTCTCCCGTCGTCCGCGAACGACGTAGCCGCGGCGCCGTTCGTCGTCGATCGTGTCCCGTCCGACCTCGATCGATCCCCGCCCGGTAGCGGTCGATCCCGGTCCCGAGCCCGGTCGCGCCGCCGCCGGGTCGTACGGGAAGTTACGAATCGAAACCGCGAGACGGCGGCTCGGTCGTGGGAAGGCTTAATGCGGCCCCGGGTCAGGGGTACGTCAGACGTTCACATGGGGATGTACGACCGGATCCTCGTCCCGACGGACGGCTCCGACGGCGTGGAGCGGGCGGTGCGCCACGCGGTCGACCTCGCGGTCCAGCACGGGGCGACCGTCCACGCGCTGTACGTCGTCAACTCGGCCTCCTACGCCGGGATGCCGATGGAGTCGAGCTGGGAGGGGATCGACGAGATGCTCAGACGCGACGCCGAGGACGCCGTCGCGCTGGTCGAGGGACTGGGCGACGACTACGAGGTGCCCGTCGAGACGGCTATCGTCGACGGTTCCCCGAGCGCGGAGATCGTCCGCTACGCCGAGGACAACGACTGCGACCTGATCGTGATGGGCACCCACGGCCGCGGCGGCATCGACCGCCTCCTGCTGGGGAGCGTCGCCGAGAAGGTCGTCCGCAGCTCCTCGGTCCCGGTCCTCACGGTTCGGGTCACCGAGAACGCCTGACTCGACGGCCGGCGGTGGGTCCCGTGGCCGCCGACCGAGTCAGTCCCCGCCGTCGACCGGCCGGAGGTGCTCGCAGTCGCCGGCGGTCACCCGCACCGTCTCCGCGCCGGTGTCGACGACGAGCGCGCCGGGGAACTCCACCCCGACGGCCTCGCCCTCGACGACGCCGCCGGGCGTGTCGACCCGGACGCGGCGGCCCACCGTGTCGGCGTACTCCTCCCACGCCGACACCGCGCCGCGGAGGTCGCCGCGGAGGTCGTCGAACCCCTCGAGCACCCGCTGGACGAGCACCCGGCGGTCGACGGGGTCGCCGCGCTCGGCGAGCAGGCTCGTCGCGTCGGCGCCCGCCGGGAGGTCGTCGGGGTCGACGTTCGCGTTCAGGCCGACGCCGACGACGAGCCACGAGATCCGGTCCGCTTCCCCCTCCATCTCGGTGAGGACGCCGCACAGCTTCCGCCCGCCCCGGGCGCCGCCGTCGTCGCCGGCGAGCACGTCGTTGGGCCACTTGATCCGTGCGTCGACGCCGGCCTCCCGGCAGGCGCGCGCGACGGCGACGGCCATCGCGAGGGTGTAGGCTGGCGCGTGCGCCGGCGGCACGTCGGGCCGGCAGACGACCGACAGCCAGACGCCGCCCGGCGGCGACACCCACTCGCGGTCGAGCCGGCCGCGGGAGGCGGTCTGCTCGTCGGCGACGACGGCAACGTCGCCGGCGCCCTCGGCGGCGAGGTCGCGCGCCAGGTCGTTCGTGGAGCCGACGCTGTCGCGGTACTCGACGGCGAACGGCGCGTCCAGCCCGAACGCGAGCGCCTCCGCGGAGTAGCCGGTCACGTCCGTCACCGCGTAGCCGTCGTCGGTGCTCTCGACGGCGACGCCCGCCTCGCGCAGCGCCTCGACGTGGTTCCACACCGCCGCCCGCGACACGTCGAGGTCGGCCGCCAGCTCCGGACCGGCGACCGGTCCGTCCGCGAGCGCGTCGAGCAGCGCCCGGCGCGTCGCCGGGACCCCGACGCCCTCCGGCGTGTGCGCGTTCCCGGCCGGGTCCGCCGTCGCGTCGTCGCCCCCGGTCACCGGTCCTCCCGTCCGCCGTTCGCGGATGCGTACTCGGCCGTCCCCCCGTTCACGTCGACCGTGATGACCGTCGCGTCGAGCTTCCCCTTCAGGAACGACTCGATGTCGGGGTCGGAGAACAGTTTCCGGAGGGTGCGGCGCCACCGGCTCGCCTGCTTGGCGCCGATGACGACCACGTCCGCCTCCTCGGCGGCCACCTCGTCGAGGATGGTCTCCTCGACGAGGAAGCCCCGCCGGACGACGTACCGGACGTTCGGCAGGCGGCCGAACTCCCGCTCGACGGCCCGCTTCAGGTCCGTCCGGGTCACTTCCTTGCCGTCCTGATACAGGTTGACGTGGAGCACCGTCAGCTCCGCGTCACGCTCCTCCGCGATCCGGATCGCCTCCCCGAGTGTCGCCTTGGAGTGTTTCGAGAGGGGGTACCGGACCGGCACGACGACCAACGTCATTGCCGGATCCTCGCGGGCGGACGTGTAAACACTTCCTCTTGTCTCACTGCCGTGCCACTCGTCGTCTCGCCGGCCGGTCGGGTCGTCGCCCGGCCGGGTCGGCGACTCGCCGATCTGCCGACCCCCTGCTCGGTCGCGCCGACCACTCACTCGTCGGCGCCGGTCCCGACGCCGGCGGACCCGCCGGCGGGCCCGTCCCGGTCGGCGGCGGAGCCGACGGGTTCCTCCGCGGCGTCGCCGGGCTCGTCGCCGTCGACTTCCGAGACGCGCCGGATTCGTCCCTCGACCCGCGGGTCGATGCCGTGCTCGCGGACGTACGCGGCCAGCACCTCGTGCTGGATGCCGTGCTCGCCGGCGCGGTGGCGCTCGTCGATGGCCGGGAACTCGTGATCGGAGTGGAGGATGTACTCCGGGGTCGCGACGCGGTACAGCCGGTCCGGGTCGACTGCCTCGCCGCCGACGGTCGCCGAGACGAGTTCCTCGCGGTCGTCGTCCCAGACGACCGCGGCGCCGCTGAGGTGGCCGTGCCACCAGTCGTCCTCGCCGAAGTCGACGACGGCGGCGGACATCTGGCGGAAGACGTCGAGCAGTTCCTCGCCCGTGACCTCCACCAGGACGATCGGCTCCTCGAACGGGAGCACCGAGAGGAGGTCGGCCTCGGTGACCTCGCCCGCGAGGTCGTGCCCCAGCCGGAGCCCCCCGGCGTTCTGGAGGCCCACGTCCGCGTCGGCCGCCTCCCGGTAGGCGTCGGCGACGAGGTTGCCGATCCGACACTCTCCCCCGTGGATCGCGGCCTCGGTGCGCTCGATCGGCTCGTCGACGTGGCCGACCGGCTCGTCCAGGCCGGCGGCGGCGATGCGCTCGCGCAGGGCGTCGGCGACGCGCTCGTCCACGGGCGCGCCTTCGGGCGTGTGACGGGTCACGCGGGCGCCGCCCACGGTCCGGGTGTCGGCGTCGCCGCCGGCGTCGTCGGCGTCGTCGCTCACGACCGGGTCCTCGTCCCCGCCGACCGTCACCTCAAGCACGGCCTCGCCGTTGACGCCGGGCCGGGTACAGGGGGTGCCGTCGACCGCGTCGACGCGCTCGCTGTGGACGTGGCCGCCGAGGACGAGGTCGACGCCGTCGATCCGCGCGAGGTCGTCGTCGCCGCCGCCGAGGTGGGAGACGGCGACGATCCGGTCGACCCCCTCGGCGCGGAGGTCGGCGACGGCCTCGCGGGCGGCCTCGTACGGGTCGCCGAAGCCGAGGTCGGCGGCCATCGGGTTCAGCGAGTCGGTCGTCGGGTCGGTGACGCCGAACAGGCCGACGCGCTCGCCGTCGACTCGCGTCACGGTCCACGGGACGACGCCCTCCTCGCGGCCGAACCGCTCGCCGTCCGCGTCGTACACGTTCGCCGAGACCCACGTCTGCGGGGAGTCGGCGACGACCGCGCGGGCCGCGTCGGCGCCGAAGTCGAAGTCGTGGTTGCCGAACGTCTCCACGTCCGTGTCGACGGCGCGGTAGAAGTCGACCGCCTGCCGGCCCTCCGAGACGGTCGCGGCGACCCCCGGCGAGGTGTCGTCGCCGGCGCCGACGACGAGCGCGCCCGGCCCGTCGAGGCCGGCGATCAGGCCGGCGAGGCGCCCCGCGCGCTCGGGGTCGTCGTAGACGTTCTCGATGTCGGAGTAGTGGACGAAGCGCGGCATTCGAGTGACCGTGTGGTGGGGGGTGGCGGGGAAGAACGCTCCGGCTTCCGCCGATCGGGCCGGTCGTCCGGGCGGGACCCGGCCGTCGCCTCACGGGAACGGGTGGTACGCCCGCCCCGGCCGCGGCTCAAACCCCATCGACGCCGAGACGGCCGCCAGCCGGTCGCCGAAGTACGGCTCCCCGGTGAACAGCGGCTGCGCCTCGGGGACGAGCACGCGCACGCCCTCGAACCCGAGGGCGGCCACGTCGCGGGTCGTCAGCCGGGCGGCGTAGGCGTCGAGGTCGGCGGCCCCGAGGCGCTCGACCACCGCCTCGACCTCCTCGACGCCCGACAGCGCCGCGGCGGCGTCGTCGGTCACGTCCGCTGCGGGAACGGTCACCTCCGGGTCGACGAACTCCCGGACGCGTTCGGGGAAGCCGGCGTACGCGCCGATGGCGCCCTCCTCCGAGTCGGCCTGTTCCGGGCCCATCGCGCGAAGCTCCATCCAGTTCTGGAGGGCCTCCGCCAGCGCCCCGCGGGCGGCCGCCGCGGCGTCCAGGTCCGCGGCCGACCCCATCGCGAACCGCGGCCAGTCGCCCTCCTCCGGGTCGCGGTGGACCGCCACACCGACGACGGGCACGTCCACGTCCTGGGTGAGCAGGAGGGCGGTCGCCGAGAGGTCCTCCGAGCGCGCCCGCTTGCGGAGCGCCTCGAACCCCTCGTCCGCGACGGCGAGCCCCATGGGCTCGAACGTCGAGTACCACGACAGCATCGTCGCGTCGCGCTCGACCGTCTCGTACAGCCCCGACAGCACCGCCTCGGCCGTCGAGTTCCCCAGGCCCAGCCCGGTCGTGATCGCGGGGGCGTACCGCTCCTCGGGCGGCGGGAACACGACGAACTCCGCCGGCAGCGACGCCGACTCCCGCGTGGCGAGGTCCGTTCCGTCCACCCACGGGATGTGGTCGTCCGGGGCCGGCGTCGCCGCGCCGTCGGGGCGGACGAACCGGTCGACCGGGACGGCGTCGATGACGCCCTCCGTCGGCGCCGACCGGAAGGCGGACGCGCGGTACACGCCGGCGCAGTAGCGCTCCAGCGCCTCGCCCACGGCCTTTGCGTAGGCGGCGTCCCACCCCTCGGCGACGCCGGCGGCGAACTCCGCGCACCGCGTGTCAGCGAACGCGGCCGTGTCGGTCGTCCGCGCGATGTAGTACGGCGCCGGCACCGACTCCCGCTCCCCGACCTCGGTGACCAGGCCGAGGCGGTCGTCGACGGCCCGGTCCATCCGGTCGACCGCGTCGTCGAGGTCGACCTCGGGGTCGGCCGCGCGGAGGTCGAACCCCGTCGACACCGCGCCGCAGTCGCAGTCGGGCGAGGGGAGGAACCGCCGTTCGAGCCCGTCGATCTCGGTGACGGTGCCGGCGACCGGCTCGTCCGACAGGTGCTGGATGGCGCGCCGCCCCGCCAGCGCGCCGGCGAAGCGGACGGCGCTGCGGGTGCCCCGCGGTGTCGCGTCGGTCGCGGGGACGTTGGCGCGGACGCGGTCGCGGAGGCAGTCGTAGCACCCCGTCTCCGGCGAGAACACCGAGACGGCGGCGTCGACCTCCTCGATCGCCCGGCCGCCGACCCCGCCGACCTCGACGGCGACCCAGTCGTCGACGAGGCGCGTCGCGGTGCGGAACGCGTCGTCGCCGGTCGTCCCCGCGACGACCGCGAAGTCGAAGCCGTCCAGCAGCCCGACCTCGACCTCCATCACGTTCGCCTCGATGTCGGCGAACGCGCCGCGCAGGGGCTCGACCGCGGGCTCGGGGCCGACGATGGCGATGTCCATGCGGCGCCCGTGGTGCGATTCGCACAAAAAGGTGGTCGGTCACGGCGACCGCGACCCGCTCCGTGCGGCGACCGGGGCCGGTCGGCCGGCCACGTCGTTCCCGCTCGGTCCGATCCCGCTCAGTTCAGCATCCGGTAGGCGACGCTCGCGAGCTCGTCGCCGTCGGCCTCGCGGAGGCGGTCGTCGCCGAGCTTCAGGCGCAGGCGCGGACGCCCCACGTCGATGGGCACCTTCTCGGTGTCGATGAGGCCCATGTCCTCCAGGCGGGTCTTCGTCCGCGAGAACGTCGCCTTCGAGGCGATGCCGACGTCCTCGCCCCACTTGCTGATGTCGTACAGGAGCACGTCGTTCTTGGCGGCCACGAGCAGCGAGATGGTCACCTCGTCGAGGCCGTCGCCGTCGCCGCGGGCCGTCTCAAGCGAGTCGAGGACGCTGTCGAAGTCGGCGCGAACGGCCTCGCCGATGTCCTCGTCGAGCGTCGAGCGGACGCGCGACAGCGCCGGGGTCCGGAGGTTGAACGCCTCGGCCTCCTCCCACCGGCCGCGGTACGTCTCGTAGGCGTCGGCGACGAACTCCTCGTCGTCGGCCGCCAGCGCGGCGACGTGCTCGCCGGCCGAGACGAGCGCGTACAGGTCGTCCCCGCCGACGACGAGGGTGTTGTCCGCCTCGGTCTCCAGTTCCCGCAGGGTCATGTGCCCGGCGTCGACGAGGTCGGCGGCGTCGGCGGCCACGAGGAAGTCGTCCATCACGTCCTTCAGCAGGCGGCCGTCCGCGAGGACGTTCAGCGTCGGCAGGTCGTCGCCGTAGTCGGCGGCGATATCGACGAGCGACTCCATCACGTCGGCGTTGGGGTCGACGATCACGAGGTCGCCGGCCGTCCGGTCCAGCAGCGCGCGGAGGATGTCCGGCGTGGATCGTTCGAGCAGGTTCGCGGTCATTTCTACACGTCACGACGGTTGGAACATATTTAATACTAACGGGAATACAGGGGAATCAAGCGCTCTACCCCGAGAATACGAGCGGCGAGCCGGTGTATGGAACCCGCGCTCTGCGTGAATTTTAAGTGAGTTCACGCGTTGGACCCTGCCATGTCACGTCGTACGTTAGCCAGTCGCGTGGTCGGGTCGGGTATCGTCGCCGCCCTCTGCCGCCGTCCGAGGGCGGTCCTCACGCTCGTGCTTGTGTTCGCGTTCCTCGCCGCGGGGGACACGGCCGCGGCGGAGATCGACGTCGGCACGACGGGTTCGGGCGACGCGAGCAAGGGTCCGTAGCCGCGAACACGGGTCCGTAGCCGGGGAGCCCGCGCGGGAACCGGTCCCGCGGGGAGGAGACGCTCTCAGCGGTCGGACGAATCGAGCGCGTCGGCCACGGCGTCCGACCACCGGAGATCGCCGTCGAACACGACCGGACCGTCCGCGTACGAGAGGTAGTCCAGCAGGACGGTCCGGGACACCGTGAACTCCAGTTCGGTCCCCATCAGGTGGGTCTCGTCGCCGTCCTGAATGTACGGTCGGTAGAACCCGCCGGCGATCCACGGCGCCCCCATTCGGAGGCGCACGTCGTAGCGGCCGTCGTCGCGCCGGTCGACCCGGATGTCCGTGCCCACCAGGTCGTCCGTCTGGGTCAGCACGTGGGTGCCGTCGCCGACGACCGCGTAGTCCTTCCCGGTCATGATGCGGCGGCGCGACTTGTCGAGCGCCCGCTCCACGCAGTAGCCGTTCATCATCAGGCGCGCGAACATCGCGCCGACCGTCGCCGCCTGGCTGTCGAGCACCTCGTCGAACGTGACGCCGCCGGCGACGCTCCCCTTCCGGATCAGCTCGATCCCCTCGTGGTAGGAGCCGCAGGCGTTCAGGAAGAACGTCTGGGCGTTCGACTCCGACAGGCTCGACGCCGAGAGGTAGCCGTCGGCACACCGGAGCCCGTCGCGCTCGCAGTGGCCGACGTAGTGGACGAGGTCCGTCCGCGACTCGAACACGGACGCGAGTTCGTCGACCGTGAGGTGCTCCCGGAGCGTGATGTCCAGGTCCAGCGCCTCGGCCCGCCGGCGGTAGTGGTCGGCGACCTCGTCGTGCTCCTCGCGCATCTCGGTGTCGTTCAGGATGGCGACGACCGAGATGGGGTCGCCGGCGGCGTCGAGGTACCGCGCTCGGTTGTCGTACGCCTCGGTGAGCGTCTTGAACGTGTCTATCGGGACGCCGTCGGCCAGCCAGCCGTGGGTTCTCCCCGGCCCGAGGTCCGGCTGGACCAGCTCCACCGAGGCGACCTCGCGGGCGCCGCCGCGGTAGAAGTCCGACAGCGAGTTGTCCAGCCACTCCGTCTCGGCCAGCGCCGTCGACGACGCGAGGCGGACGTGCGGCACGTTGGAGAGGAGGTGCGAGAGCGTCGGGACGTGCTCGTACCGGGGGTCGATCGCCATCGAGAGGTGCCACTCGGGAAAGCGGTCGGACGCCTCCTCGAACGGCACGTCGAGGTACGCCTCCAGCCGCCCCCCGGGCGAGGCGGCGTACAGGGAGTCGGCGTCGAGGCCGAGGTCGTCGGCGACGGAGACCACCGACAGCCCGGAGCCGTGCGGCCCCGCGTCGCGGACGACGCAGTCGAGGTAGAACGTCCGTTCGAGCAGCCTCCCGACCTCGTCCTGGAACGCCGGCAGCGTCGGCAGTAGGCGTGTTCTCCCCGGCGTCTCGACCCGCGGCTGCGCGCCCGGTTCGACGGCGACCTCCGCGCCGACGTAGTGGGCGAACGAGGCGACGGGGAACAGGTACCCGAGGTCGTCCGGCACGACGACCCGCACGTCGGCGTCGTCGCACCGCTCGTCGACCGCGTCGGGGATCCCCGTCGACTCGCCGAACTCCACGCGCGGCGGACGCCCGCGCATCGTGGCGAACGACCGGTCGGCCGTCGCGGTCCGGTGGCCGGCCGGGAACGTCGACAGCGCCGTCGCGACCCCCTCGACCGTCCGGGGCACCGTGACGACGTCCGGGTCGGCCTGCAGGACCGTCCGGAAGCCCACGGAGACGGCGGTCTCCTCGGGAAAGGTCACGGTGACGCGCTCGTAGTCCGGCTTCTCCAGCGTCGCGCGCCCGTCGAAGCGGACGTAGGCGTCGACGCGGGTCTCCGCGTGGAGCACGTACGAGCCGTCCGGGACGGTCAGGGGGCCCGTCCCGCTCCCGAGGTCGTACGTCTCGCCGGTGTCGACGTCGTGGACCGGGGTGTACACGGCCGGGAAGCCGAGCCGTTCGACCGTCCCGGACAGCACCACGTCGGGGGCCCACGAGTCGGCCAGCCCGAGGGACCGCAGCGCGGCGTCCAGCGACGGGGCGGACCCCCCGGGACTCCACCCCTCGGTGTGGACCGTCAACGAGTTCTTCGCGGCGTCGACCGCGCGCAGGCCCTCCTCGGTCGTCTCCACCTTCATCCGACTGGGAACAGGTCCGGAGTCGCTCCATTTAGCCCTGTCGCCGGCGGGTCGGGCGGGTACGGATGCCTTTTTGTGACCGCTGACCGGAGCGTTCGTATGGAGTACCCCGAGGTACGCGAGACGGACCCGGCCGTCGCCGACGCGCTCGCCGGCGAGGTGGAGCGACAGCAGGACACGCTGGCGATGATCGCCTCCGAGAACCACGTCTCGGAGGCCGTGCTGGAGGCGCAGGGCAGCGCGCTGACGAACAAGTACGCCGAGGGCTACCCCGGCAAGCGCTACTACGCCGGCTGCGAGCACGCCGACGAGGTCGAGGAACTGGCCATCGAGCGTGCGAAGGAGCTGTGGGGCGCCGAGCACGTCAACGTCCAGCCCCACTCGGGCACGCAGGCGAACATGGCGGTGTACCTCGCGACGCTGGAGCCGGGCGATAAGATCCTCTCGCTGGAACTGGAGCACGGCGGCCACCTCAGCCACGGCCACCCCGCGAACTTCACCGGGCAGCTGTTCGACGTGGAGCAGTATCGCGTCGACCCGGAGACGGGCTACATCGACTACGAGGCGCTGTCGGCGCAGGCGGCGGAGTTCGACCCGGACATCGTCGTCTCGGGCTACTCGGCGTACCCCCGCGAGGTCGAGTGGGGGCGCATCCAGGAGGTGGCCGAGTCGGTCGACGCCTACCACCTCGCGGACATCGCCCACATCACCGGCCTCGTCGCCGCCGGCGTCCACGACTCGCCGGTCGGCGTCGCCGACTTCGTCACCGGCTCCACCCACAAGACGATCCGGGCGGGCCGCGGCGGCATCGTCATGTGCGGCGAGGAGCACGCCGACGACGTCGACGCCGCGGTGTTCCCCGGCGGGCAGGGCGGCCCGCTCATGCACAACATCGCGGGCAAGGCCGTCGGCTTCAAGGAGGCGCTGGAGCCGGAGTTCGAGGAGTACGCGCGGCAGGTCGTCGACAACGCCGAGGCGCTGGCCGAGTCGTTCGCGGACAACGGCTTCGAGGTCGTCTCCGGCGGCACCGACACCCACCTCGTGCTGGTCGACCTGCGCGAGTCCCACCCCGACGTCTCCGGCGGCGACGCGGAGGACGCCCTCGCCGACGCCGGCATCGTCCTGAACGCGAACACGGTGCCCGGCGAGACGCGCTCGCCGTTCGACCCCTCCGGCATCCGCGCGGGGACCCCGGCGCTCACCACCCGCGGCTTCGACGAGGCGGCCCTGCGCGAGGTCGGCGACCTCATCTACCGCGTCGTCGACGACGTCGAGGACGAGTCCGTCGTCGCCGAGGTGCGCGAGCGCGTCGACGAACTGACCGACGAGTACCCGCTGTACGACTGAGGCGCGCGGGAGCCGGCCGCGAGGATATACACGTTCTTGTGTATAATGAGGAATAGTAGCGCGTAGGTGTGCACGAATCCGAGGATTCTTACGCCTCGGCGTTCCCTCCTCGGACATGACCGACATCGACGGGAACGCCGTCGCCGCCGAGGTCCGCTCGGGGGTCGCCGACTGCGTGGAGACGCTGACGGACGCGGGCGTCGAGCCGGCGCTCGCGACCGTGCTGATGAGCGACGACCCCGCCAGCGAGACGTACGTCTCGATGAAGCAGGACGACTGCGAGGAGGTCGGGATCCGGGGGATCCACGTCGACATCGACGAGGACGCGCCCGCCGAGGAGCTGTACGACACCGTCGACGACCTGAACGCCGACGACGGGGTCCACGGCATCCTCGTCCAGATGCCCGTCGTCGACCACGTCGACACCCGCCGGGTGCTCCGCTCGGTCGACCCCGCCAAGGACGTGGACGGCTTCCACCCGGAGAACGTCGGCCGCCTCGTCGCGGGCAACCCCCGGTTCAAGCCCTGCACGCCCCACGGCATCCAGCGCCTGCTCGCGTCGGCCGACGTGGATCCCGAGGGGAAGGAGGCGGTCGTCGTCGGCCGCTCGGACATCGTCGGCAAGCCGATGGCGAACCTCCTGTTCGGCCGCGGCGAGGGCGGCAACGCCACGACCACGGTGTGTCACTCGCGGACCGAGGACCTCGCCGAGCACACCCGGCGGGCGGACATCGTCGTCGCCGCCGCGGGCGTCCCGGAGATGATCACCGCCGACATGGTGCGCGAGGGCGCGACCGTCATCGACGTGGGGATCAACCGCGTCGAGCGCGACGGCGAGTCGACGCTCGTCGGCGACGTCGCCTACGACGAGGTGAAGGAGAAAGCCGGCGCCATCACCCCCGTCCCCGGCGGCGTCGGTCCGATGACGCGCGCGATGCTGCTGTACAACACGGTGAAGGCCGCGAGCGAGCAGCACGGCGTCGACATCGACCTGCCGTAGCCCCGTCGCCGCGAGTTCTCGATCATAGGGGGGGAACGCCAGTCGGCGCGAACCGGTCGGCAGACGGCCCTGAGCTGGCTGAGACGGGGTGAACGGGTTCGAGACGGACGACGTGGGACGCCGACGGACCGGTCCCGGCAGAGAAATTCATGGGGTATGCTACCGTGTCTCCGGACGGAGTGATCCCCGATGCACGTCGACCTCGAACACCTCACAGTCGAGACGGACGGCGCGGTCGCGCGAGTGACGCTCGATCGACCGGGCCGGCTCAACGCCATGCACTACCCCACCGTCCGCGATCTGGACGCGGTCTCGCAACTCCTCGCGGACGACGAGGAGATCAGACTCGTCGCGATCCGGGGGGCCGGTCGTGCGTTCAGTACGGGGATCGACCTCAAGGAGCTGTCGAGCGGAGCGATCGACCACGGCTATCACGTCGTGTTCGAGCGGGCGAAGCGGCGGTTCGAGACGATGGACAAGCTCGTGCTCTGTCTCGTCCACGGATACGGGCTGGGCGGGGGCCTGCAACTCGCGCTGTCCTGCGACATCCGCGTCGCCACCCCCTCGGCGCGGCTCGGCCTGCCCGCGACCAAGGAGAGCCTCATCCCCGGGCTGGCGACGATGCGGCTCGCGCGCTACGTCGGGATGGGTCGCGCCAAGCGGCTGACCCTCCTGGGGGACGACATCGACGGGGAGGAGGCACATCGGATCGGGCTGGTCGACCATCTGGTCGACGACGAGGATCCGAGCGCCGAGTTCGACGGGTGGATCGACCGGTACATGGACGCCAACTCGGAGGGGTGTCGGCTCTCCAAACAGGCGATGGTCGGCGCGTTCGACCTCGATCACGAGGCGTTCCTCGACCGGTATCTGGAGCTACAGGCGGAGGCACACGACTCGCACGATTTCGAGGAGGCGATGGCCGCCTACCGGGAGGACCGGGAACCCGAGTGGCGGTAGACGGCCAGCGTCTCGCGGTGCGACTCCCGGGCACCGCGGCGGACCCCCGATTTATCCCCGTGGGGTGCCGGCATCCCACATGGACCGAGCCGACGACCTCCACCCGGAGGCGCGGGACCTGCTGGAGACGATGGCAGCGGCGGACATGCCAGACCTCCGCGACCTCTCGCCGCCGGAGGCGCGGGAGTTCTTCGCCGAGTGGCGCGGCGAACCGACCGACGTTCCCGACCTCGCGTCCGTCGAGGACCGGACGATACCCGGGTACGGCGGCGCCGGCGACCCGTCCGAAGTGCCTGTCAGAACGTACACCCCCGATGGGACGGGTCCGTTCCCGACGCTCGTGTACTTCCACGGGGGCGGCTGGGTGATCGGCTCGCTCGACACGGCCGACGGCATCTGCCGGGTCCTCGCGGACGAGGCCGACTGCGTCGTCGTCTCGGTCGACTACCGACTCGCCCCCGAGCACCCCTTCCCCGCGGGACTGGAGGACGCCGTCGCGGCGACCGAGTGGGCCGCGAGCGACCCCGGCGAACTGGACGTGGACGGGCGCGTCGCCGTCGGCGGCGACAGCGCGGGCGGGAACCTCGCGGCCGCGGTCGCGCTCCACGCACGCGACGGGGGCGCGGGCGCGGGCGACGGGGGCGGACCGGATCTGGCCCATCAGACGCTGATCTACCCGGTCGTGGACCCGGGGACCGACTGGCCGTCGTACGAGGAGAACGGGGAAGGATACTACCTCGAACGCGGGGACATCGACTACTTCGGGGACCACTACTGGCGCAGCGACCTCGAACGCGCGAACCCCTACGCGTGCCCGCTGACGGCCTGCAGCCACGCGGACCTCCCGCCCGCGACGGTCGTCACCTGCGGGTTCGACCCGCTGCGCGACGAGGGCGTCGCCTACGCCGAGGCGCTCGCGGACGACGGCGTCCCCGTCGACCACCTCCACTACCCGTCGCTCATCCACGGCGTCGCGGGGATGCTCGGCGACCCCGGCGTGAGCGCGGCGCGCGAGGTGCTGGCGGACGCGGCCGCGGCGCTGCGCGACGGCTTCGGCGGGGCGCCGGGGGAGCGCGCGTGACTGGGGACTACGACGAGGCCGACGCCCGGGCGGAGGAGGCGGCTTACGAGACGGCGGGGGCCGCGCAGCGACGACGGTTCGTCCGCGACTCGCTGGACCCGGCGACCGGGGACCGGATCCTCTCCGTCGGCTGCGGCCCGGGGTTCGAGCCGCGCGAACTGGCCGAGGCTGTCGGTCCCGACGGCTCGGTGCTCGGCGTCGACCGCTCGCCAGCGATGACCGCACTCGCCCGGGAGCGACTCGCTCCCGTCCCGAACGCCGGCGTCGTCGCGGGCGACGCGACGCGGCTGCCCGTCGCCGACGGCGTCGCCGACGCCGCGGTCGCGGTCCAGGTGTTCCAGTACCTCGACCGGGTCGACCCCGCGCTCGCCGAGCTGTCCAGGGTGCTCGCTCCGGACGGCCGGGCGGCGGTGTTCCTCGCCGACTGGGACACGTTCGTCGTCCGGGGCGCCGACCCCGACCGGACGGACCGCGTCCTCGGGGCGTGGTCGGACCACTGCGTCCGGCCGACACTGGGGTCACGGCTACCCGAGCACCTCGACGGCGTCGACCTCGCGGTCTCGTCGGTCGAGCCGTACGCGCTCTCGGAGCCCGACCCGACCGGCGACGCGTTCGCCCGGCACCTGCTCGGGTTCGTCGCCGAGTTCGTCGCCGACCACGACGCCGTCGGCGCCGACGAGGCGGCGTCGTGGCGCGAGTCGCTCCGGGAGGCCGCGGACGACGGGGAAGCCTTCGTGAGCCTCACCGGACACTGTTACCTCCTCGAACCGACGCCGGCCGGGAACTGACCGCGGCCTCGGCTCGCCTCACTCGGCGTCGTTGAGGCGGTCGCGGGCGCTCGCCAGCGCGTCGAGGTCGTCCGCGATGAGGTACCGACCCAGCTCGACCGCCGCGTCGACGAGCGCGTCCGCCTCCGCGGGCGCCACGTCGCCCTCCAGCGCCTCGACGCGCTTCGCGCGGTCGCGGACGGCGCCGAGCGTCCGCGCGGCCTCGCGGTCCGGGTGGTCGTCGAGGTACGTCGCCACGTCCGTCCGGTACTCCAGCACCGCCTCCGCGGCGGCCAGCCCGCGGGCCTCGTGCATCCGCGGGGGCACCTCGCGGGCGCTCGGCCGCTCGCCGGTGTCGGCGGCGCGCAGCAGGGTCGTCACGTACCACTCCTCGTCGTCGGTGACGCCCGCGTCGCCGTCGGGGCCGCCCACGGTCGCGTCCGCGCGCCCGCCGCCTGGACCGGCGATCCGACCGTACACGTCGGCGGCGTGCTTCAGCTCCGCGGCCGCGAGGTAGGCGTCGTCCAGCGGGGCGAGCTCGCCCGCGCGGATGAACCCCCGCCTGCGGAGGTATCCCCTGCAGGCCTCCTTGACCTCCTCGACCAGCCCCGACAGCGGCTCCTCGTCGAGGGCCGCAAGCACCGACGTGAGGTCCAGTTCCGCCGGCGCGTCGGTGTGCCTGCGGCGCTCGCCCGTGCCCACGCTGCGGAGGCTCCCGCACTCCGGGCAGGCGACGCTCCCCGTCTCGAAGTACGACCACCGGGTGCCGCACTCGGTGCACTCGCGCTCGCCGCGGACTTCCATACCCGTCCGTACCGTCGGTACGGTGAAAAGCGCCCGGTCGCCGCGGCGCCGCCGTCCGCGTCGCGGCCGGGGAGCTCCTCCCCGCCGGCAACGCCTTGGTCCCGGGGCCCGACGAACCGCCCGTGACACCGAACTCGTTCTTTCACGTGGCGCTGAAAGCGGACGACGTCGACGCGACCGCGGCGTTCTACGAGGAGGCGTTCGACGGGACGCTGATCGAGCGGGGACACGCCGACGAGGGCGAGGGCGCGACCGCCGTCGAGCACGCCGCCCTGGAGGTGGCCGACAAGCGCGTGTACGTGTTCGACCGCGCGCCGTACGAGGCGACCGGCGACGTGGAGCCGATGCCGACCGGCCTGCTCCACTTCGGCTTCGTCGTCGACGACGTCGACGCCGCCCGCGAGGCGGTCGACGGCCCGGACGTGGACTGGGTGATGGGCCCGGAGCGGTTCGGCGACCTCCGCATCGCGTTCCTCCTCGACCCGACGGGGACCGTCGTCGAACTGATCGAGCACGTCTCCTGATCCTCCGGGTCGGTCCGCCGGCGGACTTATCACGCGGCGGCCGCTACGACCGGCCGCCATGTCGGTCCCACCGACGCGGGAGGATAGGCCAAGTCGCCGCGAGGCGGCTGGCCGCGAAATTCGACGGTAGCGACGGATCCGCCGACGAGCGAGCGCGACGCGGGGGTTCTCGCGACGACGCTACGGACCGGACAGCGACGGCGACGTCCGAGGCCGACCCCGACTCGACCGCGGCGGCGACGGCCGCGGGCGCGACGCGCGCGCCGGACACGCAACCGGAGGCGGCCGCGACGCCGGACGGCACGTGCGTGACGGTCACGCTCGACGGCGAGACGCACCGGCTGGACCGCGAGGCGGCGATAGCCCTGCGGGACGGCCTCGCCGACGCGCTCACGGCGCGCCGGGAGTTCCTCCACACGGCGGGGGAGCACCGCCCCGACGGCAGCTACGTGGTCGAGCGGCGCGCCGCCGACTCGGCGGGTCACAGCAAGGTGTTCGAGCGGTTCGCCGCGCTCCGCCGACTGTACGACCGGCTCCCCGCTGAGTTCACCGCCGAGGCGGTCGGCCGGACCGGCCTCACCGGCGGCAGGCGCCACCTGCTCGTGCGCCACCTCGCCGAGCACCCGGCGTTCGACTGCGAGCTGGTCTCCCGGCAGCCGCTCACCGCCCGCAAGCGCGGGAGCGACTCCGGACGCGGGGGTGTCGCCGGCGAGGCGTAGCGCGCGGCCGCGGTGTCCCGGTGGGGCGGCGTCGCCGGCCGCGCCCCGGCACGTTTTTGCCGCCCCCGGCGGAGACGCGATCGAATGACGTTCTCCATCGCCGCGCGCGACCCCGAGACGGACGCCGTCGGGGTCGCCGTCCACTCGAAGTTCATCGCCGTCGGCGCGGTCGTCCCCTTCGTGTCGGCCGACGCCGGCGCCGTCGCCACGCAGAGCTTCGCCAACGTCGCCTACGGCCCCGACGGCCTCGACCTGCTCCGGGAGGGCCACGACGCCGCCGAGGTGGTCGAGCGGCTCACCGACGCCGACGAGGAGGACCCACGGCGGCAGGTCGGCGTCGTCGGGCTCGACGGGGAGCCGGCCGCCTTCACCGGCGCGGAGTGCTTCGACGTCGCCGGCGACCTGCAGGGCGAGCACTACACCGTCCAGGGCAACATCCTGGAGAACGAGGAGACGCTGACCGCGATGGCTGACGCGTTCGAGGACGGCGAGGGCGGCCTCCCCGAGCGGCTGATCGCGGCGCTGCACGCCGGCAACGAGGCGGGGGGCGACTCCCGCGGCGAGCAGTCCGCGGCGCTGTACGTCGCCAAGCCCGAGGGCGGCTACGACGGGAAGAACGACCGCTGGGTGGACGTGCGCGTCGACGACCACGACGCGCCGATCGACGAACTGGAGCGGGTGTTCAAGCTGTACGACGTGACCCTCCTGTCGCGCGAGGAGCCCGACGACCCGCGGGAACTCGCGGGCGAGCGGGCGCGGGCGGTGTCGGAGGTGCTCGCGGATCTGGGCTTCCTCGACGGCTCGCCCTCTGCGACGTTCGACGAGGCCGAGCGGGCGGCGCTGGAGGACTTCCGCGGGATGAACAACTTCGAGAACCACTCGCTCGCGGTCGTGGAGGACGCCCTCGCGCGGGGGTGGGACGACGCCGACGGGGAGGGCGAGGTCAGGATGGTCGACGCCATCTGGCACGGCCTCCGGCACTACGCCCGCACGTAACGCAGTGACCGACCGTACCGCGACCGCCGACGCGACACGGCTGCGGTCGACCGGGGCGCCGCCGCCTCGGCGAGGGAGCCGCGTCGCCGCGGCGGCGGGGCGATGAGATGACCGGACACCTGCCGACGGTCGGCCTCCTCACCGTCCTTCTGGCGTTCGTGGGCGCCGGAATCGCGCTCGCCGGCGGGATCGGCCTCGTCGCGGTGTCGGCCCGCCTCGGGGACGGCGTCGCCGAGGCGACGACCCGGCGGGCCTACGGGCTGTGGTCGGTCGGCGCGGTCCTGCTGGCGACCGGTGTCCCCGCGGTCTTCCGGTCGACGCTCGCCGGGGCGCCGACGGCGCGGGCGCTCGGTCTCGTCGGCGTCGTCGCGGGCCTGGCCGCCGTGTGCGCCGCACCCGCGTACCTCTGGCGGGCGACGCTCGACGCCCCGTGACCGTCTCCCCGGCCGTCCCGTCGCCGTCGTCGCCGTCAGCTCACCCGCGCTGTTCGAGCAGCCTGTCGATGATCTCCCCGGTGGAGAGCAGTTCGCCCTCGTATCGGGGTTCGCGCCCGCTCGCGCGGGCGACCTCCGCGTCGATCCCCTCGGCCGCGAGCGCCTCGGCGATCGCCGTCTCGTCGTGGTGCTGGTCGAACCCCAGCACGATCACGTCGGGGTCGATCGCACGCACGGGGACGAAGAAGTCCTCCGGGTGGCCGAGGTGCGCCTCGTCGACCACCTCGAGGGCGGCGACCACGTCGCGGCGCTGTCTGTCGGGGCACACCGGCTTCGGCTTGTGGGTGACGTTCTCCCGTCGGGCGACGATGACGTGGAGCTCGTCGCCGCGGGCGGCGGCGTCCTCGAGGTAGTGGAGGTGCCCCGGGTGGACGATGTCGAAGGTCCCCTGCGCGAGCGCGATCCGGGGGGCGTCGGGGTCGGCCCTGTCCCCGCCCCCGGCGGTTCCGTCCTCGCCTCCGTGGTCGTCCCCGTCCTCACTCATCGTACAGCTCCGCGTCGATGTCCGTCTGGTCGAAGTCGAAGAACGCCTCGTCGTCGGGCAGCGCCACGTCGATCACGTCGAGGTCGCGGGGGTCGCCGTTCGAGTCGAACGCCCGCCAGCAGTCCCGGTCGTACGGCGCGCCGATGATGATGTGGACCTCGCCGGCGTGGAACGTCGCGAGGTCGGCGTCGGACGGCCGGAGGACGCCGTTGGGGTGGGAGTGAACCGAGCCGACGGCGTTCGTCGAGTTCGGCCGCATGTTCTCCTTGACGGTGGCCGACTCCGGCGTCGAGGTGGTGCCGGGGATGACGAGCACGTCGGTGATCACCTGCCCCCGCCGGTCCAGTCCGAGGTCGCGGGCGTCGGTCGCGCGCAGGAAACCCATGTACTCGTTCGGGTGGGTGTCCCGGGAGGCCTCCAGCGCGAACGTGAGCGTCTCGGACGCGATGCCGAGCAGCTCGCTCGACCGGAACAGTCGCATTGGCCGAACTCGGTCGGCGCGACAACTAAGGGTGTCGATGCGGTCACCTCCCCTCCCGTCGGGCGACGACGCCCGCCGCCGCCCCGGCTGACGCCGTCCCCGTCGTCCGCCCGGCGCGCCGCGAACGACCCGCTCGATCGATACTACAACCCTTAACACCGGCCGTCACTCACCGTGTGACATGACCGATTCCGCCGCCGGAGATCCCGGCGAGAACGGGGAGGGGGGTTCCCGCCCCGTGGTTCACGATCTCGACCCCGCGTGTACACGCACCGACGTGGACGTGGGGGCCCGCTACCGCGCCGTCGTCAACGGCGTGGTCGACTACGGCGTCTTCGTCGACGTCTCCGAGCACGTCTCGGGGCTGGTCCACGAGTCCAACCTCGACGGCGAGTCCTTCGAGGTCGGCGACGAACTGGTCGTCCGCCTCGAGGAACTGAAGGACAACGGCGACGTCTCCTTCGACCTCGCCGACGTCGACCTCTCGGAGGCCGACGTGCTCGCCGTCGAGCACGAACCGGAGATCACCCTGGCCGGCGACGTCGCCGTCGGCGACGACGTGACCGTCGAGGGCGAGGTCGTCCAGATCAAGCAGACGGGCGGCCCGACCATCCTCCACGTCGCCGACGAGTCGGGCGTCCTCGCGGCCGCCGCCTTCGAGGAGGCCGGCGTGCGCGCGTACCCCGAGGTGGAGATCGGCGACGTCGTCCGCGTCTCCGGGAGCGTCGAGCGCCACGACGGCGCCACCCAACTGGAGGTCGGCGACGTGACCCGCCTCGAGGGGGAGACGGCCGAGGCCGCCCGCGAGCGCCTCGACGAGGCGCTGGCCGAGCGTTCGGAGCCGGATCCGGTCGACCCGCTCGTCGAGTGGGAGGCGTTCGAAAAGCTCCGACCCGAACTGGAGGACCTGGCGCGGACGCTGCGCCGGACAGTGCTGGAGGGGCGGCCGATCCGGATCCGACATCACGCCGACGGCGACGGGATGTGCGCGTCGATCCCGCTGCAGCTCGCGCTGGAGAACTTCATCGAGGAGGTCCACGAGGGCGACGACGCGGCCCGACACAACCTCAAGCGCCTCCCGAGCAAGGCGCCGTTCTACGAGATGGAGGACGTCACCCGCGACCTGAACTTCGCGCTGGAGGGGCGCGCCCGGCACGGGCAGAAGCTCCCGTTCCTCCTGATGCTCGACAACGGCTCGACGGAGGAGGACGTTCCCGCCTACAAGAACCTCGCCCACTACGACGTGCCCATCGCGGTCGTCGACCACCACCACCCCGACCCGGAGGCGGTGAACGACCTGCTCGACCACCACGTCAACCCGTACATCCACGACGAGGACTACCGGATCACGACCGGGATGATGTGCGTCGAGCTCGCGCGCCTGATCGACCCCGACGTGACCGACGAACTCCGCCACGTCCCGGCGGTCGCGGGGCTGTCGGACCGCTCGAAGGCCGAGGTCATGGACGAGTACCTCGCGCTCGCCTCGGATGCCGGCTACGACCGCGGGCACATCGAGGACATCGGCGAGGCGCTCGACTACGCCGCCCACTGGCTCCGCTACAGCGAGGGCAAGACGCTCGTCGGCGACGTGCTCGACGTGGGCTGTGACGACTCCGAGCGCCACCGCGAGCTGGTCGAGTTCCTCGCCGAGAGCGCCGAGGAGGACGTGGAGGAACAGCTCGACGCCGTCGAGCCCCACGTCGAACACGAGCGCCTCGACTCCGAGGCGCACCTCTACCGCATCGACCTGGAGAACTTCGCCAAGCGGTTCACCTACCCCGCGCCCGGGAAGACCACCGGCGAACTCCACGACCGGAAGGTCCGCGCGACGGGCGAGCCGGTGATCACCATCGGCTACGGGCCGGACTTCGCCGTCCTCCGCAGCGACGGGGTCCGCCTCGACATCCCGCAGATGGTCACCGAACTCAACGAGGAGGTCGTCGGCGGGGGCGTCTCGGGCGGCGGCCACCTCGTCGTCGGCTCGATCAAGTTCGTCGAGGGGCGCCGCGAGGACGTCATCGACGCGCTCGTCGAGAAGATGGCCGACGCCGAACTCGACGAGGAGCTGTCGACGACGGTCGACCTCGACGACTGAGCGACGCGGAGGCGACCCCGCTCGGCCTGCGTCTTCCGCTCTCGCGGTTCATCCGATCGGCCCGGTCTCCTCGGATTCCCCGTCGCCCGACCGGCCGCTCGCGAGTTCGAAGCGCCGCCGCACGAACAGCGTCGCCGCCGCGGCCCCTGCCACTGCCGCGACCGCCAGCGAGGGCGAGAGCGACCGGAGGCCGCCACGTTCGCCGCTCGCGCGCCAGTCGGCCGCGAAGCTCTCGCGGTAGTAGTCGGCGACCGCCTCGCCCTCCAGCGCGACGACGACCTCGCGGTTCTCGCGCGCGCTCGTGGGGTTCCAGTTGAGCGATCCCACGACGGCCACGTCGTCCGCGACGACGCCCTTCGCGTGGACCTTCCCGTATCGCCCCGCCGGGTCGGCGACGCGCGCCTCGAACGGGACGCCCGCGCCGTCGGCCCACCTGTTCAGCCGACCCGCGAGCGCCTCGTTCTCCTCGCGGACGTACCACGCGTTCGACAGCAGCAGCCGGACCGTCACGCCGCGTTCGGCCGCCCGCCGGACCGACGCGAGCAGCGGGCCGTCGGCGACCGTCGGCTGGATCACGTCGACGCGGTCGTCCGCGGCGTCGACGACCGACACGACCCCGTCCTCGGCGTTTCCGGGGGCGGTCAGGAGCGTCGTCCGCTCGACCCGAACGTCGGCTGGCGGATGCCGCGTCGGATAGCGTCCGGTCGCCGGCTCGTCGACCCGGAACGTCCGGCCCGCACGGAATTCCCGCCACGCGACGGCGTCCCGCCAGCCGGCGTCGGCGCGGAACAGCGACGCGAGCGCGTCCGCCGCCGCAGGCGAACGGAGGACCACGCCCCACCCGCGGCTGTCGGCGCCGCCGGTCCCGCTCGGCTTCCAGTTCTCCGTGAGCACGACGGCCCGGCCGTCGGCGACGGCGTACTTCGCGTGGTGGAACCGGACCCGCGCGTGCGGACCGGCGACGACGCGGACCTCGACGCCGCCGGCGGCGAGGCGGTCGAGGAGGCGCGCCTGTCGCGCGTCGGTCCCGCCGACGGGGTCGCCCTCGACCAACACCCGAACGCGGGCACCGCGGCGGTGTGCGGCGATCAGTTCGTCCGCGACGCGCTCGGAGCCGAAGGTGTACCCCGCGAGCAGCACCCTGCGGTCGGCGTTCCGGATCGCCTCGACCGGCGGACCCGGCGCGTCCGGAAGCAGGAAGGCGGTCGCGTTCGTCGGACGGAAGTCGACCGGCGGTCGCGGCTCGAGGCCGACCGGCCGCCACGGGGGGTCCGTCCACCGGAGCCACCGCTCACCCTCCGGCGCGCGGCCGTACTCGACGGCGTCGACGACCGGGCCGTCGGGGCCGCCCCGGCGGAGGGCGACCCGCTCGCCCGCGTTCGACAGCGACAGTCCGGAGCCGACGACGCGCCCCTCCGGGGGGGCGACCGGCGCGTCGGGGTCGTCCGTGAGGACCACCCGGCCGGCGCGGTTCTGTCGAACCGTGACGCGCGATTCGCCGTCGTCGACGGTCCAGTTCCCGACCGGGAGCGCCACGAGGACGTACTCGCCGGCGTCGCCGGCGGCGACGGGGTTCGGCAGGAGCTCGACGATGCGTGATTCATCGACGGCCGGGACGGGTCCGGCGGGCGGTCCGGACGGCCCGGTCGCGAGCGCGGCGCCGGCACCGTCGACGGACGCGGCAACGGGTGCGGTCGCGGCCGCGCCGACCGGAGCGAGCGCTGCGAGGAGGAGCGCGAGCGCGAGCGCGGCGGCGGCACGTGTCACCGCGACGGTCTGGGCCCGGGTTCGTACTTGAACGTTCGTCCGTCGAACGCCGTCCGACCCCTCGCGACGGGCGAGCGCGCTCCGGAGCGTTTTTGCCCCGACGACGGCGGGAGTCGGTATGGTCGCTCTCGCCGAAGGGATCCGGCTGACCGGCGCCGCCCTGGGTGCCGTCGGCGGCGCCCTCGTCGCGCTGGAGTTCTTCCAGATGCCCTCGTACGTCAGTTATCAGGAGGAGTGGAACAGCTACGACATCGACATCGCGCCCGACGAGGTAACCGAGCACACGAACCTCGGACGCGTCGGCGGGCTGCTCGTCTCGCTGGGGTTCGCGTTGCTGTTCCTCGGAGAGCTGATGTAACCGTCGCGAGTACGCGGTCGGGAGGACGGCACGAACGGAGGGAACAGGGGCGGAGCGCGCGGGGGGACGCCGCGACGGACCCGATCGAGCGCCTCAGGCCGCGGCTTCCTCGGCGTCGGCGCCGAGCGCGTCGCGGGCCTTCTCGGCCTCGGTCTGGACGATGAACGCGCGGTCGTCGTCGAACTCCGCGGCGGCCTCCAGCGCCCCCTCGGTTCCGATCTGCCGGAGCGCCCAGAGGGCGGCCGCGCGGACGGTGTCGGCGTCGTCCTCGGCGGCGGCGTCCGCCAGCGGCTCGACCGCGCGGGTGTCGCCGATCAGGCCGAGCGCGCGGGCGGCGTAGGGGCGGACGTCGTCGTTGTCCATCGCCAGCTTGTTCGCGAGCGGCTGGACCGCGTCGGGGTGGCCGATCTCCCCGAGCGCCTTGAACGTCACCTTCTGCAGCGCCGGGTCGGAGTCGGCGTCAACGTACTCGACGAGCGTCTCGACGGCGTCCTCGGCGGCCATCTTTCCGAGCGCGCGGATCGCCGGTCGGTCGCGCTTCCCGGCGCGCTGGTGCATCGCCTCGAAGGCCCCCTGGTCGTTCATCCGCGTCAGCGCGTCGAGGCAGTGCTCCTCCATGAACTCCGACTGGAGCGAGTCGAGCGCGAGCAGCACCATCTCCACGTTGCCCTGCTGCTCGTGTTCCTTCAGGGCCGCCAGCTCCGGCGGGAAGTCCTTGTAGTGGCCGAGCACGTCGTAGAAGCCCTGCGCCTGCAGCTGTTCGTGGGTCTCGAGGTCGTCCCACTCCTCGGCGTCCTCGACGCCGGCCTCCAGGTCGTCCGTCGCCTCCAGCAGCGCGGCGATGGTCTCGGCGTCCTCGTCGGCGTCCAGGTCGGCGTCCTCGACGGCCTCGACGGCGTCGGCGAGGGCGTCCGCGAGCGACTCGGGGTCGTCCTCGCCCGTCCGGTCGAGGTCTGCCCCCAGCGCCTCGTTCACGTCCGCGAGGAAGGCGTCCACGACGGCCGGCAGGTCGGCCTCCCCGGACTCCGTCCACCGGGTGTCGCGGATCGTCGCCTGCGCGGACTCGACGTCGTCCACGACGTCCGAGGCGTACGGGCCACGCTGGTCGGCCAGGTCGTCGCGCAGGTCCGAGAGGCGCGACTCCAGTTCCTCGCGGGGGTCCTCGGCGTCGTCGTCGTCCTCGTCCGGTTCCGGGAGGTCGGCGCGCTCGAGGTCCGATTCGATCTCGTCGAGGTCGGCCTCCACGTCGTCCAGGTCCGACTCGGTCTCGGCGGCCTCCAGCGCCTCGGCGGCCTCGTCCAGGCGGGCCTCCAGGTCCTCGGCGGACACCTCGGGGACGATGTCCGTCCCGTCGCCGTCCTCGGGGTCGCTGGACTCCTCGGCCGGATCGTCGTCGCTCATGCCCGATGGTGGGCGTGTCGCCTACAAGGGCGTTTCCATATTCCGGGCGAGGCGTCGTCCGCGCGGGCGGGGACCGAGCCGGGATCACCCACGCCGGGCGCGGTCCCAGTCGACCGCGGACGCCGCCGGTCAACCATGGATGTTATTTCGGTTGACGGCGAGCGTCGGGGCATGCCGACCGTCGCCGTCCCGCAGGTGTCCGTCTCGGATCTCGACGTCGAGGCCAACCTCGCGACCGTCGCCGATCGGGTCGCCGGCCTCCCCGACGACGTCGAGGTCGCGCTGTTCCCGGAGTACGCGCTCACCGGCTTCGTGGCCGACGGCCGCGCGCGGGCGGTCGCGCTCGACCGCGACGGCCCGGAGCTAGACAGGGTCCGCGACATCGCGGGAACCTACGACACCGCCGTGCTCGCCGGGTTCGTCGAACGGGGATCCGGATCGGTAGCTCCGGGCGGGAACGAGCGGACCGACGACGAGGCGGACGCCGAGGGCCCGGACGTCGACGACGCGGACGCCGACGTGGACCCGCCGCTGTATAACGCGCTCGCGTACGTCGCGCCCGACGGTGGGACGACGGTCTACCGCAAGCGCCACCTCTGGGGGAACGAGTCGTCCGTACTGGCACGGGGCCAGGGACGCGTGACCGTCGAGACGCCGGTCGGCCGGACGGGCCTGCTCACCTGCTACGACCTCAACTTCGTCGCCGACAGCGCGGCCTTCGCCGCCGACCGCGTCGACGCGCTGTTCGTCGCCGGCGCGTGGCCGGCGGCGCACTCGGAGAACTGGCGGCTCCTCCTGCGGGCCAGGGCGCTCGACGGCGTCCGCTGGGTCGTCGGCGCCGGCCGGACCGGCGCCCGCGAGGTCGCCGACGCGCCCCGGACGGAGTACGCGGGTCGCTCGGCGGTCGTGCGCCCGGACGGACACGTCGCGGCCGCGTGCAACCGCGACGAGCGCGACCTGATCGCCGAGCTCGACCCCGGGGTGCTGGCCGAGCAGCGCGCGTTCATCCCCGTGCTCGACGAGCCGACCGGGTGACGCGCGGTCCCCGGCGGCACCCCCACGTCATTGTCTCACAAGAAACTGAATTTAGGGATTCCGAAAAAGAAGTTCACGTGACACCGGGTTTTATGGGGGTCCGGCCCCTACGTCGGGGTACAGATGAGCACACAGAAGCGCGTACTCAAATCGGCCGGCGACGTGGAAGGAAGCGAAGCGCTGCGGATGGACGCCGAGAAGGCCGAGCAGGTCGTCGACGCACTGAACACGGATCTGGCGGCGACGTACGTCCTCTACCACCAGCTCCGCAAGCACCACTGGAACGTGGAGGGCGCGGAGTTCCGCGACCTGCACATCTTCCTCGGCGAGGCCGCCGAGAACGCCGAGGCGTTCGCCGACGAGATCGCAGAGCGCCTGCAGGCGCTGGGCGGCGTCCCGCACGCGTCGATGGAGACGCTGCAGGAGGAGGCCCCCGTCGAGCCCGAGGACGAGGACGTCTACGACATCCGCACGTCGCTGGAGAACGACATGGAGATGTACGGCGACATCATCGAGACGCTCCGCGAGCACGTCGAGCTCGCGGACGGCCTCGGCGACCCCGCGACCGGCGAGATCCTGCGCAAGAACATCGTGCAGGTCGAGGAGGACGCACACCACATCGAGCACTACCTCGAGGACGACACCCTCGTCTTCGAGGGCGCGATGCACTAAGCCGGCGACCGGATCGCGGGTCGTTCCCTCGCCTCCGTTCTCTTCGTTTTCTACCCGACCCCGAGAGCCGTGGGGCCCGCGAGAGCGGTCGCTGCCGTGACGGGGGAGAAGGACCGCGCGAGAAGCAGTCGACGCCGTTCGTTCGGCCTCGGGTGACGCGGGAACGACGGCCCGGCTACCGTTCGAGGTCGACCGTCAGGTCCGTGGATATCCAGCCGTCCGAGTTACCGTTCTCCGTGAACACGGTCCTGTCCGGGCACGTGCGGAGGGCGGCGACGTCGGTCTCCGGGGCGGAGCCGCGCTCGGGCGTCTCCGCTTCCTCCCGACCTGCGAGCACATCGTGCGTCATTACCGGTGTCTCACGCCCCCGAGGGCATATAGGTTTTGGTACCCCTAAACGGTAGGCCGACCTAAACGACCGGCGACCGTCACTCGTCGCGGCCGATGCCGCACCCCGAGATGGTGTCGCACTCGACGCCGCGCTCCTCGAGCGCGTCGACGAGCGCGTTCATGCCGATCGCGTCGCTGGCGACGTGGCCGGTGACGACCAGGTTCTTCCCCTCGTCGCCGAACTCCTCGCGGAGGTCGGCAGTGTCGCCGGCGCCGACGTGGATGTAGAGGACGGTGTCGACGCCGTGCTCGAAGTACGCCCGCGCGACGGACGCGCCGCCGTTCGTGCCGGCGGCGTGGTGGACGGCCACCTCCCCGAGGTCGTTGCCCCGGTCGCCGACGCGAAGGCGGACCTCCGTGTCGGCCGCGGCCAGTTCGGGAATCCCGCCGAGCGCGTCGACGAAGTCGCCGGCCGTGGCGTCGTCGGCCATCCCGTCGGCTACCTCGCGGAAGACGCGGCGGCCGTACTCGTCGGGCGCGAGGTGGGTGTTGAGGTACGGCTGGTCGAGTAGCTCCGCGACGCTGGGGTCGTGTCGGTAGTTGTCGGAGTGGGCCCCGTGGTCCATCCGCGACCGGAGGTCGGAGACGGCGTCCTCGGCGACCTCCCGGGGGACGCCGTGGTCGGTCATGAACTCGACCTGCGTGTCGAGCACCTCGGGGAAGTCCAGTCGCGCGGACATCCCCGTCGGGTGGTGTGCCAGCGCCAGGTCGTACCCGAGGTCGTGCGCGAGTTTGATCTCCGCGGACTCGAGGTCGATGCCGACCAGCGCCGTCTCGACGTCCTCGCCGGGGACGTACACGGTGCTGTCGGCGGGCACGTCGTCCCAGCCGACCAGGTCGAGGCTGATCTGCATGATCTCGGCGGTCGAAAGACCCATACCGACCACCATCGGGACGCATAGTGAAAACACACGGGTAGGGGAAGTCCGTGCGGGCTACCGCCCAGTGCCCGCGCGGGAGCGACCTGCGGGGAGGGGTCCGGGCGGGGAGCCCGACACGGGTGTCGCCTCGTCCCCGCGGGGCCGCCGCCGCTCCGTCCCCGGAAGTGGCAAGCCCGTCGCTCGTCGCCAGGGGTTTGTACCGATACGGGCGTACCGTTCCCATGGTCGATACGCTGTTCTCGCCGCTGACGCTCCGCGGGACGGAGATCCCGAACCGCGTGTTCGTCTCCCCGATGTGCCAGTACTCCTCACCGGAGGGCCTGGCCACCGACTGGCACTTGGTCCACCTCGGGTCGCGCGCCGTCGGCGGCGCCGGCCTCGTGATGTCCGAGGCGACGGCCGTGTCGCCGGAGGGCCGGATCACGCCGCAGGACCTCGGGATCTGGACCGACGAGCAGCGCGACGCGCTCGCGCCGATCGCCGAGTTCGTCCGCTCGCAGGGGTCCGTCCCGGCGATCCAGCTCGCCCACGCCGGGCGGAAGGCGTCCACTCGCCGCCCGTGGGAGGGCGGGGACCCGATCCCGCCGGAGGACGGCGGCTGGAAGGTCGTCGCCCCGTCGGGGCCGTATCCCCGCGGGGGCGACGAACAGCCGACTCGGAGCCTCACGACGGGCGAGATCGAGGACGTGGTCGCCGACTTCGCCGACGCCGCCGAGCGCGCGCTCGAGGCGGGCTTCGAGGTCGCGGAGGTCCACGCGGCACACGGCTACCTCCTCCACGAGTTCCTCTCGCCCGTGGCGAACGACCGCGACGACGAGTACGGCGGCTCCTTCGAGAACCGAACGCGCCTGCTGCGCGAGGTGACGAGCGCGGTCCGGTCGGCGTGGCCCGACGACAAACCGGTGTTCGTCCGGATCTCCGTGACCGACTGGATCGACGGCCGCGAGTCGTGGGACGTCGAGCAGTCCGCCAGGCTGGCTCCCCTGCTCGCGGAGGCCGGGGCGGATCTCGTGGACGTGAGCTCCGGCGGCATCTCGCCCGCACAGGAGGTGCCGTACACGGGCCCGAGCTACCAACTCCCCTACGCGGAGGTCATCCGCGAGCACGTCGAGGAGACCGACGCGGACATCGCCGTCGCCTCGGTCGGGGGGATTAGCGAGCCCAAGCAGGCACAGGAGATCGTCGCCAACGGGCGTGCCGACGCGGTGCTCATGGCGCGGGAGTTCCTCCGGTCGCCGTACTGGCCCCTGCACGCGGCCCACGAACTCGACGAGGAGATCGAGTGGCCGGTACAGTACCGACGGGCGAAGCCGCAGTAGCGGCGAGCGGGGCCGCCGTGAGTGTCGAACCGCCCTCGGTGAGTGTCGCGGGCGGCGACGCCGGCGAGGTCGAACCGGAGGGTGGACGCCCTCGACGGCGACCGCCCTCACCGAGTGACCGTCCTCGACAGCCAGCACCCCCGCTGAGTGAACCCTTTTGTTCGGACGCGCACAAGACCGGGGCAATGACATCCCCCTCCCGCGGCGGCGACCGGGACGTCGAGGACCTGCGGACGCTCGTCTCCGAGTTGGAGGCGACGCTCTCGGAACTCCGGGCCGAACTCGACGAACCCCGGGAGCGTCGCTCCCCCCGCGACGGCGGCGACGGATGGAACGACCCTGAGAGCCGGGATCGAACCGTCCGACGGGACCGTAGCCGGGGAAGGAACCGTCCGCGCCCGCCCCGGGTCGGCGAGCTGTTCCGGTTCACTTCGGACTACACGATCCCCACGGTCGTCGCCGTGCTGGAGGCGACCATCGAGGCGCTGGAACTGCTTCAGGGGGTGATGGACCTGGCCGCGCCCGGAGAGACGCCGGAGCGGCGCACGCGCCGACGCGGGCGCGGCGGCCGCGGGGCCGGCCGGTCGATGCTCTCGGACGCGCTGGCCGACGGCGTCACCTCCGCGACCGACCGGGCGGCCACGGACGCGGCCGACGCGCTCGCCCGGCTCCGGGACACGCTCTCGGAGGCGGACCTCCCCGAGGACGGGGAGAGCCGCGACCTCGTCGCCGACGCCCGCGAGCTGAGCGCCGAACTGGAGCGGCGGGTCCGGGAGTCCCGCGACGCGGTCGACCGGGAGCGCGAACGCGAACGGCGCGCGGACCGCGGCGGCGACGGGGGAGACGACGGCGGCCCGGTCACCATCGCCGTCGGCGAACCCGGCCACTCGGCGGACGAGGGGCCCTCCGACGGGAACGACGGCGACGAAGAAGCCGAGCGATCGGAAGACGGCGGGGACGGCGACGCTCCCGAGGTGGATGTGGACGCGGAACTGGAGTCGATCAAGCGGCAGGTGAACGCGGACGCCGACGGCGAGGAGGAACGGGGCGGCGTCGGGGACGGCACCGACGGCGGGGACGTCGAGGACGCCGAGGAGCGCGACGGCGGGGGGAACGGAACCGACGGCGACGGTCCGTCCCCCTGATCAATCGTCGCCGTCGCGCGTCCCGGTGAACAGTTCGACGGCCCCGACGGCGGCGCCGACGAGGACGACCGCCGGCCAGGCGAGCAGTACCCACCACAGCGGCGTCCGGTCGGCCGGCGTCGGCGTCGTCGCGGGGGCGACGTACTGCCCCCAGGTCGCGACAGCGGCCCCGAGGAAGACGACGGACGGGACGGCCGCGGGTGCGATCAGCCCGCGGCTCGCGCGCGCCCACCCGCCGACCGCGCCGGCGACGACCGCGCCGACGAGCAGGTACAGGCCCATCGCCGGGCCGGGGTCGACCGGGACGAACAGCGCCAGCGCGAGGCGGACGGCGACTAGCGAGACGAGGACGCCGACGAGCACGGCCGTTCGCACGCGGATCCGCGCGCCGTCTCCCTCGGACACGGTCCTACTCCACCGGTCGGAACCGGAAGCCGTCCCACTCCTGGCTCGCGGGCTCGCGGATGCCGGCCTCCGGGTCCCGTAGCTCCTCGCAGTACACCGGCTCGACCTCGTCGCCGATCGCCAGATCCCCCGTCGTCGCCTGTCCGATGGCGCGGACGGGCACGCCGTCCACGTCGAACTCCACGACGACGACGTGGTTCGGCTCGCGGACGCCCGGCGGCGTCGCCGTCGACGTGGTCCAGGTGACGACCTCGGCGGTGTACGCGCTCAGGTCGACCGTCCCCACGGGCTCCTCGCCGTCCGGGCCGACCGGGTGCGGCGGGTAGGTGATCGAGCCGTCCGGGTAGCGCGCCGCCTCGAAGGCGGGGGCGTCGTCGGCGTCCTCGCCCGCCTCGCCGCCGTCCGTGGCGACCGCGTCGGTCCCCGTCGGGTCGTCGTCGCTCATGCGTCCACCCCCTCGAAGACGGCGGTGGTGACGCAGTTCCCGAACCCGCCGACGTTGCACGCGAGGCCGACGTCGGCGTCGACCTGTCGCTTCCCGGCGTTGCCGCGGAGCTGCTGGACGACCTCGTACGCCTGCGCGACGCCCGAGGCTCCCAGCGGGTGGCCCTTCGATTTCAGGCCGCCGGAGGTGTTGATCGGGAGGTCGCCGTCGCGGGCGGTGCGTCCCTCCTCGACCGCCTTCCAGCCCTCGCCCTTCTCGGCGAAGCCGAGGTCCTCGAACTGGAGGAACTCCAGGATCGTGAACATGTCGTGGAGCTCGGCCACGTCCACGTCCTCGGGCGACAGGTCGGCCATCTCGTAGGCCCGGTCGCTGGACTCGACGACGCCGCGCATCGTCGTCGGGTCCGCGCGCTCGTGGACCACGTGGGTGTCGGTGGCGCCGCCGATGCCCGAGATTCGGACGTACTCGTCGGCGTGCTCCTCGGCGACCGAGGCCGGGCACAGCAGCAGCGCCGCCGAGCCGTCCGTGATGGGACAGAAGTCGTACAGGCGCAGCGGGTCGGCGACGATGGGCGACTCCAGCACCGTCTCCAGGTCGACCTCCTTGCGGAACTGCGCGTGGGGGTTGTCGACCCCGTTGCGGTGGTTCTTCACGGCCACCTTGCCGAGGCTCTCCCGGGGCGCGTCGTAGGTGTCGAGGTACAGCCGCGCGGTGAGCCCGGCGAAGCTCGGGAGGGTGAGGCCGTGCTTATACTCGCAGGGGTGGGTGAGCGAGGCGATCACGTCCGTCGCCTCCGCGGTCGTGCGGTGGGTCATCTTCTCGCCGCCGACGAGCAGCGTCATGTCGGAGGCGCCGGAGGCGACCGACTGCCACGCGGCGTAGATGCCCGCGCCGCCCGAGGAGGAGGTCTGGTCGACGCGGGCGGTGTAGGCCGGTACCGCCTGCAGGTCGTGTGCGAGCGCGTTCGGGACGCCCGTCTGTCCCTCGAACTCGCCGCTGGCCATGTTCGAGACGTAGAGGTGCTCGACGGCGTCGGCGGGCACGCCGGCGTCCGCGAGGCAGGCCTGGCCCGCCTCGGCCAACAGCTCCCGTATCCACGCGTCGCGTTCCCCGAACCGGGTCATGGACGCGCCGATGATCGCGACGTCTTCCATACCTCCCCCCTCCGCGGCGGACCACTTCGGCGTTCCCCTTCCGGTGACGCGGCAGCCCGGCGACGCGGCGTCCGTCTGCCGCCCGACGGCGGTGGCGCGCCGGGATCGACGGCCGTTAAGTGTGACCCGCCCCGAGCCGGGGATATGGACCTCGCCGACGTCGCGCCGACCGCCGGCATCGCCGCCTGCGTCGCCCTCCTGCTCGCGCTGGTCGCGCCGTTCGTGCTCGTCGCCGACCCGGGAACCGGGCTCGGCGTCTACTACGCCTCCGGAGCGCTCGGGGTCGGCGGCGTCGGCTTCCTCGCGCTCCTGCTGATCGTCGTGTTCCTCTCGGGCAAGCAGGAGCGGCGCCCCCCGGACACGGTCGCGGGCGTCGCCGTCGTCGCGAGCCTCGCCCTGTTCGCGCTCACGGCCGCCTGGGCGCTCGCGGTCGACGTGCAGAACCTCTACTCGTTCCCCGCCTCGGCCAGCTGGATCCTTAACCACCGGTGGGTCGTCCTCGCGCTGGCGGCGCTGGTGCCCGCCAGCGCCGGCGCGTACGCGCGAGCTGTGCTGTAGCCGGGGCGACGCCGCTGAGGTGGACGACGCCGGTGCCGCGGACGGAACGGCGGGCCGAGCGTTCCCGCGCCGGCCGCGTGTCGACGGGGTTCTACCGCCGTTCCCTCTCTCGGTTTCGTCCGCCGACCCTCGCGGCGGACCGCAAGGCCCATAAGTGACTCCGGGTAACGTTCGGATGGACTAGGTCGGGCAGTTAGGCCCTGCTCGTCTCCCGCCATAGAGTCTTCAGCGGGGACCGAACGCCGGACGCGTCCGGGGAGCCCGCCGGGGGCCCCGGAAGCTGGCGGAGAAGCCTCGTCCGCCGGGGACGGCGGTCCGCCGGGCCGCACCCGCAGGGGTGCCCGCCCGCGGTTCGTCGGCGGCACCGGGTCAGGCGCGGAAGCGAGCAGCCCACCGCCGAACGTTCGTCGCTCGTCGGGTCGCGGGGCGGAGTCAGCGACCGGGACTCCCCCCGGCGGAACTCCCGGGCAACGCCGGCCCGTCCGCCATTCATCCCGTTTTCACCGCGCCAGCGACGCGGCCGTCACGCGTGCGGACCGCCGAGCGGCGACGCCCGCCGCGCCGGACCGCAACCGCCGAGTACCTCCCGGCCCAGGCACGGGTATGAGCAGCGCCGAGTCCGACGACGTCGCCGCGACGTACCGCGAGACCGACGCCGAGCGCCTGCTGACGTTCGAACGGGACGGCCGCCGCGCCGCGGTCGCACAGAACCTCGAGGGGTACGCCATGCTGAAGGTGCGCGATGGCGGCGCCGACGGCGACGAACTGGAGCGCTACTACGGCCTCGACATGGCCCTGGACCACGTCGCCGAACTCCTCGGCGTCGCGGTCCACGACCTGCCGATCCCGGAGGACGCCGAGGACATGGGGATGTAAGCCGGGTCGGGGGCTCCGCCCCTCGGCGCCGCCGCGGTCGCGTTCCCGCTGTTACAGGTCGTCGGTCCCGACCGCCATCCGGTGCCGATACGGTTCGAAGCCCAGTTTTCGGTAGAACGCGAGCGCGCGGTCGTTGTCCGCGTCGACGTCGAGCGCCAGCTCCGCGCAGGCAGTCTCCTCGGCCCGTTCCCGGACCCGGTCGATCAGGTCGCGCGCCACCCCGGTCCCCCGGTGTTCCGCGTCGACGTAGAGGTCGCCGACGACGAGGCGGTCCGGGCGGTCGAACACGCGCGGCGCGCGGTCCGTCTCGCAGGTGACGAAGCCGACGAGCGGCGCGTCGGTCGCCGCGATGGCAGTCCCGCCCGGATCCCCGTCGGCCCTGTCGACCGCGTCGTCGGCTCTGCCGGCTCCGTCCGCTCGCTCCGACCCGTCCCCGTCGGGGGCGTCGCGGACGGCCACCCACGTCGCGAACCCGTCGTCGGAGAGGCGGTCGAGGCGGAACTCGGTCTCGGCGTCGACGAGTTCCTCCTCGGGGAGGTCCGCCAGCGCGTGCCGGTCGACGGCGGCGGCGAGGTCGCGGTGGTGCGGGAGCCACAGGTCGGCGACGAACCGGCGGACGGCCGCCTCGTCGGCGCGGAGGGGGACGATATCCATACGCACCGCCCGCGCGGGCGGACGAAAAACGTCACGCACCGGGGTCGTCGAGGCGACGGCGGACCTCCCGGGAGAGACGTGAGACGGGACGTCAGTACGCGTACTCGTCCTCGGTCAACTGAACGTACCCGCCGTCGCGGTGCTGCCACTTGATCCACTTGTACTGCAGGAGGAGCTTCGTCGCCCCCCACCCCGCGCCGAACTTCTGTTCGAACATGCGGAACCCCCGCTCCTCGGCGAGCATCCGCCGGGCGATCCGGAAGGCGTCGTCCCAGTCCTCGGGGTCGTAGTCGCGGCACAGCTCCGCGAGGGCGACGTTGCGCAGCACCTCGTCGCCGATGGCCTCCTGCCAGCGGTCGTTGTAGGCCGAGACGTCGCCAGCGGCGGCGAGCTCGCCCGCGATGGCGCCCGTGCGGACGGCGACGTGGTCGCCGCCCTCGTGGAACGCGCTCGTGGCACCCATCGCCCCGCCCGTCACGCAGACGCCGGCGTCGACGGGGCTCTCGATGGGTCTCGTCGAGGAGATGGGGTACGTCTCGGTTCCCTTCGACTTCCCGGCGTCCTCGACGACGGGGAAGTCCTCCTCGACGTCGTACTCGTCGCCCCACTCGCGCTCGAGGAGGCGGCGGACGTACTCGCCGCCCGAGGGGACGCGCTCGTCGTCCTCGCGGAGCAGCGCGTACGCCCCGGGGTCGTCGACCTCGTCCAGGTCGAGGCCGATGGGCATCGTCAGCCCGACGCGGCAGACGCGGTCGGCGTTCGGGAACACCCACGGATACGCGGTGTGGCCGGGCATGACGCCCCACCAGAACGTGATGGCCCCCTCGACCTCGTCGTACACCTCCTCGGGGAAGCGCCGGTACTCCTGGTAGGCGATGTGGTTGGCCTTCGTCGAGGCGAGGCGCTCGGAGGCCTCGCGGCCCTCGGGGAGGAAGCGGTCGAGCACCCGGTTCGTCACGGTCCGCTGTGGGCCGTCGGCGAGCACCAGGAAGTCGGCGCCGACCTCCTCCCCGGAGGCGACCGAGAGGACGTGACGCGGGCCGTCGCCGCCGACCGAGAGGTCCGTCTCGACGTCCTTCACCGACGCCTGCACGCGGTACTCGGCGCCGGCCTCCTCCGCCCGGTCGCGCAGGAAGTCGTCGAAGCGGGCCCGGTGCATCGTGTAGCCGAAGTTGTCGTAGCTCGACTCGATGCCCGTCGACCGGAGGGTGCACGCCTCGGTCGGGCCGACGAACTCGGCGCGGTCGAGTTCCCCCTGGAGGACGCCCTCGGGGAACTCGTCGGGGTGGATGCCCATGATGTCCACCCAGTAGTCGAGGATGCCGGCGGCGTCCGTCGAGTCGGGGCCGAGGCGGTCGCGGTCGGCGCGCGGCACCCCCTTCTCGAGGACGAGCGCGTCGGCACCGCGCGAGGCGGCGGCGTGGGCGGCGGCCGACCCCGCCGGCCCGCCGCCGACGATGGCGACGTCGACTCGGTGCATGCCCCAAGGGGGCCGCCAAACGCTCTTAAATCGCCCGAAGCGCGCCCGGATCCCCCGACGCCCCCACCTCCGGAGCAGCGACGGGGAGAAGGCCTATCCCGACGCCTCCCCGAACTCGGGTATGGATCTCTCGCGGAGCGTTCGCGCGATCGCGGACGCCGCCGACGCGCCGGACGGCGTCGTCGACTGGGACGCCGTCGCGGAGGCGGCGAAGGGGGGCTGCGAGCCGGGCGACCTGCGGATGGAGCCGGCCGAGCGCGAGGCGTTCGCCGACGACGTGCGCGCCGCCCGCGACGGGCTCCGGACCGCCTCGGGCGTCGAGTTCGACCTGCCCGAGAGCGTCGAGGTGCAGCACAGACACCACTGGATCGACGCCAACGTCGACACCTTCCGGCGGGTGATGCGCCCGCTTGAGGAGCACGGCGCCGGCGTCTTCCCCGGCGTCGCCCGCTCGGTCAACTCCGGGACGATGGCGATCACCCTCGCCTTCCTCGCGCGCAACGTCCTCGGGCAGTACGACCCGCTGCTGCTCGCCGACGGCGACGACCACGGCCTGTACTTCGTCCGGCCGAACATCCGGAGCGCGGCCGTCGAACTCGACGTCGGCTACCCGCGGTTCCGCCGCTGGATCGCCTTCCACGAGGTGGCACACGCCGCCGAGTTCGGCGCCGCCCCGTGGCTGCCCGGCTACCTGGAGGAGCGGGTCGAGGAGGGTATCGCGTCGATGACGGACGGATCGTCGCTCATCGACGTGATCGACCGTACCGGCGGGGGCGACGGCCGCGGACCGAGGGAGGCGTTCGCGGAGCTCAACACGGCGATGACGGCCGTCGAGGGGTACGCGGAGCTCCTGATGGACCGCGCGTTCGACGACGAGTACGACGACCTCCGCGCGAAACTCGACGCCCGTCGCCGCGGCGGCGACCCGCTCACGAACCTCCTCAAGCGCCTGCTCGGGTTCGGGATGAAGCGCCGGCAGTACGAGCGCGGCGCGGAGTTCTTCTCGGCCGTCGCCGACGCCACGGACCTCCGAACGGCCTCGCTGGTGTGGGAGCGTCCGGAGAACCTCCCGAGCGACGACGAACTCGACGACCCCGCGGCGTGGCTCCGGCGGGTCGCCTGAGCCCCCCGGCCCGCCCGCGGTCAGAAGGTCGCGTCGTCGATCACGTGCCGTGCCGCCGCGAGCACGACCACTCCCGCGACAGCCGCGGCGACCTCGGCCGGACCGTCGGCCGCCGGGAGGACGACCGCGGCGAACGCCGCGAGCGCGGCGAGGAACGCGGCCGCGGCGACCAGGATCGCTCTCGACTTCCGGTTCACGTGTCGGTGGGGTTCCGTGTAGGGGAAAAGGCTGACGACGGCGTGTCACCGAGTCCCGGGGCTACCGCTTCGGCGAGAACTCCCGGAGCGTCCGCACCACGAACCAGGTCAGGACCGCGCCCACGAGCAGCGAGACGCCCACCGCGGCCGCGACCTGTGCCGGGGTCGGATCGAGCTGCAGCGCGACGAGGCCGCCGGAGACGCCCACGAGGAGGACCATCCCGATCTTGAGTCGGTTGTTGGTGGCCACGCGCTCCTCGTCGCTGATGCTGGGGCCGACCATCAGCGATCGAGGTCCGTCGCGGCCGAGACGTGCATTCCCGCGAACGCCCAGCCGTCGTCGGTCGGGAGCAGGGTCCCGCTCCAGCGCGTCTCGAAGGAGCGCTCGCGGAACCCCTCGGTGTCGTACCACGACAGCGCCACCTCGTCGGCCACGGCGGCGCCGCCCTCGCGCTCGACGACGTGCAGGTCCCTGCTCTCGACGGTCCAGTCCTCGGTCGTCCGGGTCTGCTCGCGGAGCCCCCTGGCCACCTCGGCGTACCCGACCAGCCGCTCCTCGATGCCGACCTTCACGGTCTCGGGCGACTCGACGAAGAACGGGGCGAGCGCCTCGCCGGCCCGGAGGGCGTCGTAGTACGCCCGGACCGTCTCCTCGGGTGTCATCGGTTCACGTCTCGGGGCCGGGGGGCTTGAAATCCGCGTTCCCGGGGCCGTCGCACGCGCCCGTCCCCCCCCGATATCGCGACCCCCGGCCGTCGCGACGACGGACGCAAGTACCGTCGCCCCCTGCGTCGGGTATGGGCTATCCCGTCACGTACTACTGCCCCCGCTGCGGAACCCTCGCCGAACTGGAACGGGACGGCTACCTCTCGGACAAGGCCGTCACGCCCTACCCCTTCGAGGGGTGGACGTACGCCGCCCCCGACGAGGCGTTCGAGGACGGCGCCGCCGACGGCGTCGCGTTCGTCTGCGGCGAGTCGCCCCCGCCGGCCGAGGAGGACGCGGAGGGCTGCGGGGAACAGTTCTACCTCTCGTTCGTGAAGTTCGAGGACGGCGAGGAACTCGACCCGCGCCGCGCGGACACGGACGGCGAGACGGTCGAGCTCGCCGAGGGGAGCGTCCCCCGGTCCGGGCCGTCCGGCCCGGACGGCCCGTCGGGACCGACCGGAGGCTTCTACTGACCGGCCGGTCCCGCGTCGCGCCGGCGCGGGAAGTCCACCGTCCCCCACCGGTCCGAGCGTTGAAATACGATCCCGGGACCACACCCGCCGTGACCTGACGGTCGCCACGGCGCGAGCGCGGGTGTGCGACGCCGCGCGCCGTGGAGCGTCCGGGGCGTCGCCCGTCAGCCAGTCCCGCCGAGCCGTCGGGCTACCCCTTGATGTTGCAGACGGGGAAGGTGCGGACGACCTTGTCGCCGATGCCGAGCGCGTCGCTCACGCGGACGACCTCGTCGACGTCCTTGTAGACGCCCGGCGCCTCCTCCGCGACGGTCGCGCCGGACTGCGCCTTCACGTAGACGTGGTCCTGGTCGCGCAGTTCGTCCTGCACGGTCTCCCCCCAGTACTCCTGCTTGGCGGCGGTGCGGCTCATCGTCCGGCCGGCGCCGTGGGCGGTCGAGCCGAACGTCTCCGTCAGCGACTGCTCCCCGCCGACGAGGACGTAGCTGCCGGCGCCCATGCTCCCGGGGATGATCACCGGCTGGCCGACGTCGCGGTACGCGGCCGGCACCTCCTCGCGGCCGGCCGGGAACGCCCGCGTCGCGCCCTTCCGGTGGACGAACAGCTCGCGCTCCTCGTGGTCGACGGCGTCCTCGTCGGGGACGGCGGTGCCGTCGGCGTCGACGCCGACCTCGTGGACCTCCCGCTTCGCGATGTTGTGGGCCACGTCGTACAGGAGCTCCATCCCGAGGTCGTCGGCGTCGGCGCGGAACACGCGCTCGAACACGCGGCGGGTCCGGTGGGTGATGAGCTGGCGGTTCACCCACGCGAAGTTGATCGCCGCGCACATCGCGCCGTAGTACTCCTCGGCCAGTTCGGAGCCGGCCGGGGCGGCGGCGAGTTCCTTGTCGGGGAGCCGCTCCAGCAGGTCGCCGTGGCGCTGCTCGATCCGTCTGAGGTAGTCCGTACAGACCTGGTGGCCCAGCCCCCGCGAGCCGCAGTGGATCAGGACCACGATCTGGTCCTCGGCGAGGCCGAACGCGTCGGCGACGCCGTCGTCGAACACGTCGGTCACGCGCTGGACCTCCAGGAAGTGGTTACCCGAGCCGAGGCTCCCGAGCTGGTTCTTCCCGCGGTCCTTGGCCTTCTGTGAGACGTACTCCGGACGGGCGTCCGGCCGGTGCCCCTCGTCCTCGCAGTGTGCGAGGTCGCTCTCGCGGGCGTACCCTTCCTCCAGCGCCCACTCCATCCCCCGCTCCAGCACCGCCTCGACGGTGTCGACGCCGCTCTCGACGATACCGCCGCCGCCGAGCCCGGAGGGGACGTTGGCGAAGAGGCTGTCGACCAGCTCCTCCTCCTTCCCGCGAACGTCGTCGTAGGTGAGGTCCGTCCGGATCATCCGGACGCCGCAGTTGATGTCGTAGCCGACCGCTCCGGGGGAAATACAGCCGTCGGTCGCGTCGGTCGCGCCGACGCCGCCGACGGGGAAGCCGTACCCCTGGTGCCCGTCGGGCATGCAGACGGCGTACTTCGTGATCCCCGGGAGGTGCGTCGAGTTGCGCAGCTGCTGAAGGGTCTTGTCGTCGCCGATCTGCTCCAGCAGCGCGTCGCTCGCCAGCACCCGTGCCGGCGCGTTCATCCCGTCCTCCCGCGGGATCTCCCAGACGAACTCCCGGACCTTCCGGAGCTCGACCCCGTCGAACTCGCGTGTCTCGCTCATGTCCGTACCTCCCCCGGGCTGACGGAATAGCGTTACTACCGGTCGGCGTCGGTTCCCGACCGGTCGCCGCCGTCGGTCGCCCGCGACGGCCCGACCCCCGTGCCGGGGATCCCCATCTGGTTCGGCGCCCTGAACACCGCGGCGTCGACCGAAAGCGGGCCCGCTCCCGTCACGAGCAGCGCCGAGACCAGCCCGAACAGCGAGATGTGCGCGAGCACCGGGTCGTCCGCGAGCCCGAACAGCGTCGTCGTGAAGACGACGAAGGCCGCCGCCGACGAGGCGCGCGTGAACAGCCCGAGCACCAGCAGCACCCCGAGGAACAGTTCGGTGAGCGACGCGCCGAGCACCCACAGTTCCGGCGGCACCGGGACCAGCGTCGACAGTCCGTACTTCTCGACCACCGCGAGCGCCTGGTTCGGCGCGAGGAGCTTCTCGGCGAACGCGAGGTACGCGAAGACGACCCCCATCCCCACCCGGATCACCGTCGGGACGAACTGTCGGTACGGGTCGATCCGGTCGCCGACTGGGACCGCGATCCGTCGGTAGAAGGGGTCGAACCGCGAGTACACCGTCTCCTCGTTGGCGGCCATCTGCGCGATGACGTGGTCCGCGCTCGGGCGGCCGCCGCCGACGAGGACGACCGCGAGCAGGCCGGCGGTGTACTCGAACGCGAAGAACATCTCGGGGTGGAACGGGAGCAGTGCCAGGTACGACACCAGCGCGACCCCCGCGACGAAGCGGGTCGCGAGCCCGAACAGGAGCGCGAAGCCGACGGCGACGCCGAACAGGCGGACCGGGACGACGGTGTCGCCGGCGGTGACGAGCGGCGTGAACAGGTACCCCGCGAAGCCGGCGCCGACCATCGGGAGCCCCATGCTGAGCCGGAGGAGCCACGGCAGCAGGTCGGTGTACCGCGCGAGCGCGCGACGGAACGCCCGCACGTCGGCCCGAAGCGGCCGGAACAGGAGGTACGCCGCCATCGTCCCCAGGACCGCGACGCCGCCGCTCCCGAGCGCCAGGATCACGAGGGGGCTCGACAGCGCCCCGACGAGGAACGCGACCGGGTCGCCCCGCTCGCCGGCGTCGGTCACGTATTCCACGTGTGCGCTCGCGATGCCGGTCGCCGTCAGGACCGCGCCGAGGGTCGCGACGACGAGCCGGGTTCGTCCGTTCCGGGTGAGCGGTCGCATCACACGGGGATGCGCGTGCTCCGTGGTAAGTGCTGTGCCGCGCGTGCTCACACGTCGAAGACGACGTACGCCCGCCATCCCCCCTCGTCGGTCCGGTCGAGCGCCATCTCCGAGTACGTCACCGCCTTCACGTCGCGAGCGGTCACGTCCGCGAGCGGCACCCCCCGCGCCGAGGCGTCGACGACCCACTCGCCGTCCTCCTCCCGGACCGCCGCCCGGTGGTCGGTCGGCAGGACCCGGCGGACGTCCCGCTCGTAGATGCACTCGTCGAGGTAGTCGAACAGCGCCGCCTCCGGGGACTCGGCGCGAACCCGGATCGGGAACCGCTCCCCGCCGTCGGGGACCGCCTCGCACATCGCGGCCGTCAGGCCGTCCGCGACCGCCGCGAACACCCCGCCCAGGGTCGGCGCGGTCGCCTCGACGGCCACGTCTGCGGTGTGATCGCGGAGGTCGAACCTGCCGCGCGTCCGGTCGGCGTCGTCGTCGCCGTCGCCGGACGAGTCCTCGACGGTGTCGTATTCGTCGGTCACGGTGTCTGGTCGGAGTTCGCCCCGCCGGCTGTTAACTCACTCGTCGTCGGGGTCGTCCCGCACGTCGGGCCTCCCGTCGGTGGGGTCGTCCCCGCTGCGTCCCCCGCCGTCGCTCACCTGCCGGTCGGCGTCGGTCGGGGAGTCGCCTCCTTCGCCGTCGTCGCGACCGTCCGCGTCGGCCGAGCCGTCGTTCGGGGACCCCGGCCGCGATCCCTTCGCCGCCCCGGGACGCCCGTCGGTCGACTCCCGTTCCTCGGGGGGCCGGTCCGCGGCCCGTTCCGGCCGGTCCGACGTGGACTCCGACTCCGTCTCGTAGCGGCCCGCCTCCCGGGCGGGCGTCGACGTCGCTTCCGACTGCCCGTACAGGGAGTACGGTTGCTGCTCGTCCGCGAGCGCCTGTTCCTCCTCGTTCCCCTCCGGTTCCTCGCGTTGCTCGCGCGTCCGTCTGGCGATGTCGGTCGGCGTCTCCGACCGTTCGGGGTCGACCTGCCGGTCCCATCGCTCGTCCCGGTCCGGGTCCACCCCCTCGTCCCGTCGGACGTCCGGGGACTCGGCCTCCGGGTTCACCCGCTGGTCGGCGTGTTCGACGCCCGCGAGGCCGCGAAGCTCCTCCTCGGAGAGTCCCCCGTTGCCCGACGCGGCGCCGGACCCGCCGGCGACGGCGACGCCGCTGGTCACGACCGCCCGGATCCCCTCCTCGACGGTCATGTCGACGTCCATCACCCTGTCGGCGGGCACGTGAACGAGGTGTCCGCCCATCACGGGGTTGGGCGCGAGCGGGAGAAACAGCGTCAACATCTCGGCGTGGCCGGTCGGCTCGCGCAGCGGCTCCGGCGTCTCGGTCGTCAGGAACCCCAGCGTGTAGGCGCCCTCGTGGGGGAACTCCACCAGTTTCACCTCCCGGAAGTTCTGGGTGTCCTCCTCCAGCATGACGTCGGACATCTTCCTGAAGGACTCGTAGACGGAGCCGATTCCCGGGACGTGGGCCACCGCGGCGTCGAAGTAGTCGACCGCCACCTCGCCGAACCGGCTGGCGTTGACGAACACGCCGACGACGACGATGACGTACAGGAGGACCAGGGGCGTGAGCACCTCGATCAGCGTCTCCTTGCCGACGGCGAGCGTCCCGGCCGGGGTCGACAGCGAGTAGCTCGCCTCCGGCCCGAGATCCAACACCAGCGTCGAGAACAGGTCGAGGTACTCGTAGACGTACTGCGCCGCGACGGCGAGCACGATGAGCGAGATGAGCAGCGGAACGATCACCGCGACGCCGGTCACGAACGCGCTGTGAAACATCCCGACGACCGCCCTGCAGAGGTCGCGGGCCGACCAATCCGTCATTGTTCTCCTCCCACGAGAGTCGGGTCCAAAACCGTTCTGCCCGCGCCTTCCGGTTCACCGACCCCCGCGCCGGCCGCCCACGAGAGGGTCGCCACCGACGGTGGAGTTAAATGCTCGTCAGCAGTAGCGAACGTGTAGTGAGTGTCAACGTCGAAACGCGCGTGGATCCCCCGGGCGACGACACACATGTGGAGGACGCCTGGGCGCTGAAAGAGGAGATCCGGGAGGCCGAGGGCGTGCTGAAACAGCGCCGCGGCTTCTTCACGAACGCGTACCGGCGCGCCGGCTGTCACCTCCTCTTCGAGGACGAGGAGCTCGTCGGCTTCGCCTCCGCGCGTCGCGACGGCTACATCCTGTTTCTCGCGGTGGCGCCGCGGGCCCGCGGCCGGGGGTACGGCGAGCGCCTCGTCGCCGAGGTCGCCGAGGAGAACCGCTCGGTTTCGTGTCACGCCCGGACGACCAACGATGCCGCGCTGGACTTCTACGAACACATCGGGTTCGAGGTCGTCCGCCGCATCGAGAACTACTACGAGGACGGCGGCGACGCCTTCTACCTGAAGCTGGGCGACGGCTCCTCGCTCGCCGACCGACTCTCGAAGTTCCTCCGCTGAGGCGGGGGCGCTCCCGGCGGGACGCGACCGTCCGCCGCTCCGGCAACGGTTTGTACCCCGACCCGCTAGCTCCGGGCGCGCGCCTTCAGTCCCCGCCCCAGTGAACCCGCCAGGGTGCGATGACGGTGCGGAGAACCCGGGCGCGCGACATACGGCCCGTCGCGAGCCGCGATCGCGACCGCCCGGCACGAGGGTTTCCCGGCCGACGCGGCACGCCGCCACGGGATGACGCCGGATCGTTAGTGTTCCGGGCGACACCGTTCACGCCGAGCGCGAGCCACGCGACACCTACAGCTCCGAGACGCCTACAGCCCGGCGACGTCCTCGATGGCGTCCGTCAGCCGCCGGATCGACTCGACGTCGTGTTCGCCCATGTGGCCGATGCGGAACGTCTCCTCGCCGAGCTGTGACCCGTACCCGTTCGAGAACACCATGTCGTACCTCTCGGACACCTCCTCGATGGTGGCGGCGACGTCGATCCCCTGCGTGTTCTCGATACAGGCGACCGTCTGTGACTCGTACCCCTCCTCGGGGAACACGTCGAAGTGCTCGCGGGCCCACTCGCGGGTGTACTCGGCCATCTCGCGGTGGCGCTCGGAGCGCGCCTCGTGGCCCTCCTCCAGCATGTGTTTCATCTGTTTCCGGTACGCCAGCATGACCGGGATCGCGGGCGTCGAGTGGGTCTGTCCCTTCCGGTCGTAGTAGTCGAGCGCGCGCTGGAAGCCGCCGTACCACGAGGCGGAGTCCTTCTCCAGTTCCCGCTCGTAGGCCTCGTCGCTGACGACACACACCGCCAGTCCCGGCGGCATCGCGAACGCCTTCTGCGTGGACGCGAAGATCACGTCGATCCCGTGGGCGTCGATGTCGACGTAGTCGCCCCCCAGCGACGACACCGCGTCGACGACGAAGTACGTGTCCGGGTACTCGTCGACCACGTCCCCGATCTCCTCGACCGGGTTGCGGACGCCGGTCGAACTCTCGTTCTTCACGCACGCCACCACGTCGTAGTGCTTCTCGCCGGACTCGATGGCCTCCCGGACGTCCTCGGGCTTGACCGCCTCGCCCCAGTCGTACTCCAGCCGGTCGACGTCCTTGCCGAGGCGTTCGGCGACGTTCGCGTGGCGCTCGCTGAAGCTCCCGCACGTCGCCACGAGGATGTTCTCGTCGACGAGGTTGAGCGTCGAGGCCTCCCAGAACTCGGTGCCCGACGCCGTGAGGATCATCACGTCGTTGTCGGTACCGAGGAACTCCCGGGTGTCCTCGACGATGGTCGTGTAGAGGTCGGTCATCCGGTCCATCCGGTGGCCGAACATCGGCCGACACATCGCCTCGATCACGTCCTCGCGCACCTCGGTCGGGCCCGGGATGTACAGCGTCTTGTCGGGGTAGTCGTCCGTATACTCGCGTTTCTTGGTCACAGAACCCACCTCCGTGGAGCCACCTCCGCGGGCGGACGGCATGGTACTTGTGATTCCCACACCGGCGCCGAGCAGTCTCGCGACACGAACCCGGCATCCGCGACGACAGTACGAGTCGTTCGACTGAAACGCACCGTGTTGTCATGGAGAAATAATATTTATTTGATACTAATCGAGTCTCCCCGAAGGGGTGTGAAGTGATAACATGAAACAAGACCGAGCGAAGCGGGAGGATCGGTTCGACACGTCCATCGCCGCCGCGCGACGGACGATACTGAAAGCCGCCGGCGCCTCCGCGGCGATCGGGGTCGGGTCCGGCGTCGCCGGGGGACGCTCACGTGGAGGAACCGCCGCGCACGGTTCGGAACACGGGGACGGATCTCGGGGGCCCCCGCACATCGATCCGGTCTTCGGGAAGGCCGTCGCCGGGGGCAACCCATGTGCGAACGCCGGTGACGGTGAGCCCCCCGGGGACGACTGCTTCGACGAGTTCAGGCCGCCCCTCCGTCCCAGCAGCGAGGTCGAGGTCCACATCGACGTCCCGGGCATACTGTTCGCCTTGGCGAGCCAGGGAGTGCTGTCGGAGGAGACGACCGCGAGCATCAACGAGGCGGCCGCCGACGGGTCGATCGCCGGCGACGACGACACGCTCCACAAGCCGGACCAGTCGGTGACGGTCGATCTGCCGGGCGGCGGGACCGAGGAGATCACGGTCCGGCAGATCGCGCGGCTGGTCGCGACCATGGTCGGGTTCCACTACGACCCGGCCGGCCTCCGGGTGGAACCGGGGGACGTGGTCCTCTTCAGCGCGGAGACGCCCGACCACGCCGTCGCCGCGTACCACGAGCGCCACGGGCGTCAGAACCGCGTCCCCTCGGGCGCGCCGCCCGTCTCGTCGCCGCTCATCCCGGTCGGCGGCTACTGGCTCTACCGGTTCGAGGACGAGGGCGTCTACGACCTCTACTGTCCGCCCCACCAGGTGTTCGGGATGGTCATGCGCGTCGTCGTCTACGACGGCTCGGGCGACGTTCCGACGGTCGAGGACTCCGTCGATCCGGGGACCGGCCGGCCGCCCGAGGACGAGAACTGGCTCCCGTCGGTTCTCGGGGGCCTCGACCCGAACGTCCCGAGCTCGGCCGAGGCGCTCGGGACGAACGCGCTCGACCCCGAGCGGATCGTGAGCGAGGACGCGGTCCACTGGGAGGAAGTGGTCGCGGAGCACAGGGGCGGGTGAGGGTCCGCTCCGCGGCTTTGTCCGCGGACGCGTGACGCCGGGGATACCGTCCCCGGACCGTCGCGGGCGCGTCCGGACGCCGGCGCGGTCAGGCCCGCCGGGACGCGCTCGATGGCAAGAGTCAGGCGGCCGGGGGTTCTCGTGGGACCCATGACCGACGACGGCGACGCGGCTCCCGGCTACCGCATCGAGACGGACGCGGTCCACGCGGGCCAGGACCCGGACCCGGAGACGGGCGCGCTGATGACGCCCATCTACGCCAACTCCACGTACGAGCAGGACGCCCCCGGCGACCACCGCGGCTACGAGTACAGCCGGACCGGCAACCCCACCCGAACCGACCTGGAGGCCAACCTCGCGGCGCTGGAGGGCGGCGAGTACGGCCGCGCGTTCTCCTCTGGGATGGGGTCGATCAACACCGTGCTCAACCTCCTGTCGGCGGGCGACCACGTGGTCACCGGCGACGACGTGTACGGCGGCACCCACCGCATCTTCACCCAGGTGTACGAGGAGTACGACCTCGAGTTCGACTTCGTGGACACGACCGACCACGACGCCGTCCGCGACGCGATGCGGGAGGAGACCGAGCTCCTGTGGGTCGAGACCCCCACGAACCCCCTGATGCGCGTCAACGACATCGACGCGCTCGCGGACGTCGCCCACGAACACGACGCGCTGTGTGCCGTCGACAACACCTTCGCGACGCCGTACCTCCAGCGTCCGCTGGAACACGGCGCCGACATCGTGAGCCACTCGCTGACGAAGTACCTCGGCGGCCACTCCGACGTGGTCGGCGGCGCGCTCGTCACGGACGACGCCGACCTCGACGAGCGCATCGGCTTCTACCAGAACTCCGTGGGCGCGACGCCGTCGCCGTTCGACTGCTTCCTCGTGCTCCGCGGGACGAAGACCCTGCCGGTGCGGATGGATCGCCACTGCGAGAACGCCCGCGACCTGGCGGCATGGCTCGACGACCACGACGCCGTCTCTCGCGTCTACTACCCGGGGCTCGACTCCCACCCCCAGCACGACCTCGCGAGCGAGCAGATGGACGACTTCGGCGGCATGCTCTCGTTCGAGTTCGACGGCACGCTGGAGCAAGCCGGCACCGTCGTCGAGGAGACGGAGGTGTTCACGCTCGCGGAGAGCCTCGGCGGCGTCGAGAGCCTCATCGAGCAGCCCGCGGCGATGACCCACGCGGCCATCCCGCGCGAGGAGCGCGAGGCCGCGGGCCTCACGGACGGCCTCATCCGCGTTTCGGTCGGCGTCGAGCACGTCGAGGACATGAGGGCGGACCTCGACGCCGCGTTCGACGCCGCGCGGGAGTAGTCCGGGGGTGCGGCGGCCACTCCGTTCCGTCGCCGCCGGCCGACGATCCGTCGGCGACCGTCCGCACGAGCCGACGAGTTCTCGGCACCTCGCCGTCGCTCCCGACGGACCGCGGCCGCGGCAATCCTCGCCGTTCCACACCGTATCCGAAGCGTCTTATTCGCGTGTGACACAGGGGCACACAATGACGCACCGAGTCGGCATCCTCGGCGCCACCGGCGCCGTGGGCCAACGGTTCATCCAGCTGCTCGACGGCCACCCGCAGTTCGAGATCGCGTGTCTGACCGCCAGCGACGCCTCCGCGGGGAAGCCCTACGGCGAGGCGGCGAAGTGGCGCCTCGACACCGAGATCCCGGAGCCGGTACGGGACATCACCGTCCGCGCGACCGATCCCGACGAGATCCCCGACGACGTCGACCTCCTGTTCTCGTCGCTCCCCTCCGGCGTCGCCGCCGAGATCGAACCCGACCTCTGTGAGGCCGGCTACGTCGTCTCCTCCAACTCCTCGAACGACCGCATGGCCGAGGACGTGCCGCTCACCATCCCCGAGATCAACCCCGGGCACCTCGACCTGATCGAGGTACAGCGCGACGAGCGCGGCTGGGACGGCGCGCTGGTGAAGAACCCGAACTGCTCGACGATCACAATGGTGCCGACGCTGGCGGCCCTCGCGGAGTTCGGCCTCGAACGCGTGCAGGTGTCGACCCTGCAGGCCGTCTCGGGGGCGGGCTACTCCGGCGTCACCTCGATGGAGATCATCGACAACGCCGTCCCGCACATCGGCGGCGAGGAGGAGAAGATGGAGACCGAGAGCCGGAAGCTGCTGGGCGAGTTCGACGGCGCGGAGCTGTCGCTGCACCCCGCGGAGGTCGCCGCCTCGTGCAACCGCATCCCGACGATCGACGGGCACCTGGAGAACGTCTTCGCCGAGCTCGCCGAGGAGCCGACTCCCGCCGAGGTCCGCGAGGCGATGGCGTCGCTCCCGGGCGCGGATCTGCCCTCCTCGCCGGAGAGCCTGATCCACGTCTTCGGCGAGGACCGGCCCGAGCGCCCGCAGCCCCGGATGGACCGGATGCGCGGCGACGGCATGCAGGTCGTCGCCGGCGGGGTGCAGACGACGCCCGCCGGGGTGAAGTACAACTGCCTCGCGCACAACACGATCCGCGGCGCGGCGGGCGCCTCCCTGCTCAACGGGGAGCTGCTCGCGAACGAGGGCTGGATCTGAGGCGGGGACCCGACGCGGGGGTGGTCGCTCCCCCGTCCGCGATCACTCCAGCAACGCCGCGTCGGTCACCCGCATGTAACCGAAGACGGCGAGGACTGCGATCAGCGCCAGCGCCGGCTGGTAGACCCCCTCGGCGAGGAACCGCATCGCGACGAGCACCGCGCCGACGAGGATCGTCCGGTGGAGGAGGACGCCGAGCAGTTCGCTGATCGCGCCGAACACGACTGTACAACGTCGTAGCTGGTGAAAAGCTCACCGTCCGGCGGAGGCGGCGCGGGCGGAGGACGGTGCCGTGGTTCGGGGCGCGGGGTCGCCCGGACTCACCCGTTCCGCCACACGAGCAGCCCTGCCACGACGAGCATCGCCCCGATCCCGATCATGACGGGACCGATCCCGCCGCTGGACCCGACGCCGCCGGCGGCCGCGTCGGCCGTCCGGGGGTCCGTCAGCAGGAGCAGCGCCTTGTCCTGCGGGAGGGTCGCCGGGTAGGTCGTCCCCGCCGGAACCTGGAAGAACCGAACGAGCGACGGCGTCGCGTCCGCGGACCCGGTGACGACCCCGGCGTACGTGCCCAGGCCGGCGACGATGACCCCGAGGAGGGCGATATCGAGCCCGTTCCCGCGCGGCGTCGGAAGGGTTGTCATCGGTTCGCATACGTGGTCGAGCGGTGTACCCTTTCGGGTCCGCTCGACCCGGACGTCGTCCGTCGGATACCGGTCCCGCTCCGCCGTCGTCGGTCCTCCGGCTTACCGCACGAGCATGGCGTCGGTGTATTCGAGGTACAGCAGGAAGCCGAGCGGGAGCAGCAGTCCCCCGGCGGCGACGAACAGCCCCTCCGCGAGGAGCTTCCCGACGATCGCGAGGACCGCGAGGAAGATGACGGTGTTCAGTGGGCTCGCGAGGACCAGATCGATGGATTCGGACATATCGGCTGTCGGTCGCGGACGGACAAGAGTCCTCCGCGTTCGTCGCGCCGGGGGGATTTTTGTCACGGTACCCGGTAGCGACACCCATGGACGAGGAGTCGTCGAACGACGACCCCGGAGACGAGACGCATCCCGGCGCCGAGGCGGCCGTCGGCGACGGCCGGCCGAAGTACGTCGAGGTGGTCACGCTCGACGGCGACCGTCACGAACACGGGGATTCGTACCTCCGAGAGACCGAGGACGCCTTCTTCGTCTCTCCGGAGCCGGAGTTCTCCCGGTCGGAGACCGCCGTCTACGAGAAGGAGTCGCTCGCACGAGTGAGCGTCGAACAGCACCACAGCGCGTGCTTCGTCACGACCGCGGTCGCGGGCGAGGAGGAGACGCTCGCGACGCTCCGGACGTTCCGTGACGACGTGCTTCGCCCCTCGCCGGTGGGCCGCCCGCTGGTCGGGGTGTACGAGCGCGTCAGTCCGCCCGTGGCGGACACGCTGGCCGAGAACCCTCGGGGGCGAACCGCCAGGGCCGTCCGCGGACTGGTGCGCCGCTGTGCGGCGCTCGCGCGACGGCGGGAGGCGGCCGGACCCGTCGGCTCCGCGGCTCTGTCGGCGACGCTGACGGCGCTGTACGTCGTGGGCGTCGGCGTCGCGGTCGCCGGCCACCTCGCGACGGTCGGTCGGTCGGCGATCGGGTGACGGGCCGGGGCCGGCCCTCAGCCGAAGAACCGCCGGAGGCTCTCGCCGGGGCGGTAGCCAAGTCCCGACTCCGAGACGACCTCGAACCCTTCGCGGTCGGCCAACGGCGACAGCGTCTCGACGAACGCGTCGGGCGAGAACTCGTCGTCGTGGATCCGGTAGGCGTTGCTCGTGTCGTCGACCGCGTAGACGCCGACGCGGGGGTTGCCGAGCCGCCCGCCGTCGCTGACGAGGACACGGTCGAGCGCGTCGTAGGAGAGCCACGTCACCGCGTCGGCACGCGCGAGCACCTCGTCGATGCCGTACTCGGTCAGGAGCTGTCGCATGGCCGCGGCCTCCCGGCGGTGCTTGCGGGCGCCGAGCCCGAACAACGGCGTGACGAGCCCGTACTCCGCGAGGTGGACGCCGTCGGTGGCGAAGAACACCTCGGCGATCCGAAGCGGGAACGAGCCCGTCATGCCGAAGTGGACGTGTGCCTCCACCTCGATGCCCGAGCGCATCTCCTCCCGCCGGTTCACCCCCTCATCTCCCGTCGGACCGGGGACGTCTTCGCCCGACCCGTCCGGACCGTGGGCGCTCACGTGCCACCCCCGCCGTCCGGCCTCGGGTTCCCACCGGTCCCGCCGTACGCGAGGTACGCGAACAGGTACGACCCGGCCACGAACAGCAGTCCCGCGAGGAGCGACGTCTCGAGGGCGAGATACACTCCGGCGGCGAGCCCGAGCACGGCGGCGGCGACGGCCGCGCGCGTTCGCAGGGGGTAGCCGCCCTCCCCGCGGTCGGTCGCGTCGCCCGCCCGCCCGTCCGCCCCCCCGCGGGCGGCGTCCGCCGCGTCGTCGCCGCCGGCGTCGAGGCCGAGCCGCCGCTCGAACAGGTACGTCACGGTCATCAGCGACACCGTCGCGACCGTGATCGCGGCGCGAACTGACGCCGGTACCGTCACCCCGGCCGCGCTGCGGAGCGCGAGCGGTGCCCCGATCGCGGCGAGGCCGCCCAGATAGATCGCCAGTCGATACGTCACCAGCAGTCCGCCGAGTTCGTCGAGCCGTCCCGTGTTCCGGTGTGTCTGGTCTGTCATCTCCGTGCTCTCTCCTCCGGACGCCGTCGTCGGGCGGCTCCCGGGTCGACGTTCCGTCCGCGCGGTCCCTCACCCGTCGTCGTGCGCTCTCGGTAAAAAATCGGTCGGCCGGGTCGGCGCGGCGCTCAGGCGAGCAGTCCCCGCGCCTCGTCGGCCTGCTCCACCGTGTCGCTCGACTCCAACTTCGCCCGCGCGGAGCGGAACATGGTGTACACCTGGACTACGAGCGCGAGCAGCCACAGGACGTAGCCGCCCGCGCCGCTGCCCATCACGCCGACGGTTGTCTCGAACGTCGTGAGGCCGAACCGACTGACCAGCTGGCTGCTGATGAGCAGCACGCTGAAGTAGCCGAAGAAGCCCGTCGCCCACCACATCGCGACGACACGACCCCAGCCGGGCTGGGTATGCTCGGGGAGCCGCGTCGTGTTGAGGATGGTGACGAGGGCGTTGTACGGCCACATCATCACGCCGGCGATCGCCGCGCCGAGCACGAGCAGGATCCACGGCTGAGACAGCTGGAGCCCGATGATGGCGATCCCCCACAGCGTGAACACCGTGAGCAGGCCGATGAACACCCGGTTGAGGTCCCAGCCGGCCTCCCGTCCGTACATCTCGAAGAGGATGTCGACGCTGTTGCGGACGAACGACTCCAAGATCGCGTACTGGGTCGAGAACAGCGCGATGAAGATCACCACGTATAGCAGCGCGGCGCTCACTCCGCCGACTGCCGGAATGATGTCGGTGAGCCACATCTCGATGGCGCCACGGTCGGTCCCGGCGGCGTACTCCGCGGAGACGGTCATCGCGACCGTCGCCACGACGAGCAGCCCCACGACGAACGTGAGGAAGTGTTCCTGCTGGCAGATCTTCCACCACGCGCGCCACCGGCGCATGTTTGTCCCCGTCGGCTCGAAGGTGAACCCGTTCTCGTGGACCGTCTCGATCTCGCCCTCCCCGGTGCGCAGCGGGTTCAGGACGCGGCCTTGGTAGGTCGCCATCCCGTACCCCTTCTCGCGGGCCCACACGCCCTGCGAGAGGTTGATGTACCCGCCCGCGCCGGCGTACGCCAGCCCCCCGAGGAACACCGCGATGTCCATGTCCTGCGGGAGCGCGCCGAAGTTGACGGCGCCGCCGGGCACGTTCGCCAGCTGGCCGAACGACCCGACGATGAACACGAGCACGACCGCACCGAGGATCGCGACCACCATCAGCGCGACCTGCGCCTTCTCGATGATGTTGTAGATGACCGGGCCGGCCTGGTAGGACAGCCAGATCAGGATCATCAGCCCGATGCCGATGGCGGGCCAGTTGGACGTGCTCAGTCCGACGGCGGCCGCCCCGACCTTCGAGGCGCCCGCTGCCCACCCGGGCCAGCCCACGTGAATGAACCCCGCGACCAGGAAGAACCACGGCCAGAACGAACTCATCCGTTCGAACGCCCGGAAGATGCTCTCCCCGGTGGCGATGGTCCACCGTTGCAGTTCCGTGTTGATGAAGAACTGCGTGATCACGCCGACCCAGAACGCCCAGTACAGGCCCCAGCCGTTCTGGGCGATGAGCGTCGGCCAGAACATCGTCTCTCCGCTGCCGAGCGAGGCGCCGAGCATGATCGCGCTCGGCCCGACGATGTGTGAGACCTTCGGGACCTTCGGGAGGTCCGCCTTCTTGAACCGCCCCTTCCCGTCCGTGTCCGGGTACTCGGCAGTCTCGGGTGCGGTCTCCAGGGACTCGTAGTCGATATCGCGATACACCGTATCGCGGTACTGTTCTCCGACCTCGTCCTCCGCGAAGATGTCCGCGTCCTTCCCCGTGGAGGTGACGCCTCCGTCCGTGCGTGTCTCGTCAGAATCCATGGCTTTGTGTTGCACCTCTCCGTCGCACGTTACCGCGTGTCGAGATTCGTGCTACCGTGCCACGTACCACAGTAACCGACATGTTCGACTATGTATTATAACTTTATCGGAAAATCGGGCCGATATCCCGGGAAACCGACCCCGAACGCGTCGGATTACTCGGCCAGCGCGGCCGCCACCTTCTCGATCGGGTGGGGCGGCTGCTCGCTCGCGCCCTCCCTGTCGCCGAGCTGGGACCGGCAGGACGCGCCGGGCGCGGTGACGCGCTCGGCGGGGCTCTCGTCGACGGCCTCGAACAGCATCGACCCGATCGCCTTCGAGAGCTCGTAGTGTTCGGCCTCGTAGCCGAAGCTGCCGGCCATCCCGCAACAGGAGGTGTCGAGCGGGTCGACCTCGTACCCGGCCCGGCGGAGGACCCCCACCGCGTGGTGGTCCTTGTTCATCGACTTCTGGTTGCAGTGGCCGTGGTAGGCGAGCGACTCGCCGAGGTCCTCGGCGTCGCGGAACTCGATCGCCTCGTCGAGGCGGGCGGTGTCGACGTACTCCAGCACGCCGTAGCTGGCGGCCGAGACGGCCTCGACCGCGTCGCCGTCGAGGAGGTCCAGGTACTCGTCCTGGAACATCACCGCGTCGGACGGCTCGACGAAGACGACAGCGTAGCCGTCGTCGACGAGGGGGTGAAGCTTCTCGACGTTCTCGGCCGCCCGGTCGCGCGCCTTGTCGAGGAAGCCGCTGGAGAACGCCGCCCGCCCGGAGGCGGCGAGGTCGTCGGGCACCCGCACGTGGACGTTCGCCGCCTCGAGCACCTCGACGGCGGCCATGCCCGCGTCGGGCATGCTGTAGTTCGTGTACGTGTCCGGGAACAGCACCACCTTGGCGTCCGCCTCCGACTCGCTCACCCGCGCGCCGCCGCGGCGCTCCCACCGCTTGCGGAACGTGTCGCGGGTGAACGTGGGGAGCTCGCGCTCCTTCGCGATGCCGAGGGCCTTCTCCATCACCGTCCGCGCGCCGGGGAGCTCCGTCGCCGCGTTCGCGACGGGCGCGAGCGCGCTCCCGATCCGGCTCGCGGCGTCGATGTCGGCGAATACCCGCTCGCGGAGGCCCGCGCCCTCCCTCTCGTGGTGCTCGTGTTTCACCTCGGCCTTGAGTTTCGCGAGGTCGACGCCCGTCGGGCAGTCGGACATGCAGCCCTTGCAGCCGACACAGAGGCCCAGCACCTCCTCCTGGAACCGGTCGGAGTGGATCTCCTCCTCGGGGAGCTCCCCGGAGATGGCCGCGCGGAGCATGTTCGCGCGCCCGCGGGTCGCCTGGATCTCCTCCTTCGAGGCGCGGTAGGTCGGACACATCACGTCCCCCTGGGTCTCCCGACAGGTCCCGCAGCCGTTACACAGCTCCACGAGGTGGGAGAACCCGCCCTCGTCGTCGAAGTCCAGCGCGGTCTGCGGCTCGATGGACTGGTACTCCGCCCCGTAGCGGAGGTTCTCGCGCATGTCCGTGTCGGCCGCGGAGTCGGGGTAGCCGCGCTCCTCGGCGGTCTCGGCGTCGACGTAGACCACCTTCCCGGGGTTCATCCGCCAGTCGGGGTCGAACGTGGACTTCAGCTCCTGGAACGCCGTCCAGAGGTCCTCCCCGTACATCTTGGGGTTGAACTCCGTGCGCGCGAGGCCGTCGCCGTGCTCCCCGGAGAACGCCCCGAAGTGGTCGAGCACGAGGTCGGTCACGTCGTCGGTGATCGAGTGCATCTTCTGGATGCCCTCGTCCTCCTTGAGGTTCAGGATCGGCCGGATGTGGAGCGTCCCGGACCCCGCGTGCGCGAAGTAGGCGGCGGAGGTGTCGTGCGCCTCCAGCACGTCCTCGAACTCCTGGACGTACTCCGCCAGCTCCTCGGGGGGAACGGTCGCGTCCTCGATGAACGGGTACGGCTTCGGGTCGCCCTGCAGGCTCATCAGCAGCGGGATCGCCGCCTTCCGGAGCTTCCAGAGGTCCTCCTGCGCCTCCTCGGTGTACGCCTCCAGCACGTCGAAGGCCGGCCCCTCCGTGACGAACTCCTCGGTGGTGTCGGCCATCGCCGCCTCGAAGTCCGGCGCCTCGCCCGACGACTCGCCGTCGGGCGAGTGGGAAACGAGCTCGGAGTCCCACTCCAGCATCAGCGCCGCCGCGGTGCCGTCTGGGATGGGCTCCTCGTACTGGGCGTACTCGGTCGACTCGCGCGCCAGCCGGAACACCTCGTCGTCCATCAGTTCCACCGCGCTCACGGGGTACTCCAGCGCGACGGGCACCGCCTCCATCGCGTCGACCAGATCCTCGAAGCAGTACAGCGCCAGCGCCGTCTCCTCGGGCTTCGTGACCAGCGAGACGGTCGCCTCGACGATGGTGCCGAGGGTGCCCTCCGCGCCGACGAACAGCTTCGAGAGGTTGATCACCTCCTCGCCGTCGTCGTTCTCGTAGATCACCTTGTGGAGGTTGTACCCCGACACCGACCGCTTGAGGTTCGGGTACTTCTCGTCGATCTCCTCGCGGTTCTCCTCCACCAGCCCCTCGACGGTGCGGTACAGCTCGGCCTCGATGCCGCCGCCCTGGATGATCTCCTCGTGCTCCTCCGAGTCGAGGACGACCTCGCGGGTGTGGATACGCGTGCCGTCCGCGAGCACGACCTCCAGCTCCTCGGTGTATGCGTCGGTGATCCCGTAGCGCACCGAGTGCGCGCCCGTCGAGTTGTTGCCGATGCCGCCGACGACGGTCGCCCGCCCGGAGGACGCCGGGTCGGGGGCGAACTTCAGGCCGTCCTCCGCGAGCCGGGCGTCGAGGTGGTCCTGGACGACGCCGGGCTGGACGGTCGCCTCCTGCGCCTCGGTGTCCACGTCGACGATGTCGTCCATGTGCTTCGTCGTGTCGATGACGACGCACCCCGGCCCGACCGACTGCCCCGCGAGCGACGAGCCGGTCCCGCGGGGGAGCACCGGGACGCCGTGGTCGGCGGCCACCTCGTGGACCGCGACCACGTCGTCGACGTCGCGGGGACACACCACGCCCGCGGGCTTCGCCTGGTAGATCGACCCGTCCGTCGCGTACAGCACCTGCGCGTACTCGTCGAACTGCACCTCGCCCGCGACGCGCTCGCGGAGGTCCGACGCGAGCGCGGCGTACGCCGGCACGTCGGGACGGTCGTGACCCAGCGACGCGGCCGACGTGTCCCACCGACCCGCCGGACCGCTGTCGTGTGTTGCCATGGGGTACCCGAGGGAACAATCGTGTAAAAGCTCTTTGTCAAATGTTGCCACTCGGCGTCCCACTGGTGCCGCCGTCGTGGGATCACGTCCGGGCGCCGGCCCGGGCCCGCTCGCCGGCTTGCGCCGACGCCAACGGTTATGCCGGTCCGCGTGCGGGAACCCGACATGGCGTTCATCCACGTCTGTCTCAACGTCGCGGACGCGGACCGCGCGGCCGACTGGTACGCGGAGAACCTCGGGTTCGAGCGGACCTGGGAGTTCACCACCCCCGACGGCGACACGAGGAACGTCTACGTCGGCGACGAGAACGGCGTCGAGCTCCAGCTGTCGGACACCGACGGCGAGGACGAGTTCGAGGCGGGCACCGCCTACGACCACTTCGCGGTGAAGGTCGACGACGTCGACGCCGCCTTCGAGCGCATCGACCACCACGGCGTCGTGGAGGAGCCGGGCGACCAGCCGGCGGCCGGCGCGCGGACGGCGTTCCTGAAGGACCCCGACGGCCACACCGTGGAACTGGTCGAACCGCTGGAGTGAGGCGGGCCGGATCCGCCGGAGCGGGGGGACCGCTCGCGACGGTCGACCGCGGTTTCCCGCGGGGGCAATACTGTGTCAAGGACTAACGTTTATGAAACCGCCCTGAGACGGTGAAACCGGCACACATGAGCGTACAACGGAATTACGAACGGGAGTTCGTTCGGACGTTCTTCACGTCCCCGACGGCCGTCCAGGGGGAGGACGACTCCGCGAAGATGCTCCGAAGCGCCGCACAGCTCCGGGGTATGCAGGCGCCGGACGTGTGGATCCCGGACAACGAGGACGCGACCGCGCCCTCGATGCGCGACGAGGGGGTCGAGAACATCATCGACGTGGTGAGCGAACACGGCGCCGACTTCCCCGGCGAGATCCATCCCCGGGTCGTGTGGCACCGGGAGGACCCCTCGAAGCGGCTCGACGGCTTCGAGTACATGCGGGAGATCGCCGACCCCGAGAACGGGGCGGTCGACCACATCGACGGGTTCGTCATCCCGGAGGTCGGCGACATCGACGACTGGAAGAAGGCCGACGAGTTCTTCCAGATCGTCGAGGACGAGCACGGCCTGGAGGAGGGGAGCCTCTCGATGTCCGTCATCGTCGAGAGCGGCGAGGCCGAGATCGCCCTGAACCGCATCCGCGACGAGATGGGCAAGCCCTCGAACACCCTCGAACGGATGTTCATGCTCGTCGACGGCGAGGTCGACTACACGAAGGACATGCGCGCGATGACGCCCACGGGCGAACTGCCCGAGTGGCCCGAACTCCGCCACAACACCTCGAAGGGCGCCAGCGCCGCGGGGCTGATCGCCGTCGACGGGCCGTACGACAACATCCGGGACGTCGAGGGCTACAGGGAGCGGATGGAGGCGAACCGCGCGAAGGGGATGACAGGCATCTGGTCGCTCACCCCCAAGCAGGTCGAGGTGGCGAACAAGGCGCCGCTCCCGCCGAGGACGGGGAGCTGGCTGCTCGACGTCGGCGGCGACGAGGTCGAACTCGTCTCCGAGGGCGACCGCGAGGTGTACGACGGCGACGACGTGTCGCTGTCGGCCGACGGCGACTCGTACGTCCTCACCGTCGACGGCGACGAGCACGAACTGAGCGGGGAGGAGCTCCGCGAGGAGCTGCTCGACCGCACCTCCTACGTCCCGAGCATGGACGACATCGTCGAGTCGATGGAGGAGTTCGAGGCGGCCAAGGAGGCCGGCAAGGGCGCCATCGCGATGACGCAGTCGGCGACGCTCGTCATCGACGGCGTCGAGGTCGACGTGAGCAAGGACCGCATGTGGGACGAGGCGACCTATCAGGCGGCCCAGACGCCGATCACCCTGTTCCAGGACGTGTACGAGCACCGCCCGGACCAGCACGAGGAACTCGAGGAGATATACGGCGCCGACGTGGTCGAGCGGGCGACGAACGTCGGGAACTGAGGCGACGAGGCGGCCGCCTCCCGCCGTTACCCGGTGGTCCGTGGAGGCAGTCGCCGTCGTGCGGGGACTGTTCTCCCATCACTCGCTCGGACGCCGGTAGCTCGGGCGTCTCTGACCGTGCGACGATTTATTCCGCTCGGTGCCGTGTTGTCCCTCGAATGGACGAACTGGACCGGGTCCTGAACCGATACGCGACCAGCCAGGCCCTGATGGATCAGATCAGGTACACCGCCGAGACGTTGAGCCTGGAGTTCGACCGGTGGGGCGAGCGACACGTCAGCGGCCCGGGGCTGTACTTCCTCGTCGTGGCCGAGGTCAACTTCGGCGAGTACACCGACCCGCTGGGGGCCAATACCTGGCCCGTCGACCGGTGCCGGGTCGTCACTGACTCGCCCGAGGCGTTCACCGCCGTCGCGCGGGACGTCGCGTTCGGCCACGACGGGGCCGTCGTCGTGACCGGCGACGGAACCATTCAGGAGCAGATGGTTCGGGTGCGGAGCCCGACGGTGACGGACGCCGAGTCGGCCCCGGAGTACCCCGACTGGATGGGGACCAGACACCTGAGCGCGCTGGAGGCGTCGACCCGCGACGAGGTGCTGTGGGCGGTCACCCTGAGCGAGGAGGACGGCCGCGTGACGACGTTCCTGAACGGGACGTACCAGGACTATCCGCGCGACCAGATCGGCGGTCGCTGGCGGCCCACGGGGTGACGGGCCGCGGGACCGGGAGCTACTTCCCCCGCCGCCCGCCACCGACCGGTATGCGACTGGCACGCGCCCGCACGGACGACGGCGTCCGCGAGGGGGAGTACCGCGACGGCCGGCTCGTGACCGACGACGCGGAGTACGAGGTCGGCGAGTCCGACCTGCTCGCGCCCTGCGACCCGGACGCGCTGTTCTGCGTCGGCCGCAACTACGCGGCGACGCTCGACCAGATGGACTACGAGCGCCCCGAGGAGCCCGACTTCTTCATCAAGCCGCCCCACTCCGTCGTGGGCCACCGCGACCCCGTCCCGTACCCCGAGTGGACGGACGAACTCACCTACGCGGGCGAGCTCGTCGCCGTCATCGACGAGCCGTGTTCGGACCTCGCGCCGGCGGAGGTGCCGGAGGTCGTGCGCGGCTACACCCTGATGAACGACCTCGACGCGCTCGACCAGCAGGGGCGCACCGCCCGCAAGGCGTTCACCGCCTCCGGCCCGCTGGGGCCGTGGATCGAGACGGACGTCGACCCGACGGGCATCGACATGCACACCGACGTGGGCGGCGAGCGCAGACAGGAGGCCAACACGGAGCTGATGCTGTTCGACCCCTACGAGGTCGTCTCGTTCCTCTCGAAGCGGTTCCGGTTCCGCGCCGGCGACTGCGTCGCGTTCGGGTCGCCCGCGAACCCCGGGCTCGTCGAGGCCGGCGAGTCCGTCGAGATCACCTACGAGGGCGTGGGGACCCTCGCGAACGAGGTCGTCGACCGCCCCTGAGATCCCTCCGAGTATCACGTTCGATACTGAGAGGGGCACGCTTACGTTCGGTACCCATAGTTTCCCGGACATGACCTCGGGTGGGACGGCGGAGGCGGACGCGCGTGTCACCCACGGCACGCTGGACGGGACGCCCGAGCGCTTCGTCGTCGTCAGCGGCGACGCCGACTGGGTCGACCGGCTCGCCGCGGCGGCGGACGCGCCGGTCGACGGGGTGGCCGCCGAACGGGCCGGCGAACTCGGCCCGGCGCGGGAGGGCTACCCGGCGGCGGTGATCGTCGACGGCGAGGCCGCGACCGATCCGATGGTCCCGTTCGTCGAGGCGCGGGAGTCGTACCCGGACGCCGCCTGCCTGCTCGCGGGGGGCGCCGCCCGCGTCGACGCCCGCGCCGTCCCGGAGGCGGACCCCCGACCGGTCGTGTTGGAGTACCTGCCCGTCAGGGACCCCGAGTCGGTCGCGGCCGCGGCCGAGACGGCCGTCGAGCGGCGGACCCATCGGGGCTATCCGGTCCCCGACCGCGAGGACGACCGCGTCGCGACCGCGCGCGCGCTCGCCGGGGAGGGGCTCGACGCGGACGCCGGCGACGCGTTCGACGGCCTCGCCGCGGCGGCGGCGCGGGCAGTCGACGCCGACGCGGCGACCGTCTCCGTGCTCGGCGACTACCGGCTCTGGCACGTCGGCGTGGCCGGCGAGCGGTTCGAGGAACTGGAGGAGCCGCTGGCCCCATCGGTCGACCGTGCCCGGACCGTCTCGACGTACACGGTCCTCGAAGACGGCGTCCACGACGTCCCGGACCTCGCCTCGGACCCCCGGTTCGAGGCCGACTCTCGCGCCCTCGAACTCGGCCTGCGCGCGTACCTCGGCGCCCCGCTGCGCGTCGACGGACACGCGGTCGGTACGCTGTCGACGTTCCGGCGCGAGCCGGCGTCGTTCGGCGACGGCGCGGACGCCACGCTCCGGTCGATCGCCGCCGTCGGGGCGGACCTTCTCGCGGCCGCTTCGGCCGCCGCCGGCGACCTCGACGACCTCGACGGGCTCGACCCGGCGGCCGCCGTCACGGACCTCCCCGGAGACGGCTCGACCGACGAGGACTGAACGGCGGACGGGGCTCCCGGACCGTCGCCGTTCGCGGAGTGTCTCGATCGCCCGCGAGTATCGCACGTCGCTATCGGGGGTGTGTCGACCGGCACACGCGCCGGCCGGCTTCCGCCCTCGTCGTAGTTAAGTGCGGCCCCTCCGTGCGGCCGGGCATGCGAATCGTCGTCACGCGGCAGAAGATCCACGGACACGCACCGGGGGAGTTGGCGGAGGAGATCCGCGAGCGGCTTCCCGACCACGAGGTCGTCGTCGCGGACACCCCCGAACGCGAGCGCGAGTCCCTCCGGGACGCCGACGTCGCCGTCGGCGAGGGGTTCGCCGTGGAGAACCACCTCGCGGACGCGGACGCGCTGCGGCTGTTCGCGGGCGTGTACGCCGGCACGGGCCACCTCGACCTGGAGTCGTTCGAGGAGGCCGGCGTGGCCGTCACGAACGCCTCGGGCGTCCACGAGCCGAACATCTCCGAGTACGTGATCGGCGCGCTCGTCTCGCTCGCGCGCGACTTCCGGCGGGCGACCCGTCAGCAGGACCGCCGCGAGTGGCGAGCCTATCAAACGAAGGAGCTGTACGACTCGACGGTGACGGTCGTCGGCCTGGGCGCCATCGGGACCGCCGTCTGCGACCGGCTGGAGCCGTTCGGCGTCGAGACGCTCGGCGTGCGCTACACGCCCGAGAAGGGTGGCCCCACCGACGAGGTGTTCGGCTTCGAGGAGCTGCACGACGCGCTCGCGCGGACGGACCACCTCGTGCTCGCGTGCCCGCTCACGGACGCGACCGAGGGGCTGATCGACGGCGAGGCGCTGCGGACGCTCCCCCCGGACGCGACGCTGGTGAACGTCGCGCGCGGTCCCGTCGTCGACACGGACGACCTCGTGCACGCGCTCCGGTGGAACCACGTCCGCGGGGCGTTCCTCGACGTGACCGACCCGGAGCCGCTGCCGGAGGACCACCCGCTGTGGGGCTTCGACGACGTGCACATCACCCCACACAACGCGGGTCACACCCCCCGGTACTTCGCCCGCGTCGCGGACATCCTCGCCGGCAACGTCGAACGGCTCGCGGCCGCCGACGGCGACGCGGTCCCCGACCTGGAGAACCGGGTGGTCTGACTCCCCCGGCCGGCGGGGGGCGTCCCCTCGGGCGGACGCCGCCGAGGGGGCCCCGTCGACGGAACACGGTTTTAACTGTCGGAGGTCGTACGGGAGGGCATGGCAAAGTACTCCACCGGAAGCGGCGGTGGCGGCGGCGACGGCGGCGCCTGCGAGCTGTGCGGACGAGAGGACACGAAACTGTCGCGCGCCAACGTCGCCGGCGCCGACCTGTTGGTCTGTTCCGACTGTGCGCCCCACGACGACACCGCCCAGCGCCGTGGTTCGGGCCGCGGCGGGGGCGGCGGGGGCGGGTCCGGCGGACGCGACGGGGACGAGCCGAGCAGGAAGAAGCGCGCGGCCCAGAACGTCGCGAAGGCGATGGACGCCTCCACCGGCGACTCGCGCCACTGGGAGGAGGAGGGCACCGACTACGAGGAGGACCGCCTCCCGTACCTCGTCAAGGGGTACGGCGAGGTGGTCACCGGGGCCCGCCAGGACGCGGGGATGACGGTGGACGAACTCGCCGCGGAGCTCGGCGTCGACGCCGAACAGGTCCACGCGGTCGAGGAGGGCCGCGCCGCCCGCGCCGGCGTCGGCGGGTCGACGGTGCGCGGCATCGAGGAGGTTCTGGACGTGAGCCTCGTGGACGAGTAGCGCGAGGGCGACCGAAGGGAGGCCTCGGACGGACGGCGGAGCGGTCTTCGTGCCGCTCCGCCCACGAAGCGGAAGGCGGGGCGCGAGCGAGGCGAGGCGCGACCGGAGGAAGCGCCTCGATGCGAACGGCGAGCGGAGCGAGCCGTGACCGGGGGCGAGCGCCTCGGATGGACGGCGGAGCAGTCCCCGCGCCCGTCCGCTCGCCCCTGCCGCGGGCGGACGACTTTTCGGCTCCGGCGGCAACCCTCGCGCATGAGCGACTCGCTCGCGCCGGCAGAGCCGGAGGTGCTGGAGTTCGAGACGACGGTCGGATCGGTCGACGGCCGCGAGGTGACTCTCGCGGAGACGTACTTCTATCCCGAGGGGGGCGGCCAGCCCGCCGACCGCGGGACGCTCGGGGGGATCGAGGTGACGGACGTGCAGTCGCGCGCGGACGCGGTCGTCCACACGCTCGGCGAGGCGCCCGAGTTCGGCGCGGGCGACACGGTCGCGGGGGTCGTCGACGCCGACTTCCGGACGTACTGCAAGCGCGCACACACCGCCAGCCACGTGCTGTACGGCGCCGGGCGTCGGCTCCTGGACGACCTGGGGTACGGCGGCTTCGGGATCCGGGCGGCGCCGCGCGGCGAGGGCGCCGACGGGGACCCCGAGAGCGCCGACGAGAAGGTCCGCGTCGACTTCGAGACGAGCACCGAGATCACCGACGACGTGCTCGTGGAGTTGGAGCGGCTGGTCAACCGCGCGGTGTGGGACTCCCGGCCGGTCTCCTGGGAGGAGGTGCCCGTCGACGAGGCGCGCGCCGACGGCGACGTGGCCTTCAACACGAAGACCGAGGAGGGCGTCATGGACGACGCGGATACGGTCCGCGTCGTGACCGTCGAGGGCTGGGACCGGGCGGCCTGCGGCGGCACGCACGTCCGCAACACCCGAGAGATCGGGCCCGTGACGGTGCTGGGCCGCTCGAACCCCGGCGAGGGGCTCACCCGCGTCGAGTTCGCCGTCGGCCCGGCCGGCATCGAGCGACGGACGGAGACGCACCGGGGCGCCCGCGCCGCGGCCCGCGAACTCGGCGTCGCGCTCGCGGACCTGCCGGACGCCGTCGCGCGCCTGGCCGCCGAGCGCGACGACCTGGCGGACGAGGTGGCCGATCTGGAGTCCGAGGTCCTCGGGAGCCGCATCCGCGACCTCGACCGGACGGAGCGCGACGGGGCGGTCTGGCGGGTCGGCACGCTGTCGGGGTTCGACGCGAACGCGGTCGGGGAGGCCGCGAAGTCGGTCGTCCGCGAGGGAGAAGCCGACGGGCGGACCGCGGACGCGGTCGCCGTCGTCGGATCCGGCGACGCCCCGTTCGTCGTCGTCGCCTCCGACGGGAGCGTCGACGCGGGCGACGTGGTCGACGACGTGACCGGCGAGTTCGGCGGGGGCGGCGGCGGGTCGCCCCGGTTCGCACAGGGAGGCGGGCTGTCGGCCGACCCCGCGGAGGTCGTCGCGTTCCTGCGGGAGCCGTAGCGGCACCCGCGGTCGGCGCAGCCGACGGCGTCCTCGTGCCCGAGAGACGGGCGCTAGCCTACTCGCCTCCGCGGCCCGTCCGGCGGGTGAACAGCGCGCCGAGCGCGAGGAGCGCGAGGAGCGCAGTCGCCGGCGTGAAGCCGGGGAAGCTGACCCCGGTGTCCGGTTCCTCGGTGGCGGTCGTCGTGGGACTCGCCGTCGCGGTCGGCGTCGGCGACTCCGTCGGGGTCGCGGTCTCGGTGCGCGCCGAGACCGCCCGGATCGTCAGCCCCTCCGAGGTGAGATCCTCCGTCTCGGCGACGACCGTGTGGTTGCCCGCGGACTCGAACCGGATCGTGACGGTCCCGTCGCCGCCGGTCGTGCCGACCTCCTCGCCGTCGACGAGGATCCGGGCGTCCGCGACCGGGTCGCCGTAGGCGTCGGCGACGCTGACGACGGTCCGCTCGCCGACGAGCACCCGCCGGTTTACCGCGGTGACGTTCAGCCGTGGCGTCCTGCTGATGTTGAGCCGGACGGTCATCGGGGACTCACCCACCTCGACGGTTCGCGTCACCGTCTCGTACCCCTCCTTCGTCACCTCGAGTTCGAGGTCGGCGTTGACGGGGACCTGCGCGGTCGCCTCGCCGTTCCGGAGGGTGGTGAAGGTCCCCGCCGTCTCCAGCCGCAACTGGGCGTTACTGACCGGCTCGGGCGGATCGAACCGGTCGTCGGTGACGACGAACGAGACCGTGACCGACCCCTGCTCCAGCGTCACCGTCTCCCGGGCGGAGTCGTCGACCGTCACGTCCCGGTTCACACGGTAGTATCCCCGTTTGACGACGGTGAGGCTGTAGTCTCGCTGTTCGACGTCGCCGCTGGTGAAGCCGCCGTTCGCGTTCGTCCGGCCGCTGACCACGACGTCGCCGTCCTCCCGGAGGACGACGAGCGCGTCGCCGACGGCGTTCCCGCGTTCGTCCTCGACGCGGACGGTGAGCGACCCCCGCTCGCGGACGGTGACCGTGACGGTCTCCTCCCGGGCGTCCTCGACGACGACGGGGTTGTTGCGGACGTACTCGGGGTGGTCGACCGCGACCTCGACGGTCGCGCCGGCGGGCACGTCGACGAAGGCTCGCCCGTTGCTCGCGGTCGTCGCCGTCGTGGAGCCGTTCTCCCACGAGGCGGTGATCGTCGCGCTCCCGACCGGATCGCCACCCGGCGTCCGGACGGCGACGGTGAGCGTGACGGTCTCCTCCTGGGCCCCCGCGGGTTCGACGCCGTCGCTCGGTCCCGCCGCGGAGCCGACGCCGACGACGGCCGGAGCCAGCACCAGGACGACGACCGTCGCGAACACAGCGAGTCGGTTCGATGTACGCATGTGTGTGCCCCAACAGTTCGCGCCGGAAAGGTACGAACAGCATTCGACCGGACGTGTGCCTGTTAAGGCCGGCTTTCCGGCCGTCAGCCGGGGGCGCGACGCGCGTGGGGCGGGAGTCAGACACGCTTAACCTCCGGGCGCCGAAGATCCGGCCATGTCGAACGCGAACCCGGGCGCGTACGGTCACTCCCCCTCCTCGCTCTCCGAGGAGGAGCGCGCCATCCGCGAGGTCGTTCGGGAGGTCGCGGTCGAGGAACTCCGGCCGGGCGCGCGCGAGGCCGACGAGAGCGAGACGTTCCCGGAGGAGGCGTGGGACCGGCTCGCCGACCTCGATCTGACCGGACTCACGACCCCCGAGGAGTACGGCGGCTTCGACGCGGACCGCTCGACGTACGCGCTCGTGAACGAGGAGATCGCGTACGGACAGCTCGCGGTCGCGACCGCGCTCTCGGTTCACTGTCTCGCCACCTCCTGCATCGCGAACTTCGGCTCCGAGGCGGTGCGCGAGGAGTGGCTCCCAGAGATGGTGGACGGCAGGCCGGTCGGCGCGTTCTGCCTCTCCGAGCCCGACGCGGGGTCGAACCCCGCGGAGATGAGCACGACCGCCGAACGCGACGGCGACGAGTACGTGCTGAACGGACAGAAGCAGTGGATCACGAACGGCGAGCGCGCGGGGGTGTACATCGTCTTCGCGAAGACGGACCCGGCGGACGACGACTCGATCACGCAGTTCCTCGTCCCCGCGGACTTCGACGGCGTCGAGGTGGGAAAGAAGGAGGAGAAGCTCGGCCTGCGGGCGTCCGACACCGTCGGGATGCAGTTCTCCGACGTGCGCGTCCCCGAGCGGTACCGCCTCACCGAGGAGGGGAAGGGGCTGTCGGCGGCGCTGTCGACGCTCACCGGCGGCCGTATCGCCATCGCCGCGCAGGCGGTCGGGCTCGCGCAGGCGGCGTTCGACGAGGCCCGCGAGTACGCGGGCGAGCGCGAGCAGTTCGGGAAGCCGATCGCCGATATCCAGACGATCCGGCACAAGCTCGCCGAGATGGGGACGAGGATCCAGGCGTCCCGCCTGCTCGTCCGCGAGGCGGCCCGGCAGGCCGACGCCGGCGAGGACCCCCGGCTGGCGGCGTCGATGGCGAAGTACTTCGCCAGCGAGTCGGCCGTCGACGTGACCAACGAGGCGGTCCAGATCCACGGCGGGTACGGCTACATGAGCGAGTTCGACGTGGAGCGGTTCTACCGCGACTCGAAGATCACGACCATCTACGAGGGGACGACCGAGATCCAGAAGACGATCATCGCCAGGGAACTCCTGTGACCGTGGTCGGAGACGGGGACGCAGCCGCCGACTACGGCGGCTACGACGCGGTCGTGTTCGACCTCGACGGCACGCTCGTCAGGCTCGCGGTCGATTGGGACGCCGCCGCCAGCGACGCCGTCGCGCTGTTCGAGCGCCACGGTCACGACGCGGCGGGCGCCGGGCTGTGGGACCTCCTCGAACGCGCCGACGACGTCGGACTCCGGTCGGAGCTGGAGGCGGTGCTCGCCGAGCACGAGACGAGCGGCGCCGCCGCCTCCGAGCGACTCGCGCACGCGGACCACCTCCCGCTGTCGGTGCCGACCGGGGTGTGCTCGCTCAACTGCGAGGCGGCGTGCCGGACCGCCCTGGAGCGGCACGACCTCGCCGACCACGTCGCGAGCGTCGTCGGTCGGGACTCGGTACCGACGTACAAGCCCGACCCGGCGCCGCTGCTCGCGACGCTCGACGACCTCGGCGTCGTTCCCGACCGCGGGCTGTTCGTCGGCGACTCCGAGCGGGACGCAGTGACGGCCGAGCGCGCAGGCGTCGACTTCCGGTGGGTGTGACCCGGCCCGCTCGTCCTCGCTACCGACGGCGGTTCCCGCGTTATGCCCGGACGTTCTTCTCGTAGTAGTACGCGCCGAGGGCGGTCACGATCCAGACGACCGCGCCGACCCGGACCGCGAAGCCGGCGCGCGCTTCCCACGTCGGTAGCGCCACGAACGCCGACAGCGCCGCGACGAGCGCCGCGCCGACCGTGACGGTGACGACGAACGTCGCCTGCATCACCCAGCCGTAGTCCACCCCCTCCGGGTCGGTCGTCTCGACGCGCTCGGGCACGGGCGTGCATTCGAGTCGACCGGGTAAGCCGTGTCGGTTCCGCGGAACGGGTCCGGGAACCGATCAGCACCCGACGTTCTCGGGCGGCGCCGGGACCGACACGTCGTACACGACGAGCGTGCGTCCGTCCCTCCGGAAGACGACGGAGTACTCCTGGCCAGCCTCCGAGATCACGTCGAGCGCGCCGTCGCTCCCGCAGCCGTCGATGTGCGCGTACGATCCGGGACCGACTGTCGGGCCGGCGGTCCACACGTCGCTCCAGGCGACCTCGTTGCCCGACTCGTCGCGAATGAACACCTCGGTCCCGTCGGCGATGTCGCCGCCGCGGTGGTGGATCTCGATGTACGGCCGGTTCGAGTTGTCGGACCCGTCCGCCGAGTAGGCGGTCACGTCGAGGGCGACCTGCGGTGCGGGCTCCCCCAATCGGTCGTCGAAGCCGAGCGCCATCGCCCCGACGACGACGGCGAGGAGGGCGACGATGACGACCATGAGCGCGACGCCGATCGTCGGAGAGATGCCGCGGTCGGTCACTGACCGAACGTTCGGTCCGGGCGGATCAAAACTGTTCGCCCCCGAATATCAGGTCTGTGAACTCGGCGGCTCGATCCCGTGGTCGCCTCCGTAGGGGGTCGCGCTCCCCGGACTGGTGGGCCCGGATCCCACGGATTAATCGGGGGCCGCGCGTACGCCGGCACATGGTGACCACGCGGGACATCCGCGAGCGTGCCGGCGACGAGCCCATCACGATGCTGACGGCCTACGACGCGCCGACGGCGGCCGTCGTCGACGAGGTCGGGGTCGACGTGATCCTCGTGGGCGACTCGATGGGCAACGCGGTGCTCGGCTACGACTCCACGCTCCCCGTCACGGTCGAGGAGGTTCGGAGCCGGACGGCGGCGGTCGCCCGCGCGACCGACGACGCGCTCGTCGTCGCCGACATGCCGTTCCTCTCGTTCGGCGTCGACGAGGCCGACAGCATCGAACAGGCCGGCCGGATGCTGAAGGAGGCCGACGCCGACGCGGTGAAGCTCGAATCCGGTCCCCACACCGTGGACCTGACCCGACGGCTCACGGAGCTCGGCATCCCGGTGATGGCGCACCTCGGTCTGACTCCGCAGCACGTGAACCAGCTCGGGGGCTACCAGCGGCAGGGAACCGACGCCGAGGCGGCCGAGCGGATGCTGGAGCTCGCACGCGAGCACGAGGAGGCCGGCGCGTTCGCGCTCGTGCTCGAACACGTCCCCGCGAACCTCGCCGAGCAGGTGACCGCCGCGCTCGATATCCCGACCATCGGCATCGGCGCCGGACCGGACACCGACGGGCAGGTGCTCGTGATAACCGACGTGCTCGGCCTCGACGAGTGGTCCCCGCCGTTCTCGAAACAGTACGCCGACCTCCGCGGGGAGATGACGGAGGCGGTGTCCGCGTTCAAACGCGAGGTGGAGGAGGGCGAGTTCCCGGCCGAGGAACACAGCCACGAGGTGGACGACGTCGACGACGTGTACTGACGGCGCTTCTCCCGGTATCGCTGACAGGCGGCTCGTGTCGCTCCCGGGTCGACGAGCCGCGCACCCGCGAGACGACCCGGGGCTGTTCAGTCCGGCACGGCGACGCTGGGTCCGTTTCGCTATTTGAACGTTCGTCCGACGACCGCTTCACGTCGGGGCGGGGGCGGCCCGCTGCCGCGGACTACAGCCCGTCGAGGAACGTCTCGACCGCGTCGTTGAACGCGTCGGGGCGCTCGATCATCGTCAGGTGCGCGGCGTCGTCGACGACCGCGAGGTCGCCGTCGGGGATCTCGTCGGCGAGGTACTCGTGGTACGGGGGCGGCGTCAGGGCGTCGTGTTCGCCGACGACCGCCAGCGCGGGGACCTCGATCCCGTCGAGGCGCCCGCGGACGTCGAACTCGTGGCAGGTGCGGAAGTCGCGCTCGACGACGGCCCGTCCGGCGTCGCGCATCGACTCGCGGGAACGCTCAAGCGTCTCCTCGTCCGCGTCGTGAAACAGCCGGTCGGGCGCGTGGAGGAACTCTATCGCCCGGTCGAAGTCGTCCCGGAGCCACACGAGCAGGTCGTCGAGGACGGTCAGCTTCGCCCCCGTCCCCGCCAGAACGAGCCCGTCGAGGTGCAGATCGCGCTCCAGCGCGACCCACATCGCGACCGCGCCCCCGAGGGAGGTTCCGACGAGCACGGTCGCGCCCGTCGCCTCCGCGACGGCGACGACGTCGTCCGCGTACGCCTCGAGCGCGTCCGGGCCGCCGGTCGCGTCCACGTCGTCGCTTTCCCCGTGTCCGCTCAGGTCGAGCGCGGCGACCGCCGTCCGTCGAGCCAGGGGGGACTGCCCCGTCCACACCTCGCTCGACCCGCCGCTGCCGTGGACGCACACCAGTCCGGGACCGCCGGCGTCGGCGCCGCGGATCCGGTACGCCGTCCGCCGACCGTGGTGTTCGATCGTGTTCATACGATCCGTCCTCGGCCCGTAGTGATAAATCGGACGTGCGCCGTCACGACCGGACCGTTCGGTGAGAACCGCAACGATACTGTTCGAACGGGCACCTGCCGCCTTCATGCGATTAGTGCAAGAAAGATTTATATACTCAAGCGTATTACCTTGGGTTAGGAATGGACATGAACCAGCGCCACTCTACCGACCGCCGCGACCGGTTCGTTCGGCGGTACGACTACGGCGACGGCACCGTCGTCGCGGCGGACCTGAACGCGGCCGACGACGACGTGTCGGTCGACACCGTCGACGGCACGGCGATCGTCGTCGTCGAGCGGGGTGACGGGACCGACGAGTTCGAGTTCGATCTCCCCGGGCCGGCCGCAAGCGTTGACATCGAGAACGGCGTACTCACGATCGAGGTCCACGCATGAAGCTCACCGTCAAACCCCTGAAGCAGAAGGACGCCGGGCGACGCCTCGCCGCGATCGACCGCGTCGCGGCCGAGGAGCTCGACCTCTCCGGCGGCGACTACATCCGCATCGAGGGCGACTCCACGGCGATCGCCCGCGTCTGGCCGGGCTACCCCGAGGACGACAACACCGGCGTCGTCCGCATCGACGGCCAGCTCCGCCAGGAGGCGGGCGTCGGCATCGACGACCGCGTGACGGTCGAGCCCGCGGACGTGGAGCCGGCCGAGCGGATCACGATCGCGCTCCCGCAGCAGTTCGGCATCCGCGGCAACGTCGGCTCGATCATCCGCGACAAGCTCTCGGGCCAGCCCGTCACCCAGGGACAGACCATCCGGTTCCCCCTCGGGCTCGGCCTGATGGGGGGCGGCTCGCAGGCGGTCCCGCTGAAGATCGCCTCGACCACGCCGTCCGGGACCGTCGTCATCACCGACTCCACCGAGGTCGACATCTCCGAGAAGCCGGCCGAACAGATCGCGGAGTCCGCGGCCGGCGAGGGCGCCGAGACGCCGGACGTGACCTACGAGGACATCGGCGGTCTCGACGACGAACTGGAGCAGGTGCGCGAGATGATCGAGCTGCCGATGCGGCACCCCGAGCTGTTCAAGCGGCTCGGCATCGAGCCCCCGAAGGGCGTGCTCCTGCACGGCCCGCCGGGAACCGGGAAGACGCTCATCGCGAAGGCCGTCGCCAACGAGATCGACGCCCACTTCCAGACCCTCTCGGGCCCCGAGATCATGTCGAAGTACTACGGGGAGTCCGAGGAGCAGCTCCGCGAGGTGTTCGAGGAGGCCTCCGAGAACGCCCCCGCGATCATCTTCATGGACGAGCTCGACTCCATCGCGCCCAAGCGCGAGGAGGCGAGCGGCGACGTGGAACGCCGCGTCGTGGCCCAGCTGCTCTCGCTGATGGACGGCCTGGAGGACCGCGGCGAGGTCGTCGTCATCGGCGCGACCAACCGCGTCGACGCGATCGACCCCGCGCTCCGGCGCGGCGGCCGCTTCGACCGCGAGATCGAGGTCGGCGTCCCGGACCGCGACGGGCGCAAGGAGATCCTCCAGGTCCACACCCGGAACATGCCGCTGTCGGACGACATCGACATCGACGAGTACGCCGAGACCACCCACGGCTTCGTCGGCGCCGACATCGAGAGCCTCGCGAAGGAGGCCGGCATGAACGCCCTCCGTCGCATCCGGCCGCAGATCGACCTCGAGGAGGACGAGATCGACGCCGAGATCCTCGAGTCGATCAAGATCACGCCGACCGACATGAAGGAGGCGCTGAAGGGCATCGAGCCCTCCGCGCTCCGCGAGGTCTTCGTCGAGGTCCCCGACGTCACCTGGGACGACGTGGGCGGGCTCGACGACACGAAGGAGCGCCTCCGCGAGACGATCCAGTGGCCCCTCGACTACCCCGAGGTGTTCGAGGCCATGGACATGGAGTCGGCCAAGGGCGTGCTCATGTACGGCCCGCCGGGCACGGGGAAGACCCTGCTGGCGAAGGCCGTCGCCAACGAGTCGGAGTCCAACTTCATCTCCGTGAAGGGGCCGGAGCTGCTGAACAAGTACGTCGGCGAGTCCGAGAAGGGCGTCCGCGAGATCTTCAGCAAGGCCCGCGAGAACGCCCCGACCGTCATCTTCTTCGACGAGATCGACGCGATCGCCACCGAGCGCGGCACCAACACCGGCGACTCGGGCGTCTCCGAGCGCGTCGTCTCCCAGCTCCTGACCGAGCTGGACGGCCTGGAGACGCTGGAGGACGTGGTCGTCATCGCGACGACGAACCGGCCGGACCTCATCGACAACGCGCTGCTGCGTCCGGGCCGGCTCGACCGCCACGTCCACGTGCCCGTCCCCGACGAGGAGGCGCGCCGCAAGATCTTCGCGGTCCACACCGAGCACAAGCCCCTGGCCGACGGGGTCGACCTCGACGCGCTCGCGAGCCGCACGGAGGGCTACGTCGGCGCGGACATCGAGGCGGTCTGCCGCGAGGCGTCGATGAACGCCTCCCGGGAGTTCATCCAGTCGGTGTCGCCCGAGGAGGTGGACGAGTCCGTCGGCAACGTCCGCGTGACGATGGCGCACTTCGAGCAGGCGCTCGAGGAGGTCCACCCCTCCGTCACCGACGAGACGAAGGAGCGCTACGAGGAGATCGAACGGCGGTTCCGGAACCGCGAGGCCCGCGACGAGCGCGAGGCCGAGCTGGGTCGGACGTTCCAGTGAACCTCTTTTAGCGGGGGCATGTCCTCGCGGGCGGCTTCGCCGCCCGCTGCGGCCAGACCCCGCTAAAACCCGTTCATGCCAAAAAGCCGCTCGTTCGCCAGCCTCCGGCTGGCTCACTCGCGGTACGACTGCTGACGATCTCCGCACCGCTACCGCCACTCAGTCAAGCCGTTTCTCCAGGACTATCTCGTCGTACTCCCTGTACTCCAGCGGGTGCTCCCCGGTCTTCTCGTACCCGCGGTCCCGGTAGAAGTCCGGGAGGAACGGGTGGTCGGGCGGCGTCGTCAACCAGATCGTCCCGTAGCCGCGCTCGCGGGTCCGTTCCTCGGCGCGGTCGACCAGCGTCCCGCCGATCCCCCGGCCCTTCTCGCCGTCGTGGACGGCGAGGCGACTGAGCTTCACGCGGTTCTCCCCGGTCGCTTCGAGCCTGACCCCGGCGACCACACCGTCGCCGTCGCGGGTCCCACACTCGCGCTCGTCCCCGCCGTCGGCGACCAGAACCGTGTGGTCGCGGATCCACTCGCGGACCTCCGCCTCGGTGACGGACTCCGCTTTCATCGGGAACCCGAGTTCGCGGTTCTCCCGGTACGCGCTGTGATACACTCCAACGAGCGCTGCCGCGTCCGCTTCCGTCGCGGATCGCACGGTGAGGTCCTGCACGGTCCCGGTCCGCTGGTTACTCCCGCCTCAGCCCGCCGCGCTCCTTGATCTGCATGATCCGCCTCACGTTCAGGTAGATCTCCTCCGGCGAGGTGTCCTCCTCGGGGTCGTACAGGTCCGAGACGCGGTAGAGGACCGCCGAGAGCTGTTTCGACTCGCTGGAGTCGCCGCGCACGTCCTCCGCGACCTCGCGCAGCAGCGCCCGCCGCTCGGGGTCCGGCGGGAACTCCTCGTCGGAGTCGGGCGACAGCTGCCAGTCCGGGTCGTCGCTCATACCCGGCGTTCGACGCGCCGGCGGCTAAGCCCTTTCCGACTCCGAGCGGGATCCGTGAAAACCGGTGTGTCGCCCGGGTCGCGGGATCGACGCGTCGGTCGACGCGACGGCCGGAGACTGCGGCCGTCGCGCTCCCCGGGCGCTACTGCGTCGGCGTGTCGCGTCCAGCCCGGCGGCTCACCGTCCGCCGGCGGACGACCCCGACGTTGTTGGCGACGTTCTCGGTGACGAGCTTGAACGCGTCGCCGACCTCGCTCGACTCGTCGTCGAGGACGACCGGCTCGCCGCCGTCGCCGCCGGCGCGCACCGAGGGGTCCAGCGGGATGCCGCCGAGGAACGGGAGGTCGTTGTCGGCGGCGAACCGCTTGCCGCCGCCCTTGCCGAATATCTCGTGTTCGTTGCCGCAGTCCGGGCAGACGAACCCGGACATGTTCTCGACGATGCCGAGGACGTTCGTGTCGTGCTTGCCGAACATCCGCAGGCCCTTGTTGGCGTCGTCGAGCGCCACCTCCTCGGGGGTGGTGACGATGACCGCGCCCGTGAGCGGGAGCGTCTGGAGGATGGTGAGCTGGGTGTCGCCGGTGCCCGGCGGGAGGTCGAGCACGAGGTAGTCCAGCTCGCCCCAGTCCACGTCCTCGACGAGCTGGGTGAGCAGCTTGTGGACCATCGGGCCGCGCCAGATGACGGGGTCGTCCTCGCCGACGAGGAACGCCATGCTCATCAGCCGCATCCCGTACTTCTGGGGCGGGATGATCGTCTCGTCCTCGGTCGCGTGGGGCGCCTCGTCGGCGTCGACCATCCGGGGCACGTTCGGCCCGTAGATGTCCGCGTCGAACAGGCCGACGCGCGCGCCGAGCTGCGAGAGGCCCGCCGCGAGGTTCACGGCGACCGTCGACTTCCCGACGCCGCCCTTCCCGGAGGCGACGGCGATGACGTTCTTCACGTCCGGCAGGACCTCCTCGGACGACGAGAGGTCGGAATCGACGTTCGCGGAGATGTCGAGCGCGTAGTCGGCGTCCGCGAGCGCGTCGCGGACGGCCTCGGCGATGGCCGTCTCGTTCGGGGCGTACGGCGCGCCGAGCGCCAGCGACACCCGGATGACGCCCTCCTCGTCGTCGACCTGTACCGCGTTCACCAGGCCGAGCGAGACGATGTCGTCGCCGAGGTCCGGGTCCTCGACGCCTCCGAGTCGCTCGCGTACGGCGGCTTCGTCCATGCCCGCCCGTCGGCGAGCGCCCCGAATAAGGGTTTCCCACGGGGAACTCGGACCCCGCCGCCGCCGGCGCCCCGCACGGACGCCGGCGACGGACCGTGTCGTCCGCACGCGACAGAACGTAATCGCTAACGATTACGTTATTGCCTCCGCGTCCCATAGAATCAAGTACGCACGAACGTATCCGTCTACACGATGCCCACACCGCTGGTCGACGACTTCGGGCGGGAGGTGACGGGGGTGCGCGTCTCGCTCACCGACCGGTGTAACTTCGACTGCGTCTACTGCCACAACGAGGGCCTCGGCGACACGCGGGGCCCGATGGACCCGCAGGACGACGAGATGTCCGCCGACGACGTCGTCCGCTTTCTGGAGGTCGCCGCCGAGTTCGGCGTCGACTCAGTGAAGTTCACCGGCGGGGAGCCGATGCTCCGGGACGACCTCGAGGAGATCGTCCGACGCACCCCCGACTCGATGGAGACCTCGATGACGACGAACGGCACCTTCCTCCCGGGCCGCGCCGAGGGCCTCGTCGACGCCGGTCTCGACCGGGTGAACGTCTCCCAGGACGCGCTCGACCCGGACGCGTTCGCGGAGATCACCAAGTCCGGCGCCTACGAGCAGGTGCTGGAGGGGGTCCGCTGCGCCGTCGACGCCGGCCTCGACCCGGTGAAGCTCAACATGGTCGTGTTCGAGCACACCGCCGGCTACGTCGAGGGGATGGTCGAGCACGTCGCCGAGAACGACGGGCTCCAGCTCCAGCTCATCGAGTACATGCCGGAGCTGACGGGCCGTCCGGAGTGGAACATCGACATCCAGCGCGTGCACGACTGGCTGTCGGACATCGCGGTCCGCGTGGAACACCGCGAGATGCACGACCGCAAGCGCTACTACGTCGGCGACGCGGACGCCGCGTCGGCCGACGAGCCGGACGCGGCCGGGCTCGGCATGGTCGAGATCGTCGACCCCGTCGAGAACGACGACTTCTGCGCCAACTGCGGGCGCGTCCGCGTCACCCACGAGGGCTACCTGAAGGGCTGTCTCAACCGCAACGACGACCTCAGGTCGATGGGCGAGATGACGAAGCCCGAGATTCGCGAGGCGTTCCGCGAGGTCGTCGACAACCGGGTCCCCTACTACGGCGAGTACCTCGTCGAGAACGACCGGGGCGAGTGGGAGATCAACGAGGAGTACATCGGCGCCTAGTCGCGGGATCCGTCACCGCTTTTTCTCCCCCCGCCGTCGATCGGTTCGTGCTTTCCACCGCGTTGCTCGTCGGCGGCGCCTTCGGCGTCCGCCACGCCTTCGAGGCCGACCACGTCGCCGCCGTCGCCGCGCTCGTCGGCGAGACCGACCGCCCGGGCTCCACCGGGGTCGCCTGGGGCGTCGGGCACGCGGCCCCGATCGTCGCGCTCGGCGGGGCGTTCCTGGCGCTCGGGGTCGGCGTCCCCGACCGGGTCGCCGCCGGCTTCGAGGGGCTGGTCGCGCTGGTCCTGATCCTCCTCGGCGTCCGTGCCGTCGTCGGCGCGCCGTCGCTCGGTCGCGTCGTGGTCCGACACGTCCACGGCGGACGCGAGCGCGACCCCGACGGTCCGGACGATGGTGACGCCCCGGGCGACGACTCCGAGGGGCACCCGCACGTCCGCGTCCTCCGGCGGGAGGTCGGGCTGACGCACTCCCACGTCGACCGCGAGTCCTTCGGCGTGGGCGTCGTCCACGGCCTCGCCGGCAGCGGGGGCGTCGTCGTCGCGCTGGCGGCGACCGCCGGGAGCCCGGTCGACGGCGCGGCGTTCCTCGCCGGGTTCGCCGCCGCGACGGTCGCGGCGATGGGCGCCGCCTCCTGGGGGCTCGACCGGGCCGCCGGCCGCGCGGGCGCCGTGCGCGCCCTCGGGGGCGTCGCGAGCGTGCTCGTCGGCCTGCTGCTGCTCGCGGAGGTGCTCGGGGTCGGCGTCCCCGCGTGACCGGATCGATCGGGCGCCGAGCGGGACCGCGCACCCTGTGACGCCGCCCCATCCGACGCGCGGAACGCACCATTTATACGCGCGACAGGAGAAGGGGCGCGCACGACTATGCCGAGTTCGAACGGACCCCTTCACGGTACCCGAGGAAAGCTCTCGAACGACCCCCGCGACCGCGGCACCTCGCCGCCCCAGCGCTCGATCGCCGAGTTCGACGAGGGCCAGAAGGTCCACCTGAACCTGGACCCGTCGGTCCCCGACGGCCGGTTCCACCCCCGGTTCAACGGGCACACCGGCACCGTGCAGGGCAAGCAGGGCGCCGCGTTCAAGGTCGAGATCGTCGACGGCGGCAAGCCGAAGACGATCATCGCCAAGCCCGCGCACCTGACGGCCCAGACCGAGTGACGCGATGACGATCTTCAAGGAGAAGCTCGACGAGGAGTACCTCACCGTCTCGCAGGCGAAGGAGCTGCTCGGGGCCGTCGAGGCCGAGCGGGCGACCGACGAGGACCGCGAGATGCGCTACGAGCTGGCGCGCGCGGTCGACCACGTCAACCGCTTCGCGTTCCTCGAGGCCGACGAGTCGCTGGAACTCGTCGAGGAGCTGCTGGAGCTGGAGAAGGTGGAGGAGCCCCAGGCGTACAAGCTCGCCGACCTCCTCCCCCGCGACCGCACCGAGGTCCGTTCGGTGTACGCCCAGGAGCGGTACGCCCTCGACGGCGACGAGCTCGACGAGATCCTCGACGTCGTCGCCAAGTACGCCTGACCCCGTCCCGGCGGGCGACGCTCCCTCGGCTCGGCCCCCCGTCGTCGCGGGATCGCCGGACCGCGGCGACGGCGACGACCTTTTATCACTACCGACGACCTATCGACGGGCATGAACGACGAACACGACCCCGACGCGGCACACGACCCGCCCGACGCCCCGTCGACCGACGGGGGTGGGGAGGCGGAGGACGCGGCGACCGACGCGAACGCGGACGACGCCGGCGACGAGGACGCCGTCCACGCGTACATCCTCGAGTACCTGCCGCACGGCCGCGCGGACGACGACCGCCCGCAGCACCGGCGGACGCCGGTCGCGTACGCCCTCGGCGAGCGGGACTTCCGCCTGTTCGAGTTCGAGCTGACCGACGACGCCGAGTTCGGCATCGACGACCGCGTGCAGATCGAGCCGGAGACGGCCCCGGGGATCGAACGCGCGCGCAGGGTCGACTACGACGACCTGAACCGCGGCGCCCGCCAGGAACTGGAGTACGTCGTCGAGGACATCGTCGAGGCGAACGAGCGGCGGTTCGTCGACTTCTACAACGACGCCGAGCCGATCACCCTCCGGCTCCACCAGCTGAACCTCCTCCCGGGGATCGGCAAGAAGCTCCGCAACAACGTCCTCGACGAGCGCAAGCGCGGCCCGTTCGAGTCGTTCGAGGAGCTGACCGAGCGCGTCTCGGGGCTCCACGACCCGAAGGGAACGCTCGTCGAGCGCATCATGGAGGAGCTACGCGACGACGACCTGAAGTACCGGATCTTCGTGGGCGTCGACGCGCCGACCGCGAACAAGTAGCGACCGGTCCAGGACGCCCGCGAGGGGCGGACGCGGCAGGGACGCCGCGTCCGGCCGTTCCGCGTGCCCGGCGCTCGCCGCCCGGCCGTCCCGCATGGACGCATTTACGGCCGCCGGCCGTCAACGGCGGGTAATGACCGACGCTGCCCCCGACTTCCGCGATCCGGACGACCTGCGGCGTCGTGCGGGCGTCCGCGGCGACCCCGACCGCGACCAACACTTCCTCGTCGACGACCGCGTCCTCGACAGGCTCACGGGCTACCTCCCCGAGGACGCCGACCGCTCGCACCTCCTGGAGATCGGCGGCGGGACGGGCGCCCTCACAGATCGACTGCTGGCCGCGGGCGACCGGGTGACCGTCGTCGAACGCGACCGCGACCTCGCGTCGTTCCTCCGCGGGGAGTTCGCCGACGAGGTGGCGTCCGGCCGCCTCGACGTGATCGAGGGCGACGCCCTCGCGGTCGACCTCCCCGAGTTCACCGCCTCGGTGTCGAACCTCCCGTACGGCGTCTCCTCGGAGGTCGCGTTCCGGCTGCTTCCGCTCGGGCGACCGCTGGTGTTGATGTTCCAGTCCGAGTTCGCCGACCGCATGGTCGCCGAACCGGGGACCTCCGAGTACGGCCGCCTGTCGGTGTCCGCCCAGCACTACGCCGACGTGGAGGTCGTCGAACGGGTCCCGGCGGAGGCGTTCGACCCGCAACCCCGCGTCGACAGCGCCGTCGTCCGGTGTCGCCCCCGCGACCCGGAGTACGAGGTCGACGACGAGGCGTTCTTCCTGCGGTTCGTGAAGGCGCTGTTCACGCAGCGGCGCAAGACCGTCCGCAACGCGATCCGCAACACGGCCCACATCTCGGGGCTGGCGGACGCCGACGCGGTCGTGGCGGCGACCGACGAGGACGTGCTCTCGCGGCGGCCGGGAGAGCTCTCCCCGGCGTCGTTCGCGGCGCTGGCGCGTGTCGCCCGGGGCGCGAGCGAGATCGGCCCGGGACAGTGACGCGGGCCGGGACCACCCCCGCGGCGGGCACGGCGACGCCCGGGATCCCGGGCGGCGACGCCGTCGCGACGACGACCGCCGACGCCGTCTCGTGGATCCAGTCGTTGTTCCCGACGGCCGGCGCGAAACTGGCGGCCTCGGTTCTCGCGACGGCCGCGGTCGTCGCGCTCCTCGTCGGGATCCGACGGGCCGGTCCGCTGCTCAAGGACCGGTTCGAGGGTCGGGACCTCGCGATCGAGTCCCTCCAGGCGACCGCGGCCGCCGCGACGGTCGTCGCGTCCGGGCTGTTCGTCGTGGTGGTCTGGGAGGGCGTGTCGCTGCTCGACACCGCCGTCCCCTCCGAGGTGTTCTCGGGACGCAACGTCGCCCGGACGGTCCTGACGGTCGGCATCCTGGGCGGCGCGACCCTCCTGACCCGCCTCACCAAGCGGACGATCCGCAAGATCGGACAGGACCGGACCGCCCTGTCGGACCACCAGAGCGAGATCGCCCACCACGTCGTCCAGGTCGCGGTGTACGCGGTCTCGCTGATCGTCGTGTTCGCCGTCTGGGGCGTCAACCCGGGGAGCCTCCTCGTCGGCGCCGGCTTCGCCGGCATCGTCCTCGGCCTCGCCGCCCGGCAGACGCTCGGCGCGGTGCTGGCGGGGTTCGTCGTCCTGTTCTCGCGGCCGTTCGAGCTGGGCGACTGGGTCGTGATCGACGACCAGGAGGGCGTCGTCACCGACATCACGATCGTCAACACCCAGATCCGGACGTTCGACGACGAGTACGTGATGATCCCGAACGACCACGTCACGGACACGGACGTGGTCAACCGCTCGCGGAAGGGGCGCCTCCGGCTCAACCTCGACGTGGGCGTCGACTACGGGACGGACGTCGACGAGGCGATCGAGGTCGCCGAGGAGGCGATGCGCGACCACGACCTCGTGTTGTCGGTGCCGGAGCCCCACGTCGTGCTCACCGGCTTCGGCGACTCCTCGGTCGGGCTCCGCCTGCGCTTCTACATCGACAACCCCAGCGCCCGGAAGATGTGGAAGGCCCGGACGCGCGTCACGCTCGCGGTCAAGCGCGCGTTCGAGGAGGCCGGGATCAAGATCCCGTTCCCGCAGCGGGAGCTCACCGGCCGCGCCGAGACGGGCGGCTTCCGCGTCGCCGACGGCGAGGCGGTCGAGGGGTCGGGGCGCGACCGGGCGGTCGACGCCGAGGCGAACGGCGGCAGGGCCGACGGCGGTCCGAGCGGCGACGGCGGAGGCGGCGACGGAAGCCCCGCCGCGGACGACGCCGGGGGAGACGATGCCTGAGGGGCCCGACCCGGACGCGCCGGATCGAACGGGGAGGACGGCCGCCGACACGCGCGACGCGCTCGCGGAGCGCCGCGGCCTCGACGCGCCCGTGTACGAACCCGCCGAGGACTCGGGGCTGCTCGCGGACGCGGCGGTCGAACACGCCCGCGGCGTGACCCTGGAGGTCGGCACCGGGTCCGGGTGGGTCGCGGGGCGGGTGGCCGAGGGGGGCGACGCGACGCGGGTCCTCGGCAGCGACGTGAACCCCCACGCGGTCGAGCGCGCCCGCGAGCGCGGCGTCGAGGCGGTCCGCGCGGACCTGCTCGGGCCGTTCCGCGCGGGCGCGCTCGACACGGTGCTGTTCAACCCCCCGTACCTCCCGACGGACCCCGACAACGAGTGGGACGACTGGCAGGAGGTGGCGCTCTCGGGCGGCGAGACGGGCCGGGAGCTGATCGAGCCGTTCCTCGACGACCTGCCCCGGGTGCTCGCGCCCGACGGGGTCGCGCTGCTGCTCGTCTCCTCGCTGACGGGCTTCGCCGACGTGGTCGAGTACGCCGTCGCCCGCGGCCTCGACGCCGAGACCGTGCGCGAGGAGTCGTACCCGTTCGAGACGCTGTCGGTCCTCGCGCTTCGCCCCCGGGAGTGACGCCGACCGGCGGGCCCCTCCCGCCCGGTGGATTACTGATAGACATTAGCACGAACGACAAGTATTATGCGTCGGCATTTCGTACCGACTGTCGATGACCGACGTAGTCGCCACCACACCGGGGCTGTACCCGCTCCCGGACTGGGCGAAGGACGACCTCTCCGACCTGAAGGGCCACCAGAAGCACGACCTCATCGACGGCGACGAGGGCGACGCGATCGCCGGGGCGTACGACGACGTGCGCGCCGAGTTCGTCGCCGATCAGCGCGACGCCGGCCTCGATCGTATCGTCGAGGGGCAGGCCCGCTGGGACGACATGCTCGCGCACCCACTGACCGTCCACGAGGGCGTGGAGACGGGCGGCATCGTGCGCTACTACGACAACAACAACTTCTACCGCGACCCGCGCGTCGTCGGCGAGCTGACCGCCTCCGGCGACGTGGCCGAGGAACTGTCTGCGGCCGCCGACCTCCTGGGCGAGGACGACGCCCTCCAGGCCGTCCTGCCGGGCCCGTACACCCTCGCGGACCTCGCGAGCGACGAGCACTACGGCGACGAGGCGGCGTTCCTCGACGCCGTCGGCGACTTCCTCGCCGGCGAGGTGGAGGCGTTCCCGGCCCACGAGACGCTGTTCCTCCTGGAGCCGTCCTACGTGACGAACGCCCCGGGCGACGACCTGAACGAGCTGGCAAGCGAGACCGTCGACCGCGTCGCCGCCGCCACCGACGCCGACGTGGTCGTCCAGACGTACTGGGAGGCGTTCGAGGAGACGGCGTACGCCCACCTCATGGACGCGGACGTGGACGCGATCGGCTTCGACTTCGTCGCCGCCGACCGCGACGCGAACCTGGAGTGGATCAACGAACTCGGGACGAAGGGCGACATCGCCCTCGGCCTCGTCGACGGGCAGAACACCCTCGTCGAGGACGCCGGGACGGTCGCCGAGCGCGTCGACTGGGTCCACGACCAGATCCCCGCACAGGAGTTCGACACGACGTACGTGACGCCGAACACCGAGACGTTCTACCTGCCGGTGAACAAGCATCGGGCGAAGCTCTCCGTCCTCGCCGAGGCGGCCGAGATCGCCGCCGGTGACGCCGACGCCGCCGAGGCGGAGGTGGAAGCATGAGTCGCAACCCCGGGAACCGCGAGCAGTTCCGACCGGACGACCACGAGCACGACCACTTCCTGCTGACGACCGTGGTCGGCTCCTACCCGAAGCCCAAGTGGCTCAATCGCGCGCGCGACCACTTCGAGGACGACGAGCACTCCTTCGGCGAGGACGAGTGGGCGGAGGCGACCGACGACGCCTGCCGCGTCATCACCCACGAGCACGAGCGCGCCGGCCTCGACACGGTCGTCGACGGGGAGATGCGCCGCGAGGAGATGGTCGAGTTCTTCGCCGAGCGGATCGATGGCTACGAGTTCAACGGCCCGGTGAAGGTGTGGGGCCACAACTACTTCGACAAGCCGTCGGTCGTCGAGGGGGTCGAGTACGACGAGCCGTGGCTGGTCGACGAGTTCGAGTTCGTCGACGACGTCGCCGAGCGACCCGTGAAGGTGCCGATCACGGGCCCGTACACGCTCGCGAACTGGGCGTTCAACGAGGCGTACGACGACGACGAGGCGCTGGCGTACGACCTCGCGGACCTCGTGAACGAGGAGATCGAGAAGCTGGTCGAGGCGGGCGCCCGCTACATCCAGATCGACGAGCCCGCCCTGGCGACGACGCCGGACGACCACGCCATCGTCGGCGAGTGCCTGGAGCGCATCGTCAGCGACATCGACGAGGAGATCCGCGTCGGTCTCCACGTCTGCTACGGCGACTACTCGCGCGTCTACCCCGAGATCAACGACTACCCGATCGACGAGTTCGACGTGGAGTTGTGCAATGACGACTACGAGCAGATCGACACGTTCGCCGACGGGAACTTCGCGCCGGACCTCGCGCTCGGGGTCGTCGACGCCCACGTCGCCGAGGTGGAGCCCGTCGCGGAGATCAAGGAGAACATTTTGCAGGGGCTGAAGGTGGTCCCGCCGGAGAAGCTCACGATCAGCCCCGACTGCGGGCTGAAGCTCCTGCCCCGCGAGGCCGCTTACGCGAAGATGGAGAACATGGTGCAGGCCGCCCGGGAAGTCGAAGCGGAACTCGACGCCGGCGAGATCGACGTGCCCGCGATCGAGGACGCCGCGCCCGCCGACGACTGAAGCGAGGCCGACCGCAGGGAGGCCTCGGTAGGACGGCGGCGAGGTCATCGGGCCGAGCCGCCCACGAACGAGGTGGGGCTGACCGCAGGGAGGCCTCGGAAGGCCGCCGGCGAGGTCACCGGGCCGAGCCGGCCACCAAAGGAGCGGAGGCCTCCCTTCGGTCGGCCCCGGTAGGACGGCGGCACGCGTGGACGCGCCGCCCACGGACGACGCGACCCGCACCGTCCCGCCGCCGTGCGACGTGATAACAAAAACGACCGTCTTCGTTTCCGATAGGTTTAGCGCGTCCCCGTCCCCGGATACGAACGCACCATGAGGCCCTCCACTCGCAGACGAGTCGTGGTCGCGGGCGCGGTGTTGCTCGCGCTCGCGGGCGTCGCCGGCGTCGCGGCCGGCGCGTCCGAGGCGTCGCTGTCGACGGTGAACGGGACTGTCCGCGTCCACGCGGTCGAGGACGCGACGGTCCGCGGGACGACCGACCTCGACCCCGGCGCGAACGTCTCGGTCCGGGTACAGTCGAGCGGAGACACGGAACCGGCGTTCATCAGGAGCGAGACGGTGCGCGTCGGCGAGGACGGGAGCTTCGCCGCGGCGTTCGACTTCTCGGAGTACGACCCCGGCGACACGTTCACGGTGACCGTCAGGCACGACGACGCGACCATCGCGGAGGCCGAGGGGCGGATCGTTGCCGACGGCGTCCCCGTGACCCGAACCGGGACCGATGCGACGGGGTCGAGCGCCGCGACGACGTCGACCGGCGGGAGCACCGAGACGACCGGCCCCGGCTTCGGGGTCGCGGCCGCCGCCGCGGCGCTGTGCGTCGCGGCGGGGGCGGCGGCACGTCGGCGTCGCCGTCGCTGACCGTCACCAACCACGGCGGCCGGGGCGGCATCCCCGCCGCCGCGCTCTTTCCCCTGGCGGCGCAACCGACGCGCATGACGCTCGCCGACAGGCTCGACGGGATCGTCCACGGGGAGACGCAGGTCCGCGGCGACGGGGACCGGGTCGACCTGACGCTCGCCGGCGTCCACGCGGTCGACGACCCCGGCGCCGTCGACTTCGGCGGGGGCGAACTCGCCGACGGCTCGCTCGCACCGATCGACCCGGAGCGACGCGACCCGGACGACGAGTACGGCTGGTGGGACCTCGCGGCCGGCACGTACGTGATCACGCTGAACGAGTCGCTGGCGGGGGATGACCCGGTCACGCTCCGGCCGAGAACCGAACTCGTCGCGCGCGGCGCCGGCCATCCGACCCTCCGGACGGCGTCGCTCCCGGCGCTCCCCCTCACGGTGAGCCGAACCGTCGACGGCGACGGCGTCGGGATCCGGCTCAAGGAGAACGCGCGCGTCTCGACGGTCCGGACGGAGTAGTCGCGGCGCCCGCTCGGGACCCCGTTCGGCCCACCCGCTTATCGTGTCCCCGGCGGAAGGCGACGGCGTGATCCGCTACGACCTGGCGGGCGAGGTGGCGACGGTGACGTTCGACCGTCCGGAGAAACGGAACGCGCTGACGCTGGAGGGCCTCGCCGAGTTCCGCGACGCGCTCGACCGCGGCGCCGAGGAGGCGCGCGCCGTCGTGCTCCGCGGGGCCGGCGACGCCTTCTGCGCGGGCGACGACATCGCCTCGGTCGCGGGGCTCGGCGACGAGGTGGCGCCGGCGACGCTGGCGACCCGGCTGTACGACGCGCTGTTCGGCCCCGAGCGGGTCGAGGTCCCCGTGATCGCGGCCGTGGACGGCCCGGCGTACGGCGGCGGGTTCGAGGTCGTCGCCGCCGCCGACCTCGCGGTCGCGACTGCGGACGCGACGTTCGCGCTCCCGGAGGCGACGATCGGCGCCTACCCGCCGTACGCCGTCGCGCGCGTCGGCGAGGCGTGCGGCCGCAAGCGGCTGCTCGAACTCGCGCTCACCGGCGACCCGGTCGACGCCGGGACCGCCGAGGAGTGGGGCCTGTTGAACCGGGTCGTCGCCGGGGGGGACCTCGACGACGCCGTCTCGGACCTGACGGAGGCGGCGTGTGCGGCGCCCGCGCCGGCGGTCGCGCTGGTGAAGCGCTACGTCCGCGCCGCCTCCGCCGACCCCGACGAGCGCGCGCGGCTGGTCGAGGGGTTCTCCGCGGTCGCCGACGAGCCCGAGTGCCTCGCGGCCGCCGAGCGCTTCCTCTCGGAGTCGACCTGAGCGGACCGGCGGCACGACGACCGACGCACCGCCGCTCCCGGGGCCGTGGGTGTCACGAATGTCGCGTGCCGACCCCGACAACTGATAACCCGCCGTCCCGAACGGGGCGGTCATGACCGACGACCCCCCGCTGGCGGACGCGGTCGACGACACCGCCGCCGACATCGCGACGATGGAGATCCGCGGCGCCGCCACCATCGCGGCCGCGGCCGCGGACGCGCTCGCCGCGCAGGCCCGCGAGACCGAGGCCGAGGGGCCCGCCGCGTTCCGGCGCGCGATGCGCCACGCGGGCCGTCGGCTGTACGACACCCGCCCGACGGCCGTGTCGCTCCCGAACGCCCTCCGCTACACCCTCGGGCGGATGGAGGGCGACGACGTGGAGGCGCTCCGCGAGTCGGTGCTGGCGGCGACGACCGCGTTCACGGACCGCCTCGGCCGCGCCCAGCGCGACCTCGGGCGGGTGGGGGCGAACCGCCTCCGCGACGGCGACACGGTGATGACCCACTGCCACTCGACGGACGCGCTCTCGTGCGTCGAACACGCCGTCGAGCAGGGGAAGGAAGTCTCGGCCATCGTCAAGGAGACGCGCCCGCGCAACCAGGGCCACATCACCGCGAGCGAACTACGCGACCTGGGCGTCGACGTGACGCTGATCGTCGACTCGGCCGCGCGGCGCTACCTCGACGAGGCCGACCACGTGCTCGTGGGGGCCGACTCCATCGCCGCCGACGGGGGCGTCGTCAACAAGATCGGCACCTCCGGGCTCGCCGTCAACGCCCGCGAGCGGGGCGTCCCGATCATGGTCGCGGCCCAGACGATCAAGCTCCACCCCGACACGCTCACCGGCCACACCGTCGAGATCGAGATGCGCGACGAGACGGAGGTGATCGACACGGAGACGCGCGAGGGGATCGGCGAGGTCGAGGTTCACAACCCGGCCTTCGACGTGACGCCGCCGCGGTACGTCGACGCCATCGTCACCGAGTCCGGGCAGTTCCCGCCCGAGAGCATCGTGACGCTGATGCGGGAGCTGTTCGGCGAGAGCGCCGACCGACCGTGGGAGGAGCCGGAGCGGGAGTCGGCGGACGCGGCGGGGGCCCCCGCCGAATGAGCAGCGGGAGCGACCCGGACCGGGGCGCCGGGAGCGACGGCGCCGACCCCGGCGCCCCCGTCGCCGGGCGCGCCGACGGCGCCGGGGGCGGTCCCCGCGTCCTCTGCGCCGGCCACGTCAACTGGGACGTGACGCTGATCGTCGACCGCCTGCCGGAACCGGACGGCGAGGTCGCGATCGAGCGCCGCCACCAGGCGGGCGGCGGGAGCGCGGCGAACGTCGCGGCGGTGCTGGCGGGGCTCGACGCGGACGCCGCGCTGTTCGGATCCGTCGGCGACGACGCCGAGGGCGAGCACGCGGGCCGGGAACTGTCGCGGGCGGGGGTCCGGACCCACCTCGTCCGGGCCGACGGCGACACCGCCGTGAAGTACCTCGTCGTCGACGCCGACGGCGAGGTGATGGTGTTCTCCGACGAGGGCGCCAACGAGGCGTTCGCGGCCGGCGACCTCCCGCCGGGCGCGCTCGCCGAGGGGACGGACCTGCTCCACCTCACGAACCAGCCGCCGGCGGTGGCGGCGGCGCTCGCCGAGCGCGCCCGCGAGGTCGGCGCCGCGGTGAGCTTCGCGCCGGGGCGGCGCTTCGCCGACCGCGACTTCTCGGGGACGCTCGCGCTCGCGGACCTGGTCTTCTGCAACCGTCGCGAGGCGGCGGCGCTGCTGGAGGAGGACGAGGACGGGGCGACCCGCTACGGCGCCCTCCGGGAGGACGCGACCCTGGTGGTCACCCACGGCGCCGCCGGCTCGGAGGTGCACGCCCGGGCGGAGGGCCGCACCTACACGCACGACGGCTTCGACGCCGACGCCGTCGACACGACGGGCGCGGGCGACGCGTTCGCCGCCGGGTTCCTCGCCGCCCGCCTCGACGGCGGCGGCTACGAGCGCGCGCTCGCGGTCGCGAACGCGTGCGGCGCGCTCGCCGCCGCCGAGGTCGGCGCCCGCGTCGAGTTGACGTGGGAGCGCGTCCGGTCGGTGATCGCGGGCGACGGGGCCGCGCAGTCGTAGCCCGTTACGGAACCCCTAAGGGGCGCCTCGCCGCACCGTCCACCCAACGAATGTACGCGTCGACCCGAGGTGATCTGCCGTGACGATGGAGGACCGGATCGAGGAGCTCCGCGAGAAGCGCGCGGAGGCCGAGAAGGGCGGCGGCGAGGAGCGCATCGAGCGCCAGCACGAGAAGGGCAAGATGACCGCGCGCGAGCGGGTCGACTACTTCCTCGACGACGGCACCTTCCACGAGTTCGACCAGTTCCGGACGCACGACACCCACACGTTCGGGATGGAGGAGAAACAGATCTACGGCGACGGCGTCGTCACCGGCTACGGCGAGGTGAACGGCCGGAAGACGTTCGTGTTCGCCCACGACTTCACCGTCTTCGGCGGCTCGCTGGGCGAGGTGTTCGCCGAGAAGGTCTGCAAGGTGATGGACAAGGCGATGGACGTGGGCGCGCCCGTCGTCGGCCTCAACGACTCCGCGGGCGCGCGCATCCAGGAGGGCGTCGGCTCGCTCGCCGGCTACGCGGAGATCTTCCGGCGCAACACGGAGGCGTCGGGCGTCATCCCCCAGCTCTCGGGGATCATGGGCCCGTGCGCCGGCGGCGCGGTGTACTCCCCCGCGATCACGGACTTCGTGTTCATGGTGAAGGAGTCCAGCCACATGTTCATCACCGGCCCCGAGGTGATCAAGACGGTCACCGGCGAGGAGGTGAGCTTCGAGGAACTGGGGGGCGCACAGACCCACGCCTCCACCTCCGGGGTCGCCCACTTCGCGGAGGACTCCGAGGAGGAGGCGCTCGACGACATGCGCCGCCTGCTGTCGTACCTCCCGCAGAACAACGTCGAGGACCCGCCCAGGGTCGACCCGTGGGACGACCCCGAGCGCGCCGACGAGGAGCTGAACACGATCGTCCCGGACCAGCCGCGCAAGCCCTACGACATCACGAACGTCGTGGACCGCGTCGTCGACGAGGGCTCGTTCTTCGAGACGCACGCGGACTTCGCGAAGAACATCGTCACCGGCTTCGCCCGCCTCGACGGCCGCTCGATCGGCGTCGTCGCCAACCAGCCGCGTGTCAACGCCGGCACGCTCGACATCGAGGCCAGCGAGAAGGGCGCGCGGTTCGTCCGCTTCTGCGACGCGTTCAACGTCCCCATCCTCACGTTCGTCGACGTGCCCGGCTTCATGCCCGGCACCGACCAGGAGCACAACGGGATCATCCGCCACGGCGCGAAGTTGCTGTACGCCTACTCGGAGGCGACCGTGCCGCTCCTGACGGTTATCACGCGCAAGGCGTACGGCGGCGCCTACGACGTGATGGCCTCCAAGCACATCGGCGGCGACGTGAACTACGCGTGGCCGACCGCGGAGATCGCCGTGATGGGCCCGCAGGGCGCGGTGAACATCCTCTACGACGACGAGCTCGCCGACGCCGACGACCCCGAGGAGAAGCGCCAGGAGCTGATCGACGAGTACCGCGAGGAGTTCGCGAACCCCTACACCGCCGCCGACAAGGGGTTCCTCGACGACGTGATCGAGCCCCCGGAGACGCGCCCGCGACTCATCGACGACCTGGAGATGCTCTCCTCGAAGCGCGACTCGCTCCCGGAGAAGAAACACGGCAACATCCCGATCTGAGATGGCGACCGACGACCCCGACCGGGCCGAGCCGACGGACGACGCCGAGCCGGTCGACCCGTCAGCGCCCTCGGACCCCGACACGCTCGCGGAGCGGCTGACGCTCCCGGACGACGCCGACGCCGAGGAGGCGGCCGCCATCGTCGCCGCGGTCGGCGCGCACGTCCGCGACTCCGAGGCCGCCGCCGCGGCCGCCGCGGCCGACGACGGGGAGGAGACGTGGGACGGCAAGCGCTGGGCGTTCGCGGGCCGCCTCGACGCGCTTCAGGGGCGCGCCGCGCGCGCGCCGCGGGGCGCGCCGACGGACGCGTGGACCGCCAGCGGGCGGACCGACCGGTTCTGAGCGGACGGAGCCCCCGCCCGGACACCCGCCTACCGTTTCGAGACGCGAACGCGGAGCGGCTCGCTCGGCTGCAGCGTCGCCGCCGCCTCGAACGACGGCTCGCCGTCCGTCACGGGCTCGACGTCGACCGCGCCGAACACGACCGCGAGCGTCGCGCGCAGTTCCAGCGACGCGAACCGCATTCCGATGCAGTGGCGCGGGCCGCCGCCGAACGGGAGGTACGCGTACTCGGGGCGGTCAGGGTCCTCCTCGATCCACCGTGAGGGGTCGAACGCCTCCGGGTCGTCCCACCACCGGGGGTCGGCGTGGAGCCGCCAGACGGGCAGCGAGACGTTCGTTCCCGCCGGGATCCGGTAGCCGCCGACGACCACGTCCGCGGCCGGCTCGCGGAACAGGACGTACGCGGGCGGGTACCTTCGGAGCGTCTCCTTGACGACCCGGTCGGTCAGGTCGAGGTCGCGGAGGGCGGTCGCGTCGAGGGGCGCGGCGCGACCGCCGTCGTCGTCGCCGACGTCCGTCACCTCCCCGTGTACGCGCTCGGCGACGGCGGGGTGGCGGGCGAGCGCGTGCGTGCCGTACGCGAGGGCGAGCGACGTCGTCTCGTGACCGGCGAACAGGAACGTCATCAGCTGGTCGCGCACCGCCTCGTCCGAGAGGGCGTCGCCCTCCCCGAGGCCGACCAGCAGGGTCAACAGGTCGTCCGCCTCGGCGGGGTCGGTACCCCGGCGACGGCGAACGAGGTCGTCGACGTACGCCCGGAACGCCGCTGTATCCCGGGCGAAGCGGCGGTTCGTCGGCGTCGGTACCCAGTCGGGGAGGAACGCCGTGACCGACCCCGCGTCGGCGCGCTCCTGCACGCTGGCCGCGGCCGCGCGGATCACCTCGTACCCCTCGCCCTCGTTGACGTCGACGCCGAACAGCGTCCGGCCGAGCACGCGCATCGCGAGCGTCGAGTACGTCGCTTGGAGGTCGATCACCTCGCCGTCGTCCCACGAGTCGACCAGCAGACGGGCCTCCTCGACCATCGCGTCGGCGAACGCCTTGATCTTCTCGCGGTAGAACAGCGGCCGGAGTTGCGTCCGTTGCTCGCGCCACTCCTCCCCCTCGGCGAGGAGCAACCCGTTCTCCAGGAAGTCCACCCCGGAGCGTCGCTGGACGTGGGACTTCCGGAAGCCGTCGGCGTCGTCCACGAGCACGCGCTCGACGTCGGCCGGATGGAACAGCGCGACGTTGTTCCAGATCCCGAAGTCGTAGGAGACCACGTCGCCGTACTCGAACAGCCGGTCGTAGAACGCGAACGGGTCACGGACGAACCGCGGGAGCGTCCCGAGCACTGGGACGCCGTCGGGACCGGGCGGGAGCGACGCACGCTCGGGATCCGATCCCGGCGCTGCGGCGCCCTCGTTTCGGCGGGGCGGGACCCCCGATCCGGTTTCGGATCCCCGTCGCGTGTCGCCGTCCGCTCGATCGTCCGTCGCGGTGTCCTCGGTGGCTGTCGGACCCTTCATACTCGGTCCTGATCGGCGTGGCCGGTTCGAGATTCGCACGAACCTCGTCGTGTGTTTATATAGTATCGCCCGCTACCGAACGGATCGGACCGATGCGCTACCTCGACGCGACGATCGAACGGCCGTCGGACGCCCGCCACCCGATGCAGACGTTCATCGCCGAGACCGACGCGGTCAGGCGGGAGGAACTGCTGGCGCGCCACGGGCTCCCCGACCGGGGCGTCGAGTACCTCCTGTTCCTCGTCGAGGGTGACCGCGACCGGTACCGCGAGGCGGTGGCCGGCGTCGATTCGGTCCGGGAGTTCCAGCTCTCGCCCGTGGACGACTGCCGGTTCTACGCCTTCGTCGCGGAGGAGACCCGCCCGTCGGACGCCGCGTGGCGCGAGGCCTTCGCGGAGCGTGGACTCGTGGTCCCGTTCCCGGTCCTGTACGACGGCGACGGGCGCATGCGCCTGCGGGTCGTCGGCAGGGCGGAGGCGCTGCGGGCGGCCGTCCACGACCTGCCCGGGGGGTTCGACGCAACGGTGCACAGCGTCGGCGACCTGGACCACCGGCTCGGGTCGCCGGCGGCCCGGCTGACCGCCCGGCAACGGGAGGCGCTCGCGGTCGCCTTCGACGCCGGCTACTACGAGGTTCCGCGGGAGACCGATCTCGACGCGGTCGCCGACTCGCTCGGCTGCGCCCGCGCGACCGCCTCCGCCCACCTCCGGAAGGCCGAACGCGCGCTCGTCGCGGACGCGATCGGCGCCGAGTAGCGCGATCCGGACGGACCCGGTGGCCGACGACGCGCATGCCGGATCGTTCACTCGCGCGCACGGTAATCTTCCGGCCCGTCAACCGCCGATCGGCGGGGGCTGGACGACCCCGAACCGACGGTTTGAGTAGACGGCCGGCGGAACCGTCTCGCAAGAATGACCGAAACTCGGGGATTCGACAAGGTGTTGGTCGCCAACCGCGGGGAGATCGCGGTCCGGGTGATGCGCGCCTGCGAGGAACTGGGCATCGAGACGGTCGCGGTGTACTCCGAGGCCGACAAGCACTCCGGCCACGTCCGCTACGCCGACGAGGCGTACAACGTCGGCCCCGCGCGGGCGGCCGACTCCTACCTCGACCAGGACGCGATCGTCGAGGCCGCCCGGAAGGCCGACGCCGACGCGATCCACCCGGGCTACGGCTTCCTGGCGGAGAACGCCGACTTCGCCGCGAAGGTGGCCGACGCGGAGGGGATCACCTGGGTCGGCCCGGACGCCGAGGCGATGGAGGCGCTCGGCGAGAAGACGAAGGCCCGACGGATCATGGACGAGGCGGACGTCCCGATCGTCCCCGGGACGACCGACCCCGTCACGGAGGTCGAGGAGGTCACCGACTTCGGCGACGAACACGGCTACCCCGTCGCGATCAAGGCGGAGGGCGGCGGCGGCGGCCGCGGGATGAAGGTCGTCGAGTCGGCCGACGAGGCCGGAGACCTCCTGGAGTCGGCCAAGCGCGAGGGGCAGGCGTACTTCTCGAACGACTCGGTGTACCTGGAGCGGTACCTGGAGACCCCCCGCCACATCGAGGTGCAGATCGTCGCCGACGAGCACGGCAACGTCCGCCACCTCGGCGAGCGCGACTGCTCGCTCCAGCGGCGCCACCAGAAAGTGATCGAGGAGGGCCCCTCCCCGGCGCTCTCGGACGAGCTCCGCGAGCGGATCGGCGAGGCGGCCCGCCGCGGCGTCCGCGCGGCCGACTACACCAACGCCGGCACCGTGGAGTTCCTCGTCGAGGAGGACCCCGACCGCGACCCCGACGAGCCGCTCGGCCCGGACGCGAACTTCTACTTCCTGGAGGTGAACACGCGCATCCAGGTCGAGCACACCGTCACCGAGGAGCTGACGGGCATCGACATCGTGAAGGAACAGCTCCGGGTCGCGATGGGCGAGGAGATCGGGTTCTCCCAGGACGAGGTCGAGTTGGAGGGTCACGCGATGGAGTTCCGGATCAACGCCGAGAACGCCGCGAACGACTTCGCGCCCGCCAACGAGGGGCACCTGGAGACGTACGACCCGCCGGGCGGCATCGGCGTCCGCCTCGACGACGCGCTCCGCCAGGGCGACGACATCGTCACCGACTACGACTCGATGATCGCGAAGCTGATCGTCCACGGGTCCGACCGCGCGGAGTGCATCGCCCGCTCGAAGCGGGCGCTCGCCGAGTACGACATCGAGGGCGTCGTCACCGTCGTCCCGTTCCACCGGCTGATGCTCACCGACGAGACGTTCGTCGAGGGCAAACACACCACCAAGTACCTCGACGAGGGGATCGACCGCTCGCGCTTCGCGGAGGCTCAGGAGCGGTGGGGCACCGGCGACGCCGCCGGGGTCGACACGGACGAGGAGGAGTCCACCGAGCGCGAGTTCACCGTCGAGGTGAACGGCAAGCGCTTCGACGTGAGCCTCGAGGAGCGCGGCGCGCCCGCCATCCCGACGCCCAACGGCGGGAGCTCGGGCTCGGGCCGGATGGAGCGCCCCGACGTGGCCGAGGAGGACGACGGCGGGGACGAGGTCGTCGTCGAGGGGGACGGCGAGGCCATCGCCGCCGAGATGCAGGGCACCATCCTCTCGGTCGACGTGAGCGAGGGCGACGAGGTCGCCGCCGGCGACGTGGTGTGCGTGCTGGAGGCGATGAAGATGGAGAACGACGTGGTCGCCGACAAGGGCGGCGTCGTGAGTCGGGTGCTCGTCGGCGAGGGCGACTCGGTGGACATGGGCGACGTGCTGGTCGTGCTGGAGTAGGTCCGGATCCAGCGGACTCCGTAGGCTTTCCCTGAAGACACTTGTTCCCCCCGCGACTGGGGGAACGTACCCCACATGTCGAGCGAGGCGCGGACGGGGTCGCCCCCCGACGGAGCCACGAGCCGAGCCGGTGTGCTGATCGCGGCGGTGTTCCTTCTCGGGATCGGCGTCTTCGGGTACGGGCTCGCGACCACGGTCGGCGTCCTCCCGAGCGGCTTCGGGATCCTCGGCGTCCTCCAGTTCGTCCTACTCCTGGTCGGATCGCTCCTCGTCGCTCTGACTGCGACGGCCGCCGTCCGACTCCGCCGACGGGAGCACCCGCGGACGGTGACGACTCCCCAAGCGGTCCGGTCGGGACTCGTCGCCGCCGCGACCGCGTTCTGTGTCGTCGTTGCCGCGTGGTGGGTCCGGGAGGGTCGCGTTCTCGTCCCCCAGTTCCCCGAGTGGATCCTCCTCGGGTCGGTCGGGCTGGGCCTCCAGTTCGCGCTCGGAACCGTGACCCCGGGACGGACGCGACGCAGGCTGTTGGCGGGCGAACTCGTCGCCGTGTCTCTCCTTCTGTTCACCTTCCTCGCCGTCGACCGAGGACGGATACAGCCGGTGTCGTATCTGACGGTCAGCGGCGGCGCAGCGGTTCTCCTGTTCCTGTTCGGCTACCCGCTGTACCTGCTGGGATCGGAACTCCACGGAGCACCGGACTAGCGGAACTCTTTGCCGGACCGGAACCGAGACGGACGCTCAGATCCCGAACGTCGCGCGCAGCATGTCGCGCGTCCCGGGGCCCATCCCGACGGCGGTCACCGCGATCAGCAGCAACACCGCGTAGCGCGGCGACTCGGCGAACAGTTCCTCCTCGAAGATGGCGAGCACCAGCACGGCGGCCACGAGCTTCACCACGAGGAACGGCCACGCGGCGCCCGCGGTGTCGACGATGAACTGGTTCACCGGGTGCTTCGGGACGAGGTTCGGGCCGGCGCCGAGCGCGACCATGTAGTCGAGGCCGACGACGTTGGCGACGCCGTCGAGCGCGTGGGCGGCGATGACGACGACGCCCGCGGCCCCCGTGCCCGAGTGGACCCACGGGATCGCCGCCCGCGTCGCGTACCACGTCCCCGCCGTGGCGACGGCGGTGGCGACGAGGATGACGCCGATCACCTGCGGGTAGAAGGTGACGGGATTGCCGGGTTCGAGCGCCAGCGCCGCGAGGAAGCCGACGGTGAGCACGTTCAGCGCGATGCCGACCCCGAGGATCGGCCGCTCGATGCCGTCGATGGCGCCGCGGCGGTCGAGCCAGACGGCCGCGACGACCGCCGCGAGGGTGAGCCCGAAGACGGTGAAGTAGATGATCGGGCTGATGAGCAGGGTGTCCCACGGGTACGGCAGCAGCGTGTCGGCCATCGCGTTGTCGGCGTCCTCGACGACGCGCAGCGCGCCCCCGAACACGAAGAAGGGGACGAGCGCGAGGAAGAAGTCCGTGCTCCGTGCGATGTCCAGCCGGCGTAACAGGAGGACGACCCCGGCGAGCGCGACGAGCAGGATCGCCACGTAGCCGGCCTCCGAGACCAGCGTGTAGCCGGGGTAGGCGACCGGCTCGGCCGCGGCGGTGCACTCCGCCTGCGAGTAGAGGTACTCGACGCTGCTGCCGGGGCGGATCGCACAGGCCGCGGAGTTGGCGTCGGCCTGCACCGGTCCCCAGAAGTAGTGCCAGATGAAGCCGTCGTACACGCGTTCGGGGAACGCCAGCGCTCCGCCGGCCAGAGCGAGCACGCCCGCCGTGACGGCCGCGAGGTACGCCGTCTCCGGTGACGTCCCCAGCCGGTCCGCGAGCGAGGAAGTCGACATACCGGGGAGCGGCGGGCCTCGTCGTTCAACCTGTCGGTTGCGTGTGCCCGGAACGCACGCCGGAACGCCGGCGCCGCAGGACGCCCGAAGCCGAGCGTGACCGCCGAGACCGCGGCGGTGCCCGGGTCCGTGCCGCCGGGGACGGGAGCGACGGCACGCACGGCCGCGGCTCGCCGGTCACTGGACGTCGGACGCGCGTCCGCGAGAACTCCGGTAGCAGATTACGCCGAGGCCGCGCTGCTGGCCTTCTTGCGCGTGATGTAGCCCGCGATGCGGTTGCGGACGCCCTTCGACTCCACGTTGGTCAGTTTCTCGACGTTCTCCTTGTTCGTCTCGAAGTCCGTGTTGAACGACTCCGGGTACTTCTCCAGCAGCAGCGTCGCGAGCTGCTTGACGTACTTGGGTTTGATCGCCATGTCGGGAACAAGACGGAACGCGAACTAAAAGCGTTCGTTCCGCGTCGCCCGCGTCGCGGCCGCTCGACGGCCCGCTCGCTCGACCGCGCAGGGCTCACGGGTCGCTCCGCTCCCCCTTCGCATCGAGATGCTCGCTGCACTCGCATCTCGCACGCCACCCGCTGGCGTCGCTCAACCGCTCGAACGCCTCGCGCTCGGCCGGCCCGCCGCAGCGGTCGACCACGTCCGAGAAGTACCGAAGCCGCTCCAGCAGGACGTCGGTGTCGTACGCCGGCACGTCGAGCCGCGAGACGGCGACCGTGGCGTCGACGACCGCGGCGAACCCGCGGTTGATCGTCCGCACCCCCGTCCGCTCCACGGCCGCGTCGGTCACGCGCAGGTGCCAGTCGACCCACTCCGTGCCGCCGCGCTCGCCGCTGTCGACGCGTTCGGCCGTCACCTCCGCCCACGCGTCCGCCGAGTCGAGCACGGGCTCGTCCTCCTCGCGGACCGTCGCCGCGGCGTCGACGAAGTCGCGCGGGTCGGTCACGAACTGGACGACGCCGCCGCCCCGCTCGGTGAAGTTCCGCCGGGTCCGCGTCCGGCCCCACGTCCGCGCGCGCACCGGCGCCTCGGCCGGTCTGTCGTCGTGTTCGGGTGCGTGGAGGCCGAGCGCGGCCACGTTCCACTTCCCGTTCGGGCCGAGCGTCGCCACGACCGACTCGGTGACGCCGCGGAGGTCCGCGGGCCAGGCGTCGGTCGCCGTTCCCGCGTCGGCGTCGGCGTTCCCGCCGTGGGCGTCGTCGTCTCCGCCGTCGCTGTCCCCGGCGTCGTCGGACGGGCGCTCGCTCACACCGACACCCCCCGTTCGAGCGCGACGAACAGCGCCGCGGCGGCGATGTCGGCCGTCGTCCCCGGGTTGACCCCGCGGTCGACCAGCTCCTCCGCCCACGCCTCCGCCTCGTCGAGCGTGTCGACCTCGTCCGCCCGCTCGCGCACCTCCCGCGCGACCTCCGGTCCGTGCTGGGTTCGCACGAGCGTGTCCTCGGCCTCCGCGAGCAGGTCGAGGAACGCGCGGGCCGTGCGATCCGTGATCGGCCCCTCGTCCGCGCGGATCGCCGCCGCCGCGCGGAACGTCCGCGGGAAGCCCTCGACCCACTCGCGGGCGTTAGCGTCGCCGCGGCCGTCGGGCAGGTCGGCGGACTCGCGCAGCACGTCGAACAGCGGCAGGCCGCGCTCGCGCAGCGTCGCCACCGCGTCGGCGCCGCGGCGCACGTCCAGCGCGTCCATCCCCTCGGGCGGGTCCGTCACCGCCACGTCGACGTGCTCGAACGCCCGGTAGAACCCCGCGGCGTCCGCGACGGTCGTGGCCTCGCACACCGCGCGGACGCCCTCGCGGGAGAGGTCGCCCGCGGCGGCCGCGCGCACGAGCGGGACGAGCAGGAGCAGACAGCCGAACTGCGTGTTGCCGCCGGACTGCTCGCTCATCCCCGCGACGGCCGCCTCGAACGCCTCGCCCACGGGGTCGCCGGCGGCGGCGCGGTCGAGGCCGGGCCGGGCGCCCACCGCCCCGGCGAGGAAGTGTTCGAAGCGCAGGTCCGCGAGGTCCCGCCGGCGGTCGACGTTCCCCGGCTTCGGCGTGCCCGCGACCTCCAGGAGGAGCGCGAGTTCCGCGTTCGCGGCGGGGTCCCGGCGCGGGACCCCGTCGGGTGTCGCGGTCACCGCGACACCTCCGGCGCGTCGCGCCCCTCCTGCCTCCCTGCGGTGCCCTCCTCGGCGACCCACTCGTCCACGGCCTCGCGTACCCGCCGGAGGACGCGCGGGTCGTCGCTGGGCCGGCCGACGCTCACCACGTCGGCGCCGGCGGCGAGGTACTCGCGGACCGTCGCGCGGCCGCGGACGCCGTTGTTCGCGATCACCGTCATCCCCGGTGCCGCGTCCTTGACGATGCCGACGACGCCCTCGGAGTCCATGGCGTCGACGTGGACCGCGTCCGCGCCGGCGTCCGCGACCGCGCGGGCCGTCCCCGCCGGGTCGACGCCGTCGACCTCCGCGCGGACCTTCACGCTCACGTCCGCGCCGGCGTCGCTCGCGGCGGCGACGTACCCGGCGAGGCGGTCGGTGTCCCGCAGGAGCGACTCGCCGCAGCCGACCGCGCACAGTTCCGCCTGCCGGCAGTGGGCGTTCACCTCCAGGATCGCGCCGTGGTCGGCACACACCGCGGCGGCGCCCCGGATCGCCTCCGGCCGGGTGGCGCGGACGTTCACCGCGGGTCGCAGAGCCGCGTCCGCGTCGGCGACGGCGGCCAGCTGCGCGTCGATCCACGCGACGGGGTCCTCGGGGAGGAACTCGTCGCGGTCGCGGTCGGCGACCATCCCGCGGACGGCCTCGCGGCTCTCCCGGTCGACCGCGATGCCGCCGAGGAACGCCGCGCCCGCGTGCTCGGCGCCCGCGAGCGCCCACTCGGCGTCGGACTCGCCCGAGAGGCTCGACAGCGCCACCGGCGGGTCGATCCCGAGGGTCCGGGCGGGCGCCGGGCGGCCGCCCGCGTCGCTCCGGTCCCCGCTTCCGCTCCCGGTCACCGGACCACCTCCAGCGCCTCCCGGCACGCCCGGGCCACGCGGGCGGCGTCGGCGGCGTCGTCCATCCGGGTGTCGGTGCGCACGACCGGCCGGTCGAGGTCGGTGCCGTCCGCCTCGTCGAGCACGAACGCGTCCGCGAACGGGTACGCCGCCGCGACGCCGGCGGTGCTCGGCTCGCGACCGACGCCCCGCATCAGGTCGGCGGCCGGGCCGGAGAACACGCGGTCCTCCACGAACGGCGAGACGGCGACGACCGGCGTCTCCGCGAGCGCCGCGCGGATCCCCTCGACCGCGAGCATCGGTCCGATGCTGGTGACGGGGTTCGAGGGGCCTATCACCACCTCGTCGCCGAGGGCGTCGCGGACGGCGTCGGTCGCCGCCGCGGCGTCGCCGCCGCGGAACTCGACGTCCTCGACCGCCGGCTCGCCGCGGTTCGCCACCCAGTACTCCTGGAAGTGCATCGGCCCCTCGGCCGTGTGGACGATCGTCGCCACGGGGTCGTCGCTCATCGGGAGCAGGTCGATATCGAGGCCGAAGGCGTCCGCGAGAGTCCGGGTGACCTCGGTGAGGGTGTTCCCCCCGTCGAGCAGCGAGGTCCGGGTGACGTGGACCGCGCGGTCGCGGTCGCCGATCTCCATGAACTCGGCGACGCCCGAGAAGCGCCGCCAGCGGGCGATCTCCCGGCCCGTCGTCTGAGCCGCCTCGGGGAGGTAGCGCGGGCCGCCGTCGAGGCCGGCGGCGTCGGCGAGCCGGTGGAGCTCCTCGTGGGTCTCGGTCGTGTCGTCGGCGATCCCCCACCACGTCTCGCGGTCGATGACGCCGCCGCCGTGGAACAGGACCGTGTCGAGGTCGGGGCACACGAGGTGCCCGCCCAGCTCCACGTCGTCGCCGGTGTTCCCGACGACGGTCGTGGATCCGGGGGCGAAGACGTCGGCGGCGCCGTCGAGGAGCTTCGGCGTGCCGGTGCCGCCGGCGAGGAACGTGACCATGGGCGTGCTTGGACGCCGTCCGATTTGTATGCTGTCGTTGGGGGCGACACCGGCCAGCGCTCCGGCGGCGCGAGCCGTCGGGTCCGTCGACCCCGACCCGCCCGGTCCACACGTTTCAAGCCCCCCAGGCGCGCACCCTCCGCCGTGATCAGAGCCCTCGACGGAACGGAGCCGGAGATAGCGGAGTCGGCGTACGTGGACGAGACCGCCGTCGTCATCGGCGACGTGGTGCTGGCGGAGGACGCGAGCGTCTGGCCCAACGCCACCCTCCGCGGCGACCACGGCCGCATCGAGGTGGGCCGGGAGTCGAACGTGCAGGACGGCGCGGTGCTCCACGAGGACGCCGTCCTCGAACCGGAGGTGACGGTCGGTCACAACGCCATCGTCCACGCGGCGACGGTGGCCGAGGGGGCGCTCGTGGGCATGAACGCGGTCGTGCTCGACGACGCCCGCGTCGGCGAGGACGCCGTCGTCGGCGCCGGCGCCGTCGTCACCGAGGGGACGGAGGTCCCCCCGCGGACGCTCGTGACCGGCGTTCCGGCCGAGGTGAGGACCGAACTGGACGCCGACGCGGGCCCGTCCCCGGGGCGGTTCGGCGCCGACCACTACGCCGCGCTGATCGACCGGTACGAGGAGACGGCCGAACGGATCGACTGAGCGGCGGTCGGGTCGCGTCGGACGCGGTCACTTCCGGGGGTTCGACCTCACTTCCAGGGGTTCGACGTGAGTTCGCGCGCGACGGCGCTGCCGACGCGGAGGACGCAGTCCGCGCGCGGTTCGGCGATACACAGGAGGACGTACCCCTCGTCGAGCCGGTCCCGGTCCAGCGCCCGCGGCGGCCTGCGGTGCGACACCGCCCCCGACAGGAGCTGCCCGGTGCAGGTCGCACACGCGCCCGTCCGACACCCGATCGGGAGGCCGACGCCGGCGCGCTCGGCGGCCGCGAACACGGACTCGTCGGAGCCGGCCTCGACCGTCTCCTCGCGGCCGTCGTCCCACCGGAGGACGAGGTCGTGGGGCACGCGGGGCTACTGCCAGACGTCGCTCGTGCAGTCGCCGTCGGGCCACCGGATCTCGTGGGCGCGCGCCGGTCCCGCCGGCAGGTCGCCGAAGTCGACCAGGAAGTCCTCGTCCAGCGAGAGCGTCCCGCGGCGGGGGTCGACGTCGGCCTTCAGCATGACCGACCCGCGCTCCCCCTCCTCCGGGAAGAACGTGTCGTCCCACGAGGAGAACAGCGAGGTGGTCCAGTAGAGCCGCTCGCCGTCGAGCGAGAGCTGGAGCATCTGCGGGCCGGCGACCAGTTCCCGCCCCTGCACCTCCTGCCGCTCGCCGAAGTACCCGCCGATCGAGATGGAGTCGGCCTTCCGGGGGTTCGCCGGGTCGGAGACGTCGTACATCCACACCTCGCCGTGGAGCCAGTTCGACCCGAACAGGTAGCGGTCGTCCATCGAGATCAGGATGTCCGTCGGGAGCGCCGGCACGGGCATGTCCCAGTCGGGGTGCTCGCGCGCCTCGAAGTCGATGGCGACCTCCGTCTCGTACTCCCCGTCCTCCTCCCAGAAGTGAACGATGTTGGAGGACAGCGCCGCGCCGACGTACCCGTGGGTCGACTCCGGCGTGTGGAGGAACCGCACCTCCAGCGGGATCTGCCCCTCCTCGCCCAGGTCGACCGTCTGCTGCACCTCGCCGGCCTCCCAGTCCCAGAAGTGAAGCTTCCGGCCGTACTTCCCGGCCTCGACGTCGGCCAGGTCGAACCCCGGGTAGTACGTCTCCGGGGCGGCCCACTCCGAGGAGACCATCACGTTCTGCCGGGGCTGGTACCAGAAGTCGTAGTTCATCTCGATCTCCCCCGGCGGCTCCCACCGTCCCTCCACCTCGAAGTCGTCGTTCAGCTCCAGGAACCCGCCGGGGAGCCCGCCGTCGGCGTCGCCGAGCATGCTGATCAGGATCTCGCCGTCCGGGATGCAGTGGACGGTGTGGGGCGCCGAGAGGTCGTGTTCGTACACCTCCTCGGGTTCGATCACCTCCGTCAGCTCCGGGTCGCGGCGGTCCTCGGTGTCGATCACGTGGATCCGCGAGGAGCGCTGCCCGGGCACGAGCAGGTGTCGGCGTTCGAGCCCGCCGACGTGACACGACGACGAGCAGGCGTTCCAGCCGAAGTGGTGCAACTCGTCGCCGCGGTTCGGCATCTCGACGCGGTTCACGACCTCCGCGTACGTGTCGGAGTCGGGGTCCACGTCGACCACCGCGAGGAAGTCGGGGGCGTCCACGTCGCTCCCGGTGTACAGCCCCATCACGTAGGCGGTCTCCTCGGGCTCGGACTCCTCGATCGCCGCCTGCGGCGTCGCGTACCCCGGCCCCTCCACGCCGTGGTCGTGATCGTGGTCCGCGTGTGCGTGTCCGTGTGCTCCCGTTCCCGACGGCTCCTCGGCGTCGCTCATACCCTCCGTGTTTCGTGTCAACTGACCTCACATCGCGCGAGAAAGCAATAATTGCCGGTTTCTTCCGGGGCCCCTCCATACCCCGTCGGCGGCGACGCCGCTGGGCCTCGGAGCGTTCCGGGAGGGATCGCGAGCCGCGAGCGTCCGTCGCCGGTCGGCGGCCGTGCGGCCGCCGAACCACGCCGGACGTCAGTCCTCGTAGACCCAGTCGGCCGCGTCGAGGTCCCAGTCGACGAGTTCGTCCTCGTCGAAGAACAGGGCGATCTCGCGCTCGTTGGCGCCCTCGTCCTCGTGGTCGGAGCCGTGGATGACGTTGTGTCCCAGGTCCAGCCCGTAGTCGCCGCGGATCGTGCCCGGGGCCGACTCGGCGGGGTCGGTCTCGCCCATCATCTTCCGAACCTGGCGGGTGGCGTCGGCGCCCTCCCACACCATCGCGAAGACGGGGCCGGAGGTGATGAACTCGACGAGCCCCTCGAAGAACGGCTTGCCCTCGTGCTCGCCGTAGTGCTCGTGGGCCAGCTCCTCGTCGATCCGCATGAACTTCGCGCCGACGAGCTTCAGGCCGCGGTCCTCGAACCGGGAGACGATGTCCCCGATGAGGCCGCGCTGGACGCCGTCCGGCTTGACCATCACGAACGTGCGTTCGTCGTGTTCGCTCATGGTGCGTTACTCCTGGCCCTCGGCCGTCCACTCCAGGTCGCGCGCCTCGCGACCCAGGTCCGCGTTCTTCTCGCACTTGGCCGAACAGAAGTGCGTGACGCTGCCGTCGACGGCGACGAACATCGTGCCCGTGCCGGGCTCGATGTCGGCGCCGCAGTAGTCGCAGTCTCGTTGCTGGGGCATTGGCTTACTGACCTCCGATGGAGTCGGCGTCGCGCTGGGTCTCGCGCAGCTGGAGGACGTCCCCCATCCGGACGGGACCCAGGACGTTCCGCGTGATGATGCGGCCCTGGTTTTCGCCCTCCTGGATGCGGCACTTGACCTGCATGGCCTCGCCGTGCATCCCGGTCTTGCCGACGATCTCGACGACCTCGGCGGGCGTGGAGCCGCTCTCTTGCTCTTCGGCGGACATGGTGGGTTACCGCAGTTCCTCGACCTTGCCCGCGATGTCGTCGATGTCCTCCTCGGCGTCGCCGGCCTCGGTGACCGCCGCGGCCGCGGAGCCGACCTCTAGGCCGGCCGCGTGGCCGACATCGTCCTGCGTCTCGATGAAGACGTAGGCGATGCCCTTCTCCTCGCAGAGCTCTGGGAGGTGCATGACGATCTCCTCGGGTTCGACGTCCTCGGCGATGTACACGAGCTCGGCGTTGCCGCGCTCGACCGCCTTGGTCGTCTCGTTGGTTCCTTTCTTCACGATGCCGGTGTCGCGGGCGACCTCGAGCGCGTCGAGGCTTCGTTCCGCGAGGTCCGCCGGGGTCTCGTAATCGACGTAGACTGACATTGTTGTGTGGCTTCCCGCTCGGTGGCTCGACACCTCCGCCGGTCGTAAGTCCCTGACGACGGAGCGGGTCACGACCCCGAGCAGGTCGTACTCCATCGGTAGTCGGGAGGGCCGTATAAACGTGTTCAAAGCGCGGCGACCGTGCGATCCCGGCTCACGGCCCGCGGCCCCGCCGTCCCGGCGTCCGCGGCCCGCGGCCACCGACGCGCGGCCGTCCAGCCGCCTCCGGTTTCCGCACGGCTTCCGTGGCGGCGCTCCCCTCACTCCGCCACCGCGCGCGCGGGAGCCCCGTCGGCGTCGACGCGCAGCGGGTACGCCCGCAGGCGGAAGCGCTCCGGGAGTTCGGACGGGAGTCGGAGGTTCTCGACGACGAGGCGGCCCGCCCCGAGCAGTTCGCGGTGGGCCGGGACGCCCTCGGGTTCGTCCCGGGACCCCGTCGCCCGACCGTCCGGTGCGGTTCCGGCCTCGCGCTCCGCGTCGCCCGCGCGGGCCGTCGGCGACGGGTCGGGACTGAGCGTGTCCAGCGCGAGTGAGCACCCCAGGTCGGCGACGCGGCGCGCGGCGGCGCGAGTGAGATACGGGTGGTCGAAGTACCGGTCGGCGCCCCAGTGGGTTCCCCACCCGGTCCGGACCACGAGCACGTCGGCGCCGTCGGCGTCGTCCGGGAGCATCGACGGTTCGATCGGCTCGCGCGCGTCGAGGCCGGCGTCCGTCCCGCCGGCGTCGCCCGAGCCCCCCGCGTCGTCGGTCCCGTGCGCCTCGCCCGGGAGGTCGACGAGGCGCGCGTCGAGCCGGAAGTCCCCGACCGAGAACTCGTCGAGCGTCGCCCCGTCGGGTTCGGTGTGCGCCGGGGCGTCCACGTGCGTTCCCGCGTGAGTCGACAGCGAGAGCCGGGTCACGCGGTAGCCGTCCGCCGCCATCGTCGCGCTCGGCTCGACGGCGACCTCGGGGTCGCCGGGGTACGTCTGCATCCCGACGTCGATCCGTCGGGTGAGGTCCAGGGGGTCCATACGGGAACGCCGCGGGCGACCGCCGTGAACGTGGCGCCCGCGGGCGCCGGTGGAGTCAACTCGGCCGGGCTCCAACTCCGAACCGGGATGACCGAGTGCGCGGAGGAGGGCTGCGCGGGCGAGGCGGCGGTGCGACTGCACGTGCCGTGGGCCGCCGACCGGGACGTGTGCGTGGCGCACGCGCGGACGCTCGTCCAGCGCGACGGGGTCGTCGCGGAGCCGTTGTCCGGCCGCGAGGACGAGTGGCCCTGACCCGACCCGACCCGACCCGACCTGACCCCCGCCGGTACCCGCGGCGGCCTCACTCCAGCCGTCTGGCCATCATCACCTCGTCCACGTACTCCCCGTCGATCTTGTAGTGCCCCTCGCGGACCGCCTCCCGCTCCCAGCCGTGCGCCTCGAGGAACTCGACGGCCCCCTCGTTCGTCGCGGGCACGCTGTTGTACAGTTTCTCGAAGCCGTTGTCGGCGGCCCACGACTCGCCGCGCTCCAGCAAGGTCGACCCGATCCCCTTCCCCCGGTACTCCGGGAGGAGGCCGACCGTCAACACCGCCGTGTGGCTCAGCTTCTCCGCCTCCGGCAGGTCGAGGTGGACCCACCCGATGACGTCGTCGTCGACCGCGGCGACGAAGAACAGCCGCGACCGGAGCTCGTTGTGTCGCAACACCACCTCGTCGTGCTCGATGATGTCCGCGACCGTCTCCGCCTCGATGTACGTCCCCTCCTCCGCGACCTCGCGGATCGCGCCGACGAGGCCGCTCAGGTCCCGCTGTGCGGCCATCCGGACGGTGTACGCGAACCCGTCCGCCTCGTGTTCGGTCGCGTCCTCCTCCTCGTAGGCGACGCTCAGGTGATCGTCCTCCCACGTGAGGTAGCCGTCCCGGACCAGCACCGTCGCGTGGTGGCCGAACGCCGTCGGGTCGAGGTTGAGCGCGCGGCGCGCCTCCCGCTCGTGGACCGTCCCGTGCTCCTCCACGTACTCGTACAGGTCCTTCCTGTCGTCGTGGCTGAACGACAGCTTCTCGGTCAGCTCCATGACTCCTGCTAACACACCGCACTATATAAGTCTACATCGGCCGCCGCCCCCCTCCGGCGACCGGTCGGGCCGAACCCGCGGCGGGTCGCGGCCGAACCGCGGTGGTCGGGCGTCACCCCTCGCGGGGGACGCCGGTCAGTACCCGCGCCGTCGCCACGATGTCGTGGGTGTCGAGCAGCGCCTCCGCGGCGGTTCGGACAGTGACCCCCGGGTCGCACTCGACGCCGTACCGGCGCGCGTACACGACGAGCCAGTCGTTGCAGGCGCGGTTCAGGCGGGCGAGGCCGTCGGGCGGGAGCCGTTCGAGGTCGCCCGTTCGCGCGTCGACGTATCGGGCGACCACCGGGCCGAGTCCGTCCCGGGCCGCCGCGAGCGCCGCCTCCTCGTCGGGCTCCTCCGCCCGCTCGGTCCGTCGTCGCGCCCGGGCCGCCCGCGCCGCGACGGCGGCGACGTCGTCCCCCTCGCCGTCGTCCACGCGCGCTCACCCCTCCCTGAACTCGACGCCCTTCCCGCCGCGGGGGTGGGTCCACTCCGTGTCGGCGACGACCGCGCAGGTGCCGCACTCGATACACGGCTGGGTGTCGAGGCTGACGACCCGCTCTTCGTCGCCGTTCGCCCGGACGGTCTCCTCGCGGTAGCAGCCCCCGCCGAACCCCTCCGCGCTCACCGGGCACGCCGTCACGGCCGTGCCGCTGGCGTCGTAGGAGTTGTCGATCACCTCGATGTGGGGGTTGCCCACGTCGGTGTCGTAGGTGAGGTCGCCGATGCGCTCCTCCAGCGACGGCGGGTCGGCGTCGTTGTCGCCCGCGACCGGCCGCCCCAGCTCCTCGGCGAGGACGGTCGGCACGGTCGCGTACGCCGCGCGCGTGTCCGGGAGCGCGCCAAGCAGGAACGGCGAGTTGAACGCGCGCTCGACGACGCCGCCGGCGACCCGGACGCCGAGGCGGCCGAGGCGCGACCGGGCGAGCCCCTCGACCGCGTCGGCGACCGCCTCGCGCTCGCCGAGCCGCCCGAGGACCTCGTACCGCCGGGGCCGGAGCGTGTCGTACAGCCCCGACTCGTGGAGCTTCCGCTCGTAGCGGTCCCCCGCGCTCTCGGGCTTGCGCCGGTTGCGCGCCTCGATGTACGCCTCGGCCGCGAGGCCGCCCGCGGAGACGGCGTGGTTCATCCCCTTGATGATCGGCCCCTGCGCCTGCATCTGCCCGGCCGCGTCGCCGACGAGCAGGAGCCGGTCCTCGTGGGGCGACGGGTGGGCGACCTTCTTCGAGTCCGGGACGAGCTTCGCCGCGTACTCCCGCTCGTCGTACTCGTCGGGGAGCCACTGCCCGAGGTGGGGGTGGGTGAGCAGCGCGTCGAGCAGCTCGTGCGGCTCCGCGCGCTCGGCCGCGAGGCTGTCGAGGTGGAACACCGTCCCGATCGACAGCGAGTCCCGGTTCGTGTACAGGAAGCCGCCGCCGCGGACGCCCTCGAACAGGTCGCCCGCGAACAGCCTGGCGACGCCCTCGTCGTCGTCGACCCCGAACCGCTCGTTCACCTCCTCGGGCGGCACGTCCACCACGGCCTTCACGCCCTGGAACCACTCCTCCGGCTCGTCCCAGTCCATCAGCCCCGCCTCGCGGGCGAGTTCGCTGTTCACCCCGTCGGCGGCGACGATCAGGTCCGCGCGGATCGGGTCGAGTTCGTCGCAGGTGACGCCGACGACCTCGCCGCCCTCGCGGAGCAGGCCGTTCACCCGAACGCCGGTGAGCAGTCCCCCGCCGGCCTCGACGGTCCGCTCGTGGACCCGCTCGGCGAGCCAGGCGTCCATCCGTCGCCGGAGCACCGAGTCGCACCAGCGGGTGTCGTGCTCGTGGACGCGCCCGAGGTCGACCGTGTGGACTCGCTCGCCCGCGAGGTTGTCCATGTAGTTGCGGGTGACGGGCCGCTCGGTCGCGGCCCCGCGGAACCCCGGGAACAGGGAGTCGAGCGCGAACGGCGCCGACTCCTCGGCGTACAGCAGGCCGCCGGAGACGTTCTTCGACCCCGCCTCGACGCCGCGCTCCAGCACGAGCGTCTCGACGCCGTTGTCAGCGAGGACGGCCGCCGCCGCGGCGCCGCCGGGGCCGGCACCGACCACGACCGCCTCGAACTCCTCGTCGCCGTCGACGGCGGCCGCCGAGCCGAACCCGACGTCCGGTCCGCTACTCATGGGTCTCACCCCCGTCGGACCGCGGGTCAGCGGTCCCGCCGGTCCCGCTCCCGGCGGGCCCGCCGCCGTCGTCGGTTCCGACGCCCGGACCGCCGTCGGCGAGCGCCTCGGCGTCGACGTTCCCCGTCTTCACCGCCTCCGTGAGCCGCGGGAGCACCTCGAAGAGGTCGCCCTCGACGAAGTAGTCGCACCAGTCGTGGATGCGGGCGTCGGGGTCGGTGTTCACGGCGACGATGGTGTCCGACTCGTCACAGCCCACCTTGTGCTGGACGGCCCCGGAGATGCCCGCGGCGATGTACACGTCGGGCTCGACGACCTGTCCGGTCTCGCCGATCTGGCGCTCCTCGCGGGTGTACTCCTCGACGTGACCGTCGAAGCTGTACGAGCCGGTGACGATGCCGCGGGAGACGCCGACTGCGGCGTCCTCGAACGCGTCCGCCAGCTCGAGCGCCAGCTCCATCCCGCGCGTCGGGTCGTCGCCGATGCCCCGGCCGACGGCGACGACCACGTCGTGGCCAGAGAGGTCGACGCCGCCGTCGAGGCGGTCGAACTCCGTCACCTCGACGCGGAACCAGCCGTCGTCGAGGTCGCCCGCGTGTTCGATCACCTCCCCCTCGCGCTCGGGGTCCGGGTCGGGCACCTCGAAGCTCCCCGGGATGACCGACCCGCCCTGCGGGTGGAACTCGCGGTCGGGGTTGTCCAGACAGAGGATCGTCGAGTACTCGAACCCCGAGAAGTCCGGTCGCTTCATGTGCAGGACGCGCTCGAACGTCCGCGTGGTCCCGGGAGCGCCGGTCTTCACCGGGTTGGAGATGCCCACGTCGTCGATGAACAGCCCGGAGCAGTCGGAGGCGAGCCCGGAGTCCAGTTCCGCCTGCACCAGCGCCGAGAGGTCGCGACCGTTGTGCGTCGCCGGGAACAGCACGTATCGGGGCTCGTCGTAGTCGCGCCAGTCGGCGTCGTCGGGGGGCGTCGCCTCGCGGTCCTCGTCGCGGGCGGGCGGGTCGGCGCCCCACCGGGCCATGTCCGCGAACACCTCCGTGTACGGCTTGTGCTGGAACCGCGCCAGACGGTCGTCCTCGTGGTAGACGACCACGTCCGCGCCGAGCGCGATGCACTCGTCGGCGTGACGGGCCACGTCGTCGCCGATGAGGACCGCGACGACGCGCTCGTCGTCCTCGTCTGCGCGGTCTTCGACCGCGTTTCCGACGTACTCGTCGTTGTAGCCGTCCATCAGCTCGCGGGCCTTCCCGAGCAGCTCCCGCGACACGTCGAGCAGGTCGCCCGCCTGCGTCTCGCAGTACACCCACATGTCGCGGTAGGTGCCGTCCGACAGCGCCCGCACGTGGCGCTTGTCCGCCGTCGGATGGTCCAGCTCCGGGTGGCGCTCCTCCGGCGGGGCGCGGTCCGTCTCCGCGCCGCCGGTCTCGCCCTCCTCGCCCCCCTCGACGGAGTCGAGGCGCCGGTCGATCAGCCTGAGGACGGTGTCGCGCTCCTCGCCCTCGACCTCGCGCTCCCTGAGGTCGCGCAGGCGGTCCGGGTCGTCGACGCCCTGGAGGGCGTTGCCGATGTCGGCCACCGACATCGCGTCGAGGTCGATATCGCCCTCCTCGGCGTCGTCGCCGTCGTCCGTCACCCGCTCCAGCCTGCTCTCGATGACGGTGATCACCGCGTCGCGGTTCTCGCCGTCGCGCTCGGCCGCCAGGAGGGCGCGGAGTTCCTCCGGGTCGTCGATCGACTGGACCTTCGGGCCGAGTTCGGAGACGTCGAACTCGGCGGGGTCGAACTCGGGCACGCTCAGTCACCCCCCGCGTACGGCGTCAGTTCCTCGACGACCTCGCCCAGCGCGTCCGGGTCGGCCGGGTCCACTTCGGTCGCCTCCCGTTCCGCGGGCGCTCGCGGGATCGGGTCGACCGAGGAGACGATCGTCGGCGACCCGTCGAGGCCGACGTAGTCGGGGTCGAGGTTCAGCTCCTCGTGGTCCCAGTAGGTGACGTGTTCGTCGATGTCCGCGGCCCGCTCGCGGGCCTCCTCGCGGAGCCGCTTGCGTTCGAGCCGGTGACGGGCCGTCCGATACGTCGGCTCGAACTCGGGGTCCGCGACGACGAACGCCGGCAGCGACGTCTCCACGGTCTCTATCTCCTCGATGTCGCCCTCGACCAGCCGCTTGGCGCGCAGCGTCCGCTCGTCGGGGTCGATGTCGAGCGCGACGACGTGGGTGACGATCGGCATGTCGAGCCCCCAGCAGGTCTGCGGCCCGGTGTGACCCGTCTCCCCGTCGGCCGTCTTGAAGCCCGCGAACACCAGGTCCGGCTCGCCGAGGCGTTCGATCGCGGTCGCGAGCGTGATGGCCGTCGCCCACGTGTCGGCGGCCGCGAACTCCTTGTCGGAGACGAGATAGCAGTCGTCGGCGTACACCGACTCCATCGCCTCACGCAGCACGTCCTCGTACCCCGGCGGGCCCATGCTCATCACGCTCACCCGGCCCCCGTGCCGGACGCGGGTCTGCAGCGCCGCCCGGAGCGCGTGTTCGTCGTTCGGATTCATCACCGTCGGCGTGTTCCCCCGCTCCAGGTGGCCGTCCTCGTCGAACGAGACCTTCCCCTCGCGGAAGTCGGGAACCCCCTTCGTCAGTACGATCGTGTCCATTGGTACCACTCGACGGTTTTGGTGTCATCAGTTCAGGGTAAAACGTTTCCTCCCGTTCCCGGCGTCGACCCCTCGCTCGACCGTCGGCGTCCCGTAGCTGTCGCTACTCGCCGTCGCTTCCGTTCGTCGGCTGGTCTCGCCCCGACGGAACTCAGAGTCGACCCGCCCGGCCGGCGTCCACGTCGATGGCGTCCACGGGGCAGACGTCGACGCAGATCATACAGTCGATGCACTGGTCCTCGTTCGCCGGGTCTGCCTTCAGTTCGCTCTCCGGGTGGCCGGGGGAGTCGACCCACTCGAACACGTCGACCGGGCAGTCCTCCAGGCAGGCGCCGTCCGCCAGGCAGATGTCGAAGTCGACCGCGACGTGGGTCCCGTGGATCCCCAGCTCCTCCGGCTCGTCGACCGGGCCCCACACCGCGTGGCCCTCGTGCTCGTCCACCTGCTCGCGGTTCTCCTCGAAGCTCGGGTCAATGGGCATTGCTACCGCGTGACACTATCGCACGAGAACTTAAACGTGGGTGTCGACGGCGCCGCCGCCGACGGAAAGAGCCAACCCCGGCCGCCGGGAAGCGCGGGTATGGACCTCGCGGCCCTCGCCGGGGAGCTCCGCGCGGAGGCGCGCCGGACCGACCAGCGACGCCTGCTCGTCCTCCACGGCGACCGCGACGCCTGCGTCGACGCCGCCTTCACCGCCGTCGAGGGGGCCGGTGTCGCGGACGACGACGTGACGCTGCTGTCGACGCGCGAGGGGTTCCGCTTCGAGCGCCGCCGCCCCAAGCACGCCCGCCGGCTGCTCGGGACGACGCGTGACGCGGTGATCCTCGACGCGTTCGCGGAGTTCTCTCCGAACGCGGTCGGTCAGTCGGTCGGCGCCGTCGACGGCGGCGGCCTGTACGTCCTCCTCGCGCCGCCGCTCGACGAGTGGCCTGACCGCCGCGACGACTTCGACGAGTCGCTCGCCGTGCCGCCGTTCGGCCTCGACGACGTGACGGGCCGGTTCCGCTCCCGCCTGGTCGACACCCTCCGTCAGCACCCCGGGGTCGCGGTGGTGAACGTGGGCGGGGGAGAGAGCGACCGTGACGGTGGCGGTGACGCCGACGGTGACAGCGACGCCGTCGAGGTCGAACGCGACGGCCTCACGGGCGAGGAGTCGCCGCCGCCGGCGTCCGCGCCGTCGACCCCGGCGGACGCGGCGTTCCCGGACGCCGCCTACGAGGCGTGCCTCACGGGCGACCAGTCGCGCGCGCTCTCGTCGCTGGAGCGACTGCGAACACCGGAGTCGGCCGTCGTGGTCGAGGCCGACCGGGGACGCGGGAAGTCCAGCGCCGCCGGCCTCGCGGCCGCGGGCCTCGCCGCGGAGGGACGCGACGTGCTCGTCACTGCGCCGTCCTTCGGCGGCGCGGCCGCGCTGTTCGAGCGGGCGCGGGCCCTCCTCGACGACCTCGACGCGTCGCTCGCCGTCGACGAGGAGCGCCGACTCGTGCTCGCGGGCGGGGGCGCGAGCGACGGGCCGGGGGAGGGACCCGACCGCGACGGCGCCGACTCAGTCGGCCGGATCAGGTATCTCCCGCCCGCCGAGGCGGTCGACGCGGCCGGTGACGCGGACGTCGCCGTCGCGGACGAGGCCGCGGCGCTGCCGGTGCGCCTGCTCGCGGGCCTGCTCGACGCCCCCGCGGCGGCGTTCGTCACGACCGTCCACGGCTACGAGGGCGCCGGGCGGGGCTTCTCCGTCCGCTTCCGCGACCGCCTGGAGGAGTCGGACCGCCGCGTGACGGACGTGCGGATGGACGACCCGATCCGCTACGCCCGCGGCGACCCCGTCGAGGGGTGGGCGTTCCGCGCGCTCATGCTCGACGCCCGGCCCGCCGTCGACGCCGCCGTCGGGGACGCGACGCCGGAGTCCGCGGAGTACCGCGCGCTCACACCCGACGACCTGCTCGCCGACGAACACCTGCTCGGGGAGGCGTTCGGGCTGCTCGTGCTCGCGCACTACCGGACCGAGCCGAACGACCTCGCGCGCCTGCTCGACGCGCCGAACCTCTCGCTGCGGGCGCTCGCCCACGAGGGGCACGTCGTCTCGGTCGCGCTGCTCGCCCGCGAGGGGGACCTCGACGCGGCGACCCGGGAGGCGATGTACGACGGCGAGCGCGTCGCCGGCAACATGCTCCCGGACGTGCTGACGAGCCAGCTGCGCGATCCGGACGCGGCCGCCCCGGCCGGCCTGCGGGTCATGCGCATCGCGACCCACCACGCCGTCCGCGGCCGCGGCCTCGGCTCGCGGCTGCTCCGCGAGGTCGAGTCGGAGTTCGGCGACGAGGTGGACTACCTCGGGACCGGCTTCGGCGCCACCCCGGACCTGCTCGACTTCTGGGCCGCCAACGGCTACCGGACGGTCCACCTCGCGACCACCCGCAACGACGCCAGCGGCGAGCACTCCGCGCTCATGGTGACCCCGACGGGCGAGGAGGGCCGCCGGCTCGCCCGGCGCCACGCCCGGTGGTTCCGCGAGCGGATCGGTTCGGTCCTCTCGGACGCGTTGCGGGACCTGGACCCGGACGTCGTCCGCGCGGCGCTGTCCGCCTGCGACGCCGACGGCGACCCGCTCGTGGACTGCACCGACTACGAGTGGCGCCTGACCGTCGCGGCGGCGTACGGCCCCGGCCTCGCGGACATGGCCCCCCGGCCGTTCCGGCGCCTCGCGCTCGCGCACCTGCTCGACCGCGAGTGCGACCTCTCGGACCGGGAGGAGCGCCTGCTCGTCCGGAAGGTGCTGCAGGCGCACGACTGGGAGGCGGTGACCGGGGAACTCGGGTTCGTCTCCGCGGCCGAGTGCATGCGGAGCCTCGGCCGCGCGCTCCAGCCGCTGGTGGACCGCTACGGCGGCGAGGTCGCCGCCGCGGAGCGCGACCGGTACGAGTGAGGTCGGCGCGCGCGGCGACGACGGTGCTTATTGGGCCACATCACGGACCCCCCTCATGGTCGACGTGGTCACCGCGGTCGCCCTCCTCCTCCTCGTCGCCGGGGTGGTCGGGAGCGTCCTCCCGCTCGTTCCCGCGGGGCCGCTCTCGGTCGCAGGCGTCCTCGTGTACTACTTCCTCGCCCCGCCGTCGGCGCCGCCGCTGGGCGCCGGCTGGGTGCTCCTGTTCGTGCTCGTGGGGCTGTTCACGTTCGCCGTCGAGCACCTCGGCGGCGCGCTCGCCTCGAAGGCCGGCGGCGCCGAGACGTCGACGATGGTGCTCGCGGGCGTCGCGTCGCTCGCGCTGTTCTTCGTGCTCGGCCCGCTCGGCATCGTCGTCGGCACCGCCGTCGCCGTGCTCGGCGCCGAACTGTACGCCGGCAAGGAGCCGGCCGCGGCCGCCCGCGCCGCGGGCTACACCGTCGTCGGCCTGCTCGCCTCCTCGCTCGCCCAGTTCGTGCTGACGCTGTCCGTCCTCGCGGGGTTCGTGCTGTTCGTGTTCGTCCTCTGACTGGGGGTGACCCGTGATTCGGGCACTCCCTATCGCTCGCCCCCGCTTCGTTCGACCGCGCGTGCTTCGCTCACGGGTCGTTTCACTCCCCGTTCGCTGTCGCGGTCTCACTCCGTTCGACCGCGCGTGCCACCCGGAGCGCCGTCTCGTCCTCCCCCGCCGGCGCGACGACCTGGAGGCCGACGGGGAGGCCGTCCGCCGCCCCGCACGGCACCGACACCGCGGGGGTGCCCGTGCAGTTGAACGCCGCCGTGTTCGCCAGCACCTCCCCGGGCGTCACGGACGCGTCCTCGCCGTCGCCGACCGCGCCGAACGCGGGCGCGGGCATCGGCGTCGTCGGCGTCGCGAGCACGTCCACCCGGTCGAAGCACGCCCGCGTCCGTCGGATCAGCCGGCGGCGGGCGTCCCACGCCTCGGCGTAGGCGTCGCCCCCGCGACCCAGCGCGCGCCCCGTCTCGACCAGCCGACGCACCCGCGGCGGAACGTCCGCGTCGGCGACGTCGTCGGGGAGCGCCGCGCGCATCGACCGGGCCCGCCCGCCGTCGAGCGGTCCCACCCCGCCGTCGAGGACGGCCGCGAACTCCGCGAGCGTGTGCACCTGGTTCACCAGCCCGCTCCACTCGTGTTCCGGGAAGGCGAGCCGTTCGACGGTGACGCCGGGGCGGCCCGCGAGGTCGGTCACGGCGCGCTCGAACGCCGCGGCGACGCGGCGCTCGGCGGCGTCGACGAACGGCTCCGGGACGCCGACGCGGAGGCGGCCGAGCGGGCGGTCGAGCGCCGCCGCGGCGGCCGTCGGGGTCGCGGCCGCGGTCGCGGGGCGGAGCGGGTCGCCCCCGGAGACGGCGTCGAGCGTCCGGGCCGCCGTCTCCGCGTCGCCCGCGAGCACGCCGACGTGATCCAGCGTCGGCGCCAGGTCGAGCACGCCCGTCCGCGGGACGCGGTCGTAGGTGGGCTTCACGCCCACGACGCCGCAGAAGGCCGCGGGAACGCGCACGCTCCCGCCGGTGTCCGTTCCGATCGCCGCGTCCGCGAGGCCGGCCGCCACGGCCGCCGCCGACCCGCTGGAGGAGCCCCCGGGGACGACGCCGTCGGCGACCGGGTTCGCGGTCCGTCCCGCCCGACACGCCTCCCCGGTCACGCCCAGCGCGAACGGGTCCATCCGCGTCAACCCGACGAACTCGGCGCCGGCCGCGCGGAGCCGCTCGACGACCGTCGCGTCCGCGTCGGGGCGCCAGTCGAGGGCGCCGGTGCCGGCGCGGTGGGCGAGGCCGGCGACCGCGACGTTGTCCTTCGTCGCGACGCGGAGATCCGAGAGCGCGCCGACGTCCGGCCCCGGCGCCGTCGCCGGGGTCGCGAACGCGTCGACCGGGTCCGCACGAGCGGTCGGTCTCGCCGGCGGGAACGCCGGCGCGGCGTCGTCGCCCGGCAGCGCGCGCACGCGCTCGGCGTACCGGCGCGCCCGCTCGGCCGCCGCTCCGTCGGCCTCCGCGTCGGCGTCCGAGGACGGCTCCCGGTTCATGGGCGGGGCTTCGACCGGGCACGCAAATGCGTTCCGGCGGTTCCGGTACCGACATCCGGGACGCGAGCGCCCTCGGGTCAGCGACGCGACTCGACGCCGAGCAGGTCGCGCGCCTCCGCCGGCGACGCGACCGGGCGGCCCAGCTCCTCGGCGATCCGCGCCGCCCGCGCCACCAGCGCCTCGTTCGTCGCCAGCTCCCCCTTCCGGAGGTAGCTGTTGTCCTCCAGCCCGACGCGGACGTGTCCGCCGAGGATCAGCGACTGCGTCGTGAGCGGGAGCTGATGCGGGCCGAACCCGATGACGTTGAACTCGGCGCGCTCGGGCAGTTGCTGGACCATCCGCTGGAGGTTCGCCGGCGACGGCGGCGAGAGCGTCCCCGGCCCGAAGATGAGGTTCAGGTACGGCGGGTCGGCGAGGTCGTCGAGGATCCGGAACGACTCGTTGAGGTGCCCGTCGTTGAACACCTCCAGTTCCGGCTTGATCCCCCGCTCGCGCATCTCGGCGTGCAGGCCGTCGACGGTGTCGCGGGTGTTCTCGCTCGTGAGGCGTCGCCCGCGGTTCATCGGTCCCATGTCGAGGCTCGCCATCTCCGGGGCCGGATCCGTGCGCAGCGGCTCCGCCCGCAGGGCGTCCGGCGCGGCGGTGCCGCCGGTCGAGTGCTGGATCACGAGGTCCTCGGTCGCGTCGCGGACGGCGTCAGTCACCGCCTGGAAGCGCTCCGTCGAGAACGCCCGCTCGCCGTTGTCGCGGCGGGCGTGTAGGTGGACGACCGCGGCGCCGGCCTCCTCGACCGCCGCGGCGTCCGCCGCGATCTCCTCGGGGGTCTCCGGGAGGCCCGGATGCGTCTCTTTCCCGTGAATGCCCCCGGTGAGCGCCGCCGTGATCACGACCGGCTTGCCGTCGAGGTACTCCTCGTAGGTCATTCGTCCCACGCCAGCCCGGCGTGCTCGCGGAATATCTCGCAGTCCGATCCGGGGTCCAGCCCGTACCGCTCGTTGCAGATGTCGGCGTGGACCGGCTGGACGAACTCCCCCGCGACCGTGCAGAAGGCGCGCGCGGTGTCGAACTCCCGGTCGCCGTCCGACGCGCGGTACTCCAGGTGTGGACAGGCCATACCCTCCACTCGTCGCCGTGCCGCTTCAATGCGGGCTTCGGTGACACGGCCGTCACCGCGTTCGCCCGCCCGTGGCGCGACCGCGGAACCCGACGGACTGAGCCCCCGTGTCACTCCAGCACGACGCCCTCGAACTCTCCCGTCATGACGACCTCGTCGCCGTCGCGGTGACACGCGATGTCGGCCTCGACCTCGGCGCGGTCGTCCCGGCGACGCACGTCCTCGACGGTGACCTCGCAGACGACGCGCTGGCCGGTGTAGACGGGGCGGCGGAAGTCGAACGTCATCGTCCGCGCGAGCACGTCGAGGTCGCCGCCGATCTTCGTCGGTAGCGTCGCCGTCAACAGCCCGTGCACGAGGAGGCGACCCTCCTCGTCGGGCCGCCGGTGGTGCTCTCCGCGGTCGCCCGAGAGGTCGGCGAACGTCCGCACCTCCTCGACGCCGAACGTCCGCTCGTGACGGATGACGCTCCCCGGATCGGGTAGCTCGTCGGGATCCACGTCCGCCGGGTCCGGCCGGGAAGGCTTGGGTGTGTCGCCCTACGACACGACCGTCTTCACGTCGCTCTCGCCCGCCCGCCGGACGACCGCCCTGACAGGGTCCCGGACGCCGGCGAGGTTGTCGGTGTCGCCGTCGAGGACGAGCAGGCGGGCCGGGCGGCCCTCCTCGACCACGCCGCAGTCGAGCCCCGCGACCGCGGCGCCGTTGACGGTCGCCATCCGGAGCACCTCGACGGCCGTCGCGTCGGTCAGCTTCGCCGCGAACTCCATCTCGCGGAACATCGAGGGGCTGTTGAGCATCACGTTGTCCGTCCCGAGCGCGACGGTCGTCCGGTCCAGCAGGTCGCGTACGGGCGGGACGCCCACGCCCGTGACGAGGTTCGAGCGCGGGCAGACGACGACCGGCCACTCCGCGTCGGCCAGGCGGTCCAGGTGCGTCTCCTCGGGGTGGACCATGTGGACGATGTGGTCCGGGTCGAGGTCCATCGCGGCGTCGACGTCGAGGGCGTCGCGCTCTCCGGCGTGGATGCCGAACAGCTTGCCGGCGCGGCGGGTCGCGTTGCGCTCGGCGTCGAAGTCGTCGTCGCGGGCGCCGCTGGCGCCGAAGCCCGCGGCGAAGGGGTGCTCCATCGCCTCGACCGTCTCCCGCCCGAGGACCACCGACTCGACGGGGACGCCGTCGCTCGCGGCCTCGATGGCGTCGACGCCGGCGACGCCGCCCTCGCGGAACTCGACGTGGGCGGTCGTCCCCGTCGCGTGCATGTACCGCAGGGAGCGCCGCATCGCGTCGATCTTCTCCGCTGCGGGCGTGTTCCGGAGGATCCGGTGTTTGAGGCCGTCCGGCGGCGCGACGAGCTCGTCGAGGTCGAGCCCCCGGCCCGCCTCCTTCGCGACGGAGTCGCCGATGTGGGTGTGGGCGTTCACGAACGCCGGGCAGATCACGTCGTCGCTGGCGACGGACGCCTCCTCGATCCCCGTGACCTCGCCGTCCTCGACGACGACGCGGCCCTCGACGGCCTCGAACTCCCGGCCGACGAGGACGGTCCCCTCGTAGGTTGCGACCTCGCCCATCGTCACTCGCCCCCCTCGAACTCGTCGAGCGTCGCGTGGACGCGCCGGCGCACGTCCGAGACGAGCGTCCCGTCGATGTCCAGCCCTAACACGTCCGTCGCCGCCTTCCCGACGCGGTCGGTCGCGTCGGCGACGGTGTACACGCCCATGCGCCACTGCCGCTCCTGGGCCGTCCGCAGGCCGGTGACCAGCGGCGAGTGGTCGCCGAGGCGGCGCACCTCGCCGTTGACGAGCACCTCGGAGGTCGACTCCGTCATCGACGGCTCCGGCGGCACGTCGACCACCACCTCCGAGGGCGACACGTCCGCGCGCCCGGCGATGTCCGACTCCAGATCCCTGACGGTATCGTGATCCGCCTCCCTGAGGCGGTCGGGCGTATCGTCGTACTCGGCCCAGACGGCCCGCTTGTACAGGTCGCGGCGGTCGTACCGGCGGGCGAACTCCTCGGTCTCGGGCGTCATCCGGAGCGCGCAGATCAGGTCGTAGTCGTCCATCCGGCGCACCTGCCCGGCGTCGATGTCCGGCGTCGCGATCAGGCGCTCGGTCGCCCGCCGGAGCATCCCCTTCGAGATGCGGGCGACGGGGTGGGCGTACACCGTCGGCGTCATCAGGGCTCTGGCCATCAGCAGCGACTCGGCCGTCTGGACGTTCCCCTCGTCGAGGACGAGTTCCCCGTCGGCGAAGGTGAGCTCGCGGATCAGCCGCTCGTGGTCGATGGTGCCGTAGGGGACGCCGGTGTGGTGGGCGTCGCGCACGAGGTAGTCCATCCGGTCGACGTCCAGTTCCCCCGAGACCAACTGCCCGTACTGCCCCTCGCCCGCGATCAGGCCGGCGACGCGCTCGGGGTCGAGGTCGTGGGCGAGGAGCACATCGCCGACCTCGGTGTCGACGAGCAGGTCGGAGACGTCGTCGTGGTACAGCCCGGTGTGGCGGTGGAGCAGTTCCTCGACGTTGTGGCTGAACGGGGCGTGGCCGATGTCGTGCAGCAGCGCGGCCGCGCGGACGCGCTCCGCCTCGACGCCGCCCACCCCGAGCGAGGAGAGCGCGCGGTCGGCCAGGTGGTAGACCCCCAGCGAGTGCTCGAACCGGGTGTGGTTGGCCGAGGGGTAGACCAGCTTGACCGTCCCGAGCTGGGCGATCCGCCGGAGCCGCTGGACCGGCCCCGTGTCGAGGAGGTCCGCGGCGACGCCGTCCACCGAGATGTGGTCGTGGACGGAGTCCTTGATCGTCGTCATGGCGGGCGCTTCGCCGGCATCGTTCTTAAACTGTGGGCGACGGGATCGGCGAGGACGGCGGGACCGGAGCGGACGGCGAGGACGGCGGGACCGGAGCGGACGGCGAGGGTGGGCGGGGCGGCGAGGTCGGCGGCCGTCCGCGCCGCGTGTCAGTCCCGGATCGGCCCCGCCCGGACCCCGAGCACGTCCTCGGCCGCGGCCGCGACGGCGTCGGTCTCGCCATCGGGGGCGTACACGCCCATCCGCCAGCCGGCGCGCTGGGCCGCCCGCAGCCCCGAGACGAGTTCGGAGGCGTCCTCCAGCCGCTGCGGGACGCCGTCGACGAGGACCCTGCTGCCGGCCTCCGTGAACGTCGGGCGGCCGGGCACGTCGACGATCACCTCGCGCGCGTCGAGGCTCGCGCGGTCGGCGATCTCCCGCTCGGCGGCACGCTCGCCGGCGTGGTCCAACTCGACTACGTCCGCGGGCGTCGCCGACAGGTCCGCCCAGACGGCCCGCTTGTAGAGGTCGCGGTACTCGATGCGCTCGCCGAGGTCGGGGACGTGCTCGCGCAGCGCCACCAGCAGGTCGTGGTCGGCCATCCGACGGAACTGGGCAACGTCGACCCCGGCGTCGGATTCGAGCAGGCGCTCGGAGGCGCGCTCCAGCATCGCGCCGGCGACGCGGGAGACGTGGTGGCGGTAGACAGTCGCGTCCATGAGCGCCCGCGCGAGCAGGAGCGACTCGGCGGTCTGGACGTTCCCCTCCGCGAGCACGAGCGCGCCGTCCTGGTACCGGAGTTCGCGCACGAGCCGCTCGTGGTCGATGGTGCCGTAGGGGACGCCGGTGTGGTGGGCGTCGCGCACGAGGTAGTCCATCCGGTCGACGTCCAGTTCCCCCGAGACGAGCTGGCCGAGTTCGCCCTCGCCGCGGACGATGGCGGCGACGCGGTCGGCCGAGAGGCCGTGCTCGTCGAGCACGTCGCCGGCGTCGGTGTTCCCGAGGAGGTCGCCGATCTCGTCGTGGTCGACGCCGGTACGCCGGCGGATCACCTCCTCGGTCTGGTGGCCGTACGGGCCGTGGCCCACGTCGTGGAGGAGGGCGGCCGCCCGGAGGTGGCGCGCGCGGTCGCCGTCGACGCCGAGGTACTCCAGCGCGCGGGAGGCGAGGTGGTAGACGCCCAGCGAGTGCTCGAATCGGGTGTGGGAGGCGGAGGGGTAGACGAGGCGCACGGTGGAGAGCTGTTTGATGTGGCGCAGGCGCTGGACGGCGCGGGTGTCGAGGAGGTCCGCGGCGACCGGGTCGAGGGTGATGTAGTCGTGGACGCTGTCCTTGATCGCCTTCATCTGACTGACTCGTATGGCGTGGGTGGGTACCGTATGCGTGTCGGTGTCCGCCATCGCGCTCCCCGCGCTGCTCCCGACCGCCGGCGCTCGCGGCCGGTTCAGATCGGAACGCCGGACTCCTCGTAGTCGGTCCCCAGGATCACCATCGTCTGCGAGCGGTCGAACCCGTCCATCGTCGCTATCTGGCCGAACATCAGTTCCCGGAGCGCGTCCGTGGACTCCGCGTACACCCGGAGCATCACGTCGTACTCGCCGGTCGTGAGGTGCACCTCGCGCACGCCCTCGACCTCGCGCAGGGTCTTCAGGGCGTCCTCCTCGTGGCCCTGCTGTACCCGGAGGCCGACGAACGCCGAGACGCCGTACCCGACCGCCTTCGGGTCGACCTCCGCGCGGTAGCCCTTCAGCACGCCCGCCTCCTCCATCCGGGAGACGCGGTCGTGGACCGTCGCGCTCGACATGTCGATCTGTCGCGCCACCTCGCTGAACGGCGTCCGGGCGTCCTCCTGGAGGATGCGGAGGATCGCGCGGTCCGTCTCGTCGAGTTCCATGGCGGACACAGGAGGGAGCGAGCCTTTGCGGTTTGGGTTTCCGTATGTGTGGCTGCCGCTGCGGACCGGCCGGGGGTTCGGGGCGCCCGGACGACTCAGTCCCCGCCGGACTCGATGGCCCGCGCCGCCGCGAGCACCTCGTCGTGGAGGTGGCCGTTCGAGGCGACCAGCCCCCGCGAGTCGTGGCGCCACGGCTCCCCGTCGAGGTCAGTCACCGTCCCGCCGGCGGCGCGGACCATGTGGACGCCCGCGACCGTGTCCCAGGGGTTGCACCGCACGTTCGTTATCGTCCCGTCGAGCGACCCGTCGGCGACCATCGCGAGCGTCACCTGCGCGGAGCCGAACCGCCGCATGTCGCCGAACCGCTCGACGACCTCCGTGCACGCCCGGGCGTACTCGTCGCGCGCGTCGAAGTCCCACCACACCGTCGGCGACACCGCCGCAGTCTCGGGGTCGGTCCGGGCGCTCGCCGTCACCTCGGTCCCGTTTCGGTAGGTCGCGGAACCGTCGGCGAGGTACACGTCGTCCATCGCGGGCAACGCCGTTGCCGCCGCCACGGGCTCGCCGTCGACCACCGCGGCGACGGCGGTTGCGAACGCCCGGATGTCGCGCACGTAGTTGTTCGTCCCGTCGATGGGGTCGATCACCCAGGCCGCGCCCTCCTCGGGGACCGTCTTGCGTTCGTCCTCCTCCTCGCCGACGACCGCGTCGTCGGGGTAGGTCTCGCGGATGCGCTCGATGACGCGCCGCTGGCTCTCGCGGTCCGCCTCGGTCACGACGTTCGTCTTCCCGCCCTTGCGCTCCACGTCGATGCCGCGCCGGAAGTGCTCGCCGGCGACCGCCGCGCCCGCGGCGGCGGCGGCCTCGGCGACCGCCGCCCTGCCGTCGTGGGACGCGTCGTCGGGTACCGTCATGCCCCCCGTTGTGGCGACCGCCCTGGAATAGCCGTCGGTTCGCGCGCCGCGGGAGTTTTTATCCTCCGGTCGGAACCGGCCGCGCATGGACGACGACCGCGAGGAGGCCGACTCAACGGAGCCCAAGGGCCTTCCCGAGCCGACGGCGACGCCGCGGAACGACGTGCCCCGGGACGACCTCCCGGCGGACGTCGAGGCCGCGCTCGCCCAACTGATCGCGTCGGCCCGGGAGTCGCTGCGCGCGGGGGACAGGGGGGAGGCGCTCGCGTCGGTGGACACCGCGGAGACGGTCGCCGCCACCGAGCTCCCAGACGGCGACAGGAGGGATCGGCTGCTTCACGGGTGCGCCCGGGTCGCCGACCTCGCCGAGGCCGACCCGTCCGTCGCCGCGGAGTATCTGGACGCGATGCGCCGACGGCTCGCGTAGCGTGTACTCGAACTCGGAACCGAGTTGTGTTCGAACCGTCCCCGGCGATATCGGCCGACAGACGCCCGGAGCGACTGTTTACTCGAAATCGACTCAGCCCGGAGTTAAGTCGGAGTACGACGTGATCCCATCCGATGCGCCCGAGTGAGGCGGTCCGACAGATCGAATACGTCATCGACGCGACATCGACCGACGGCGGCCGTCGCTGCGCGGCCGGCTACCGTCCCGCGTTCGAACGCGTCCACGCCGCCGGCGACGGCGCCGACGTGGCCGACCTCGCGGCGGCCCTCGGCGCCGAGGTCCGCGGGGGCGCCCGCCCCGACCCCGCCGAGGCCGGGAAGGTCGCCGACGAACTCCTCGGCGTCGCGACCGACGGGGGCGAGTGACCCGCCCGGTCGACAGGCGTCGCCACCGGACGGCGGATCGATAGCGCCCCGTCTCGGGTTCTCCACGGTCCGATCCCCGCCGCGAGCCCCGCGTCCGTTCCGTCCGCTCAGCGCCGCACCCGAACGGGGTCCTCGGCGCTGATGAACGGCCGCGTCTCCCCCTCGGCGACGAACGACAGGCCCCCGTCCTCGACTCGACGCACCTCCCATCCCGGCAAGTCGGGGATCCCGTACTCGGCGGGCTCGCCGTAACAGCCCGCGATCGCCCAGGTCCGGGCGAGCATCGCGGATCGGCTCCCGGTCGGTTCCCCCCTCGACCAGTCGCGGCCCTCCTCGCCGTTCGACGCCGTTCCCCCGTCCGGCTCCGCCTCGCTCGACATACGATTTAGGCCAACCTAATCGGATAAGTGGGTTTCGAAATTTAGGCGTGCCAAAATCGATGACGGATCCGTCGACACCTCGCGGTAGTCGGGTTCCGGACGTGAGTTGTGCGAGGGAAGAGCGCTCCGTGAGAGCGTCTTCCGCACTGTGGGCCAGCGGCCCGCGCAGTGCGAGGGAAGGGATTTGAACCACGGTCGCAGCGAACTGCTCCCTGCTTCAAACCCCTCCGCTGTGCATCTCGCTCGGCCCCTGAGGGCCTCGCTGCGATGCGAGGGAAGGGATTTGAACCCTTGGACCTCTACAGGAGCGGATCTTGAGTCCGCCGCCGTTTCCTGGCTTGGCTACCCTCGCACGCAGTAGCCGGCAGGACGGCCCCGGGGGTTAAAGCTCCGATTTCCCGCGGTGTTACCGTCCCCGCCGCGACGCGGTGCCGGCCTGCTGCAGCGACATGTACAGGACCATCCCGAACGAGCCCATCAGGAGGCCGAACTCGACGCCGTCGGGCGTGCCGCCGTCGCCGAGCAGGAACATGACGAAACTCGCGCCGGCGGCCGCCAGCGCCAGGAGGTACAACACGGCCGGGCGGGCGTTTCGGTCGGCGAGCGCCGCCCAGGTCCGCCGGAGGGCGCGGCCGCGACGCCGTAACGCGCGCGCTGCGGCCGCCGTCACACGTCGGGGTAGGGACATCGAACACCGGGGAATGGGGTCGGCGGCTCATAAATGCCCGCCGGTCGCGGGGCCACGGACGCGAGCCGTCCGACCGGGGCGACGCGCCGGCGACGGAGTTACACGCCTCGCTCGCGCACGTCCCCGCATGGACGACCACACGCGCGACCCGAGCGTCGCCCCCCCGCTGGGGGACCCCACGGGGTGGCGGAGCGACGAGCGCGTCTGGGAGCACGCGACCCTCCGCCGGGCGACCGAACACGGCGTCCGCCTGTTCAACGCCGGCGACTACCACGAGTCCCACGACTGCTTCGAGGACGAGTGGTACAACTACGGCCGCGGGTCCGTCGAGAGCGCCTTCCTCCACGGGATGGTGCAGGTCGCCGCCGGCGCCTACAAGCACGTCGACTTCCGCGACGACGACGGGATGCGCTCGTTGTTCCGGACCGCCCTCCGGTACCTCCGGTCGGTTCCCGGGGACTTCTACGGCGTCGACGTGGACGACGTGCGAGCGACGCTGCGGCGGGCGCTGGAGGACCCCGCCGCCCTCGACGGCTGGCTGATCGAACTCGACGGCCAGCGTGCGACGGCGCACGCCGCCGACTACGAGTACGCGGAGTCGCTGGAACACTGACCCGCGTCGGGAGGGCGGTCTTCGGGGCCGACGGCCACGACCCGCCGCCTTCCGGCTCGACCCGCCGCCTCCCGGTCCCTTATCGCCCCCCGTATCCTCCCCCGTTCATGGACGGATTCGACCTCCTCCGTGAACTCACGGAGGCACACGGGCCCGTCGGGCACGAGGACGAACCGCGGGAACTCGTCGCCCGGGAGTTCGAGCGGAGCGTCGACCGCGTGCGCGTCGACGCGATGGGCAACGTCGTCGGCACCGTGGAGGGGGAGGCGGGCGGAGCCCGCGCGGACGACGGGCCCGAACTACTCGTCGCGGCCCACATGGACGAGATCGGCTTCGTCGTCCGCCACGTCGACGACGAGGGGTTCGTCCGCGTGGCCCCCCTGGGGGGCTGGAACCCCGAGATCCTCCGGTCCGCACGGGTCCGGATCCATACCGGCGGCGGGGAGAGCGAGGGCGAGCGAAGTGAGCCCTCGGAACGAACGGGGAGCCGGGCGACCCGTGGGGCCCCGGTCGACGGGGTTATCGGCGCGGTCCCGGCGCACGTCCGCGACACCGAGGGGGAACAGGACGTGACGGACGTGGCCGTCGACCTCGGCCTCGACGCCGAGGCGGCACGCGAGCGCGTCTCCGTCGGCGACGCGGTGACGATGCGCGCGCCGACCGAGCGGATCGGCGACTGCGTGAGCGGGAAGGCGCTCGACGACCGCGCGGGTGTGTGGGCGATGCTCCGGGCCGCCGAGCGGGCCGACCCGGACGCGACGGTCCACTTCGTCGCGACCGTCCAGGAGGAGGTCGGCCTCCGGGGCGCCGAGGCGGTCGGGGTCGATGTCGACCCCGACCTCGCCGTCGCCGTCGACGGGACGCTCGAACGCGCCGTCCCGGGGGTCGACCCGGCCGAGCGCGTCACCGCACTCGGCGCCGGCGTCGGCGTGAAACACAAGGACGCCACGGTCGTCCCGACGCCGGCGGTCGTCGGGCGGTTGGAGGCGCTCGCGGAGGAGCGCGACATCCCGTTCCAGCGCGAGGTGGCGGCGAACATCGGGACCGACACCGGCGCCCTCCAGACCGCCGCCGGGTCGACGCCGGTGGGGGCCCTCTCGGTTCCCGTCCGGTACCACCACTCGACGGTCGAGACGGCCCACGTCGACGACCTGGCCGCGACGGTCGACCTCCTGACGGCCGCCGTCGAGGCCGGACCCGACGGACTTCGCTAGGCGAGGCGGGATGCGGGGGGAGGAACCCCGTCCGATCCCGCCGGCGGTTCCGCCGGTACGCTCATGCCGTTCGAGCCGCGAGTTGCGGGGAGAGTTCACATGCCCGGGGATCCGGACCGCCTGTTGACGGTCGCCGTCGTCGGCGTCGCTGCCCTGTTCGTCGCAGCGTTGGGGGTGCTGGGGTACGTCGCCGCCACCGGGAACGCCTCGACCGCCGAGCCGATGCGGGACGTCCAGTGGCGCTTCGACCGGGTGAACGACAGCCACGCGCGGGTCGTCCACGACGGCGGGCCGACCGTCTCCCCGGAGGGGCTGATGGTGTCGGTCGACGGCGTCGAGCGACACCCGGCGTGGGGATCGGGGACGCTCTCGTCCGGCGACGCGGGGCTGTTCAGGGCCGACGCCGGGTCGGACGTCGCGCTGCTGTGGGAGCGCAACCGGGTCGACCGCGTCGTGCTCGCGCGCTGGAGCGTCCCGGCCGACGACGACGGCTGACCCCGGCGCGGAACGGTCGTCGCGTCGGCGACATGCGTGTCAGTATCTGGCAAGCATTATATCGGAGGGGGTCGAACGTGTTCGACATGGCTTCGACGGCGTATCTGGTCAGCACGCTCGCGACGGGGCTGGTGCTGGTCGCGGTCGGCGCGTACGTCGCCCGGTCGTTCGCCTGGCGGAGTTGGGTCAGCGCGACCGGCACCGGCGTCGGGACCGACGACGGGTCGACCCCGGAGCTCCCCGGCGAGACCGCCGAGCCCTCGGGGGTCCCGCTGGCGGTCGGCGGCGTGCTGGTCGTCGCGGCCGCCGCCGGCGTCGGCGCGGCGGTGCTCGCCGAGACCCCGGCGCTGGGTGCGCTCTTCGGGCTGTTCGGGGGCCTCCTCGCGCTGTACGTCGCCTGGGGCGTCTATCACATCTGCCGGTCGCGCGGCATGACCTACGCGCAGGCGTTCGGCGCGGGCGTCTGGCTGCTCGCGACGGTGTTCCTCGCCGGCATCGTCGCGAAGCTCCTCGTCGGGTGATCGACGGTGTCCGGTGACGGGGGCGCCTCCGCCGACGTGCGCGGGCTCGCGGCGGCGGTCGCCTCGCGGCTCCGCGGCGCGCTGTCCGGCCACGCCGACCGAGGGACCGTCCTGCGGTGGGCGCTCCTCCTCTGCGTCGAGGCGGCGTTGCTGCTCGCGTACTTCGGGCTCACGGACGCGACGGTGACGCACCTCGGCTACGTGCTCGCGCCGTTCGTCTGGATCAACGCCGGCGTCTGGGCGCTCGCTCGCGTCGACGCCCCGCCGGCGCCGCGACGCCGACGGGTCGCGGCGGGCGTCGCCGCCTGCTGCTACTTCCTCGTCCTGCTGGCCGTGACCGGGCTTCTCGGGGGCGGCACGGGCGGGCCGCTCGGGTGGATCGACGTGGGGATGGCTTCCCCGGGCTGGGGGCCGGTCGTCCGCTTCGCGGGGACGCTGTTCTCGTTCACGCTCGTCCCGTACCGCCTTATCGGGTACCTCGCGCTGTCGTACCTCGTGTACGCCCGGCTGCTGTCGGCGACTGCGGCGGCGCTGTCGGGCGTCGTGGGGCTCGCCTCCTGCGTGAGTTGCGGCTTCTCGGTCGTCCTCTCGCTGGTCGCGGGCGTCACGGGCGGGTCGTCGGCCGCCCTCGGCGCGGTGTACGCCGCCTCCGTCGAGGTGTCGACGGCGGCGTTCCTGCTGGCGGTCGCGCTGCTCGTGGTGGTGCCGGGTCGCTTCGGCGGCTCCTGACCCGGTACGGACGCCCGTCCCGGTCCGACCGTGTGTGGTCGCGGGCGACGGCGGAGCCGCGGCCTCCCGTTAGATGATGGAGTAGGCCGCGGCGAACGTCAGGGCGAGCGCGCCGATCAGTCCGGCCAGCACCACGAGCGTCACCGACCGGGGCTCGAACTTGAGGTGCTGGTAGTAGCCGACGACGAACAGCGCCTTCACCGCCGAAAGCACCATGATCGCCGTGAACGCGACCCAGTACATCGAGTCGAGGTACCCCGCGCGCTCGACGGCCACCTGCGCCGTCGCGATGACGAACAGGACCACGTATATCGCCGTGTACAGTTTGAGTGATGTCATGTTCTGGTCACCTCACACGATGTAGAACAGCGGGAACAGGAACAGCCACACCACGTCCACGAAGTGCCAGTACAGCCCGAAGTACTCGATGGGCTCCTCGTTCCCGGCGTACGCGCCGCGGGCGGCCCGGACGATCATGTACAGGGTGATCAGGAGGCCGACGGCGACGTGGGCGCCGTGGAGGCCGGTGGTGAGGTAGAACGTCGACGACGCGATGTTCGTCGACAGCCCCCACCCGTCGGGGAACGCCTCGCTGTGGACGTGGAACAGGTGGCTCCACTCCAGCGCCTTGTTGATCAGGAACCCCACGCCGAGCAGGAACGTCGCCGCGAGGCTCCCGACGGTCCACAGTCGCTTTCCCCGCTGAGCGGCGACCATCGCGATCACGACGGTGAAACTGCTCGTGAGGAGGAGGTAGGTGTTGATCAGCCCCGGGAGCGGGACGTGCGCGGCCGGGATCATGTGGTGCCACGACTCCCAGCCGTACGCCACACGGACGAACGCGTACGCGCCGATGAACGCGCCGAACAGCACCACGTCCGAGGCGAGGAACACCCACATCCCCATCTTCGTGTTCTCCACGTCGCCGAAGGGCCACTGGGCGGCCCACTCGACGACGGGCCCGTCGAACGGCTCCATCGTCATCGCCACGAGCGACCCCAGCGTGACGACGCCGCCGGCCACGAGGAAGCCGAGGTAGACGTCGCCGGCCATGCCGTCGACGAACGACCCCTCGCTGATCCCCGAGGCGCCCAGCAGCGTGAGGAACGCGCCCGCCGAGACGATCACCGGCCAGACACTCGCGTGGCTTACGTGCCCGCCGTGCTCCGTCTCGACCGGCGTCGCCGGCCGCGTCGCGCCCTCGCGGGTCACGACCGCCCCGCCGTCCGACGCCGTCGTACCGCCGTCCGCGGCGGCCGCGGCGCCGTGGGGGTCGCCGCCGGCCGTCGCCGCGCGGACCTCCTCCTCGTCGCGGAACTCCAGTTCGCCGGACGTGTAGTCGGGGTAGCCCGGGAAGTTCTCCAGCGGCGGCGGCGAGGGCACCGCCCACTCGGCGGTGCTGGCGTACTCCCACGGCCGGTCGGATACCTCCTCGCCGGCCCACGCGCTCCGGTAGAGGTTGTAGAACATGACCAGGAACGACGACCCCAGCAGGAAGCCGCCGACCGTCGCGAGCTGGTGCCACGGCTCCAGTTCGGTCTGGTAGGCGAACACCCGGCGGGGCGTCTCCCAGGCGACGAACATCGGGAAGTAGAGGAGGTTGAAGCCCACGAAGTACATCGCGAAGTGGACCTTCCCGAGGAACTCGTCGTACATCCGCCCGGTGAGCTTCGGGAACCAGTAGTAGAGCCCGCCGACGAGCGCGGTGACCCCCCCGACCATCACGTAGTGGAAGTGCGCGACCACCCAGTAGGTGCCGCGGAACTCGTAGTCGAGGACGACCGCCCCGAGGAACACGCCGGTGATCCCCCCGAGGATGAACAGCACGAGCGCGCCGAAGTTGAACAGGAACGGGGTCTTGAATCGGATGTCGCCCTTCTTCATCGTGTAGATGAGCGCGAACACCATCAGGTCGAACGGGAGCGAGATGCCGATGGTGGTCGCCATGAACACCGTCTTGGCGTTCAGCGAGATGCTCGTGAGGAACATGTGGTGCATCCAGACGAAGAAGCTCTGCAGCGCCACCAGCACCATCGCGGCGATGAACCACTTGCGACCGACGATCCGGCGGCCGGTGAACGTCTGGAACGTCTCGGCCATGATCCCCAGCGCGGGGAAGAACACGATGTACACCTCCGGGTGGCCGAAGAACCAGAACAGGTGCGTCCACAGCAGCGACCCGCCGGGGCTGGTCTGTGCGAAGTATGTCGTCCCGAGGATGCGGTCCGAGGAGAGGATGAGCAGCGCCGCAAGCAGCGCGGCGAACGCGAACAGCATCATCCAGACGGTGAGCAGGATCGTCCACGAGAACAGCGGCATGTTCCACAGCGACAGCCCCTTCGCGCGCATGCGATGGATGGTGGTGATGAAGTTCACGGACCCGACCGTCACCGAGGCGGTGAACAGCACCATCGCCAGCACCGTCGTCGTCGCGCCGACGCTCGGGAGGAACGTCGGGACGCTCAGGGGGGCGTACATCGTCCACCCGCCCGAGAACGACGCCCCCTGGAAGAACGACACGCCGAACAGGACCCCCGAGAAGAGGTACAGCCAGTAGCTCAGTGCGTTCAGGCGCGGGAACGCGAGGTCCTTCGCGCCGATCTGGAGGGGAACGATGTAGTTCGCGAAGCCGAACGCGAACGGCGAGAGGAACCAGAACACCATCAGCAGGCCGTGCGCGGACACGGCCTGGTTGTACGCGACCGGCCCGAGCAGGCCCTCGCCCGGCGCCCGCGACACCCACAGCTGGGTCCGCATCAACAGCGCGAGCACGCCGCCGAACACCAGGAAGAACAGCGACGTCCCGATGTACAGCAGCCCGATGTCCTTGTGGTTCGTCGTGACGAACCAGCGCTTCAGCGTCTTCGAGTCCGGGAGATGCGGCGTCGCGAGGACGCTCGCCCGGTCGTCCGGGGCGCTCACGCGCCCACCCCCGCCGGCGCGGCGACCCGGTCGGTCGTCGCCGAGACGCTGGCGTTCGTGGCCCCGTCACCGTCGGAGCCGTTCGGCGCCGACGTGTTCGCGTACCACGCGTCGAACGCCTCCGGCTCCATGATCACCACCCGCGCGTCCATGTAGGAGTGGCCCGACCCGCACAGCTCGTAGCAGTGGGCCTGATACGTGCCTGGCTCGTCGGCGACGAACCAGGTCTCGGTGGTCTGGCCCGGGATGGCGTCGGACTTCACCCGCAACTCCGGTATGCCGAAGTTGTGGAACACGTCGCGGGAAGTCACCACGAGGTGGACGTCCGTGTCGGCGGGCGCGCGCAACACGTCGCTCTCGTGGCCGTTCGGGTAGATGAACGTCCAGGAGAACTGCCCGCCGACCACCTGCACCTCGATCGCTTCGGGATCGGCGGCCGTCGACCCGGGGTTCTCGACGTACAGCAGCGTGAGGTACGTCCAGGCGATGAGCGAGACGACGATGACCGCGCTCATGCCGAAGGAGACGAACAGCTTCCCGCCCCCCTCGCTCCCGCTCGGGAGTTCGCCGAGCCGTGGCCGCTCGACGTCCTCGTGGTCGTGATCGGCACCCTGTCGGTACTGGTACGCCTTCAGCGCCATGTAGCCGATCACGACGACGCCCACCGCCGTCCCGAGCACCAGGAACACCTCGAAGATCCTGTTGAACACCTGCGCTCTGGTCCCCCGGGGGACGAGCCCGCTCCCGCCCGTGTGGAGGAGCACGGCGTGGACCGCCGCAGCGTCACACGGTATCATGTCACACTACCAATCACGGCAAGTATTGATAGAACTATCGCCGACGGAGCCCCGGTTCGGGGTGTTCGGATCCCCGACACCTCGGGTCACACCTCGTGTTGGGGGATCCCGATGGTCCGGTCGAGCACCCCCGCGAGGACGACCCCGTACACCCAGTGGGCGACCAGCGAGACGACCAGGAAGGTTCCGACGACGACGGCCGACCCCTCCGGCCAGAACGCGGGGACGAACCCGGTCCAGAAGATCGTCGCGAACGTCGCGCCGCGGAGGTAGCGCGGTCCCTCGGGCGGGAGGTACGCCCCGACGACGAGGAACACCATCGGCAGCAGCACCGTTCCCCCGGCGACGAACAGCGCGAGGCCGAGCGCGAGCGACGGCTCGATTCCGAACAGTTCCGTCAGGGGGACGAACTCCACGATCGGGTCCGGACGGAACAGCCCCAGCGCCGCCGGGAGGCCGACCAGCACCGGGATCATCGTGATCATCCCGAGCAGCCCGCCGAGCATCCCGACCCCGAGCACCTTGACGGTGATCGGGATCGCCAGCTCCGACCCCGACTCGATCACCGCCGACTCCCCGCCCGCGACCTCCGTTGGTTCGCTCATTGTCGCGAAGATGTTCGCCGCCGTCCCTGTTAACTGTTATCAATGGACACTTCCCGGACCGGTCCGATCGCGGACACGACGCGTCCGGAACCGCGCCCCTCAAATGTGTACCGGGCGGAGATCGGATATATGCGAATCCACCAACTGGGGACGGGCGTCCCCGAGGTGGCCGTCGTCGCCGGCATCCACGGCGACGAGCCGTGCGGTCCCCGGGCCGTCGAGCGGCTGCTCGCGGCCGACCCCGACGTGGACCGGCCGGTGAAGCTCGTCGTCGCCAACGAGGAGGCGCTCGACGCCGGCGTCCGCTACCTCGAGGAGGACCTGAACCGGGCGTTCCCGGGCGACGCCGACGGCGATACCCACGAGTCCCGGCTGGCCCACCACCTCATGAGCGAACTTGAGGGGTGTACCGTGCTGGCGCTCCACTCCACGCAGTCGACCGCCGAACCGTTCGCCGTCTGTAAGACGGTCGACGAGATCGCCCGCGCGATCGTGCCCCACCTCCCGGTCGACAAGCTCCTCGAGAGCGAGGGGCTGGCGGAGGGGCGGCTGGTCCGCCACCCGCACACGCTGGAGGTGGAGTGCGGCCTCCAGGGAACCGAGGAGGCCGCCGAGAACGCCCACCGGCTCGTCCGGTCGTTCCTCTCGGCGACCGGGGCGTTCCCGAGGCCCGGGACGGACGACGCCGTCGCCGACGGCGGCGCCCGCGACGTCGAGGTGTTCCGCCTGCTCGACGCCGTGCCGAAGCCGCCGGCCGACGAGTACGAGGTGTTCGTCGAGAACTTCGCGGCCGTCTCCGTCGGCGAGCGGTTCGCCTCGGCCGACGGCGAGGTCTTCACCGCCGACGAGCCGTTCCACCCGGCGCTGATGTCGGCGTACGGCTACGCGGACCTGTTCGGCTACGCCGCCGAGCGGGCCGGCACGCTCTGAGGTCGGGCCGCACGGTCTCCCCCGGCCGCCGGCTCACTCCCCGTCCGACTCGTCCAGCTCCTCCAGCTCCTCGATCGGGTCGAGGTCGTCGCCCAGGAGCTTCCGCACGGCCACGCCCAGCACGACGAGCAGCACGAGGCCGACGAGCGCGCCGACGCCGGGGCCGCGGCCGCCGGACTCGGCGTCCGCACCGTCGGTCTCCTCCGACCCGTCGTCGTCCACGTCGGCCGCGTCGCCGCCGCCCGTGACCGCGGAGGGGGCGAAGTCGAACCCGTCGTGGAAATGCAGCTCGAACAGCGTGAGGTCTGCCATACGCTCCGATACGCCGCGGGACCTGTTATCGGTTCGGGTGTTCCTCCCGGTCCGGGAACGCCGACCCGGGCGGACGGCGGCTCCCCGCGCGGACGGCGCGGACCGCCGGCTTCTTGTCCGGTCCATCCCCGCGGACGGACATGGACACGGACCGGCGCGAGTTCCTCGACGACCTGCTTTCGACCCCGAGCCCCTCGGGATTCGAGATCGACGGCCAGCGCGTCTGGACCGACTACGTCCGCGGGTTCGCCGACGAGGTGTCCGTGGACGCCTACGGCAACGCGGTCGCGGTCCACGAGGGAGGCGACGACGAACCCTCGATCGCGTTCGCCGGACACGCCGACGAGATCGGCTTCCTCGTCCGGCGGGTAACCGACGACGGCTTCCTGCGGCTCACCCGCGTCGGCGGCTCCGACCGGACCGTCTCGAAGGGCCAACACGTCACGGTGCACGCCGACGGCGGCCCGGTGCAGGGCGTGATCGGCCAGACGGCGATCCACCTGCGCGACCCCGCCGATGACGAGGTGGAGGACGTCGCCGAGCAGTTCGTCGACGTGGGCGCGAGCGACGGGGCCGAGGCACGCGAACTCGTCGAGGTCGGCGACCCGGTCACCTTCTCCACGACCGTCGAGGAGCTCCACGGGGACCGGCTTTCGGGGCGTGGCATGGACAACCGCGTCGGGACGTGGACGGCCGCCGAGGGGCTCCGCCGGGCCGTCGAGGCGGACGTCGACGCGACGGTGTACGCCGTCTCGACTGTGCAGGAGGAGGTCGGGCTCAAGGGGGCGCAGATGGTCGGCTTCGACCTCGACCCGGACGTGGCGGTCGCCGCGGACGTGACCCACGCCACCGACAACCCGGACGTGGACGACTCCGCGCGCGGGCCGGTAAAGCTGGGCGCGGGCCCGGTCGTCGGCCGCGGGTCGGCGAACCACCCCCGCGTCGTGGACCTGGCGCGGGCGGCCGCCGAGGGCGACGGCATCGACTACCAGCTACAGGCGGCGGGCTCGCGGACCGGCACCGACGCGGACGCGTTCTTCACCAGCCGCGGCGGGACGCCGTCGCTGAACGTCGGCATCCCGAACCGCTACATGCACACGCCCGTCGAGGTGGTCGACACGACGGACCTCGTCGCCGTCGCGGACCTGTTCGGCGCCATGGCCGAGCGCGCCCCGGAGTTCGCGCCCTACTCGGTCGACGTGTGAGGGCGGCGCCGTCGGCCCGGGGCGGTCCGGCCGTCCCGAGGCCGCCCCGGGCGGACGCGCCGCTCAGAAGCGGTCCCACTCGTAGAACCACCACGCGGCGCCGAGCAGGAGCAGTCCGGCCCCGAACGCCGACGTCGCCGGCTCGGGGAACACGAACAGCAGGAAGCCGACCACGAGCACGGTCGTCGGTGCGAGGTCGTCCGACAGCGAGGACCACTGGAGACCCATGCCCGTCCCGTCGACGCGGGAGAACTTGGAGCTTTCCGCGGTTGCCGGGGCGGTGGATCGTCCGCGTCCCGGCGGGGGATCCCCGGCCGGCTCAGCGCCGGTCGAGCTCGATCTCCTGGCCCTCGATGTCCTCGAAGGCGGCGACGAGGCCGCCGACGCTCACCCGGCCGCCGTCCGGGTCGTCGACGGTGAAGGAGGCGACCTGCTCGGAGGCGTCGTACTCGTAGTCGACGACCGGGCCCTCGACCCGGATCTCGTTGCCCGTCTCCACGTCGCGGCCGGTGACGGCCGCGTGGAAGTCGCCCCCGATCTCGTGGACGTCCTTGACCGCGCGCCGGATGGACGCGTACGTCCGCGGGAACGGCCGGCTCTCGCCGTCGGTCGAGACGGACTCGGCCGTACTCCACAGGACGGTGCCGAAGAAGCCCGAGACGAGAAAGCCAAGCGCCGAGCGGTTGAAGATGACGCCGTAGCGGTCGCGGTCGTCGCGGAGGGCGTCCTGCGTGGCGTACACGGAGTACTCGCCGTCGGCGACCGCGATGACGGGCGTGGTGATGCCGCGCCGGCTCCGCGTCTCCGTCGCCACCGCGTCGTAGTCGAACTCCGCGGTCGAGGGCGCCCGCGAGGCCGGCGTCACCAGCAGCTCCACGGCGACGCCGTCCTCGACGCGCCGTTCGAGCGCCCCGCGGAACCGCCGGAGCAGGTCCGGCGTCAGCGAGACGGCCAGCTCGTACTCGGCGGACTCGATGACCTCCTCCAGGTACCGCAGGATCGTCGAGCGGGACTTCACCAGCGACACCGCCTCCGTGTCGCGGGTGGGCGCCGTGTACCGGGCCTCCAGCTCGTCGACCATCTCCGAGAGCGACGACCGGATGTCGCCGAACGCCTCGTCGGGGTCGACCGCGACGATCTTCATCGGGCGCGACTCGCGAAGCTCCACCAGCCCCCGGTCCGAGAGGCTGCGCACCGTGTCGTACACCCTCGGCTGGGGGATGTCCGTCTCGCTGGCGATCTCCGAGGCCGTCAGCTCCCCGTGTTCCAGCACGGCGAGGTAGGCGTCGATCTCGTACTCCCCGAGGTTGAACCGCTCGCCCACCCGCTCCATCGTCGTCCGCAGGTCGTCGGCCATGTCTCCTCGTTCTCGCCCATCCCTAAGGGTTTTACTGAAAACCGAGTAGTACCGGATTTCGGAACCGCGTGTGCGCCCGACTCCCCCGATGACGACGGTCGTCGGCCGAGACGGCGGCGACGCGCGCTCACATGTACATCCTGTCGAGCGGCTGATCCTCCTCGCGCTGGTCGTCGAGCCGTTCGGCGAGGCCACGGTAGTGCTCCCCGACTTCCCCGGCGAACGCCTCCAGCGGCCCGGTGTCGACGCCGAGGCCGTACACGCGGTCGATCGCCTCGACCAGACGGAGGGCCGCCTCGACGTCCGGCGCCTGCGCGTGCACGGGCGTGACGAAGACGCCGACGCCGAGGTCGGACTCCATCCCCCGGGCCATCAGTGCCGCGTTCGTGCCGTCGAGGAAACCGTTCCCCATCGGGGGGATCGCCGGATCGGTCGCGGGCCCCGTCGCCGGGTCCGTGCCCGGGTCGTCATCGGCGGCGGAACTGTCCGCGGCTCCGTCGGCCGTCGGGTCGGGTGCCGCCGCGGCCAACGCGGGCGAGTGCGCCTCCCGGTAATCGTCGCTGGCGATGTAGAACGCCCTGTGCTCGTCGGGCCCGTGGGCGAACGGGACGCCCGAGAGGACGGCGACCTCCTCGACGCCCCCCTCCTCGGTCCAGTCGAGGATCGCCCGCGAGAACGGCTCGGCGAGCGTGTTCGGGACGAACAGCTCCCCGACGAGCACCGACACGTCGAGGTCGGGCCGGGAGAACAGCCGCGTCGGATACCGCGGCCGTCCGTTCTCGAACGGCGTGATCGTCGGCAGGCCCTCGGTCCGGATGTGACCGGTCCGCTCCAGCTCCAGGTGGTCGACGAGGTAGTCGGCGGCGGTCAGCCCGGCGAGGCCGAACTGCGAGAACCCGGCGACGACGGTGCTCGACGGCTCCGTCTCCGTTGCCACGTGAAAGGCGGGACGGTCGGCGCGTTCCTCCATGGGACCCGATCGTGCGACACGGTGTTATCCCTACCGGGCGGACGAGGACCGAGGAGGGACACGCGACCGCCCGGTGTGGCGGGCGACCGCGTGAGGGGAACGCTTTTTCGCGCCGGCGCCGACGCCCGCGGTATGCACTCGGGGACGACCGCCGCGCCCGCGGCCGCGGTACCGCTCACGTCGGTCGGGGGGCTGCTGGAGCGGATAGCCGCCGCGTACCAGTCGGCGCTGGCCGTACCCGGCGTCGCCATCGCCGTCGTCGTCCTGTTCGTCGCCGTCGGGGCGGTCGTCTCCACGTACGCCCTCCGCCTGCTCGGGCGGCCCGTCGCCCGCCGGTTCGACCGCGAGTCGGTCGCACACGTCGTTCTCAGGGGGATCCGCCTCGTGGTCATCCTCCTGTTCGGCGCGGCCGGCCTCTCGGCGGCGGGCGTGGAACTGGGCAACATCGTCCTCTCGGTGACGGTGTTCTCGGCGGTGGTCGGCGTCGTGCTCGCGCCGATCGTCGGGTCGATCATCAGCGGCGTGTTCGTGCTGGCGGACCAGCCGTTCGAGATCGGCGACATGGTCGAACTCCCCGACGGGACCCGCGGCTTCGTCGAGGACGTCACCCTGCGCTACACGAAGGTGTTCACCGTCGACAACACCTTCGAGGTGATCCCGAACTCCTACATCCGCGACCACCGGGTCACGAACCTCTCGGCCGAGGACGAGCGCACGCGCCTCTCGCTGCCGATCCTCGTCACATACGAGTCGGACATCGAGCGCGCACGGTCGCTGATCGAGCGCGCGGCCGCCTCCTGCGAGTCGGTGATCGAGGGGGGTCCGGACATCCGGATCGGCGTCGCCCGCTACCCCGCCAAACCCACCTGCTACATCGACAACTTCGGCGACCACGGCGTCGAGATCACCCTGCGCTACTGGGCGAAGAACCCGTTCAAGCCGCTGACCGTCCGCTCGCAGGTCCAGACCGCCGTCTGGGACATCCTCGAGTCCGACGACTCCATCGACGTGGAGTTCGCCTACCCGCACAGCCACCTCGTGTTCGACGACACCAGCGGCGTCGCGCAGGTGACGATGCGGGACGAGGCCGCCGTCTCGCACGAGCGCGCGACGCACGAGTCACACGCCGCGGCCGGGACGGACGGCGTCCCCGACGGCGGCGGGTCCGAGGAGGACTGAGCGTCCGCGGCCGTTCAGTCCTGGAGTTCGAACGCGACCTCGACCTCCGCCTGGTACTCTCGCTCCTCGACGGAGGCGACCTCGACCCCGAACTCCGTCACCTCGACCCAGTGTACCTCGTCCAGCGTCTCCTCGGCGCGGTCGATCGCGTCGTCCGTGGCGGCGTCGAAACTCTCGGTACTCCGGCCGATCAGCGTGATCTTCTTGAAGACCATCCCACACGTCCGCTCTCCGGCGCGGCCCAAAAAAGTATCCGCGGGCGCACAACGCCCCCGAGGTGCCCCGCCGGCGACACGCGCGCCCAACGGTGCCGCGGCGGGAGCCCGTCCGAACCCCCGTCAGCGCGTGCCGCGGCGGCGGTCGATCCGCTCGGTCACCGCGTCGGCCACGTCGGTGAGGTGGGCGGTCCCCCAGACGGCGACGATGACGGCACCGGCAAGGTCGAACACGAGGTCGTAGATGGTGTCCTCCAGCCCGTACTGCGTGAGCACGCTCCCGGAGCCGATGGCCGCCGCGGCGCCGCCGATGGCGAACTCCAGCACCTCCCAGAACACGCCGAAGGCGGCGACGAACACCAGGATGAACACGAACATGAACCGCGACGGGAGGTACACCGCCTCGGTGTGCTCGTCGATCGCTCGGGCGACGGTGTAGCCCACGGCCGCGACGACCGACGCCGACAGCGCGTGGGTGACGTGGTCCCAGAAGGGGATCGGGCTCCCGTCGGCGTAGAGGTTCCCGGTCACCCCCGGTATCCCGGCGACGCCGAGCGCGTGCAGGAAGACGGCCGTGGTGATCCACAGCGTCAGCCCGGCGTCCATCGGGAGGTCGTACTCGCGCTCCAGCGCCGCGGGGAGGAACGTCACCCCGAGCGCCACGAGGCCGTTGACGATCAGCCCCGTCGAGCCGCGCTCGATCCCGATCCCGAGGAACATGACCATCAGCACCTGCATCGCGCGCGTCGCCTGCTCCTGTCGCCGCCTGGAGACCCCGAGTACGTCGCGGAGCCTCACGCCTCGACCACCTCGACGTCGACCCGGTCGGAGCCGGCGGCGCGCCGCCGGAAGTAGTACTCGAACAGCAAGCCGGCGAGGATACCCGCGACGGTGGCCGCGACGAAGTCCCACATCAGCGCCGTCTCGACGACGTGCTCTGGGCGCCCGTCGAGCATGTGCCGGGTGCCGAGGAGCGTGTCGGAGAAGTACCGGACGACGGCCCACACGCCCGCCGCGGCCATCGTCGCGATGGTCACGAAGAAGACGGCGAACGAGTGCGTCATGCGGACGGGGGTGAACACGTCCAGTTCGACGGCGACGATGAGCGCGACCGCCGCCACCGCGAGATACGTCGTCACCCGTCCGGTGAACGTGATGCCGCCGACGGTTTCCCCGACGATCAGCGTCCGACCGACCGCCGGGAGCGACGCCAGCGCCAGCACCTCCCACGGCAGCATCGCGGTCGCGTTCCGGTAGGCGACCGGGGGAACGACGGCGACCGCGACCAGCGCGAGCACGAACGCCCCCCATACCCGCTCGCCCGAGACGACCTCTCCGGCTCCGCTGACCGCGAGGAACGCGAGGACCGTCCACCCGACCGCCGCGTTCGCCCGCCGGTCCTCGACGACGGTCCGGAGCCCCGACTGCGTCATGGAAGCCGCTATGCGGCGCCGGGGTGTAAATCGGTCGGCCCGCGCCGCCTGGCGGTTCCCTCCCCGGTCCGGCCCTCACGCGGTCCGTCGGACCCTCACGCGACGCCCGCGAGGTAGGCGAGCAGGTAGGCGAGCCACGCGACGGTCACCGCGGTCAGCCCGGTGAACAGGGCGCGCTCGACCCCGGGGCGGACGAACTCCGGCGAGAGCGCCGCGCGCCCCCGGCGGCGGATCCGAACCGGCGCGACCCCGACGGCTCCGACCGCGAGCACCGAGAAGACGAACGGGTACGAGAGGTCGAGCGTCGGTGCGGGGATGAGGAACGCGCCGGCGGCGTAGCCCGCGCCGGCGATCGCGAGCGGGTCGACGCGACGCTGGAGGTCGAACCGCCCCGTGGGTCGGCCGTCGCGCTCGGCGCGGAGGCGGCTCCACACCAGCGCCGCCGCCCAGACGGTCGCCAGCTCCAGCGCGAACGCGCCCAGCAGGTGGAGGGTCGGGTCCGCCGATAGCGCCACCCGTGCGGTCACCACGTCGGTGGAGAGGGGGTAGAGGAACGCCGGCGGCTCCCCGGTGAACAGGTCGCCGAAGGGGTGCGAGACGAGGCCGGCGAGCGCGAGCGCGAACGTCGCCCGCGGCGTCAGGTCGGTCCGTCGTCGGATCCCCTCGGCCAGCGCGAGCGCGGTGGCGACGAACGCGACGGTCACGAAGGCACCGAGGGCGCCGCTGACGGTCGCCGTGACCGCGACCAGGCCGGCGACGAGCGCGAGCGCGACGGCCCTGGCGCTCGCGCGGCCGTCGACCCACGCCGCGGCCGCGAGCGCGACGACGGGGGCGACGACGAGCGAGTGGGTCACCGACCGGTGGACGACGTTCCCGGTCGACCAGAACGACTCGGCCAGCCCCAGCGCGCCCGCGCCCGCGCTCAGTCCCGAGGCGACGCCGACGAGCGCGTAGCCGATGTCGACGTCGGGGGAGGCGGCGAACAGCCCCGCGACGACGCCGAACGTGAGCGCACGCGCCGGTCGCTCGCCGAGGCGCCGGGTGACCACGGCGACGAGCGCGAACGCCGCCAGCGCGTGTCCCACGAACATAGCGCGTACTACCACCTCATCGGATTTAAACTCGCGGCAGAAACCGTGACACGGTAGCACGCCGCAATCCCCTCGTCAGGCGGGATCGCACGAGGGCCCCGATCGGGCGACCGTGCGCGTCCCTCGCCGGATCCCGCCGTTCAGTCGTCCGTCGGCGCCGCCGCCTGTCGGTCCGACTCGGCGTCGCCGATCTTCGTCCACTTCTTCTCTATCTCGGCGTTGCCGCGGACGACGGTGTCGTCGTCGACGGCGAGGCGGGTCTTGCGGAGCTCGATCGACTTCACGACGCCGACCGTGCCGCCGATGTCGACGGTGTCGCCGGGGTTGAAGTCCTCGTCGCGCAGGAGGTAGACCCCGGCGACGGCGTCGGCGATCATCCCGGACGTGGCGTAGGAGATGCCGAGCGCGACGAACCCGGCGGCCGTGCCCAGCGACGTGGCGATGCCGTCGAGGCCGACGATGGAGAGGAACGAGAGGCCGACGCCGAACCACAGGAACACGGCGACGATGGTCGCGACGAACTGACGGTACACCGGCGACTCGCCGCCGATCGTCCGCTTGAGCGCCGCCCTGAGGGCTGTCATGAACAGCTTGATCCCGAGGCCCGCGATGATCAGGAAGACGACGCCGGCCAGCACGTTCGGCAGGGCCCCGACCAGGTCGTCCACGAACCGCGTGAGCGCCTCCCGAACGAGTTCGGATCCGGACTGCAGGGGGAGCGAGACGAGCATGGCACCGACTGCGGCCGGGTCCCCCTTATGTGCGGTGTTCGTGGCGACGGTGTCGTCTCCCCGCCGCGGCTTCGCCGAAGGCTCGCCGCCGACGGCCGTCCCCTCGCTCGCTGCGTTCGCATCCGGGACGCGATCTTCCGGGCGGAGCGGCACAGGACCGCTCCGCGGTCGTGCCGTCGTCTCGTCCCCTCCGGTCGTTCGAAGACGCTATTCGTGCGCGGCGTCCCACTCCTCCGGCTTCCGGATGTTCCCGCACTCGTTGCACTCGATCCGCCCCATCGAGTCCATCGCGTTGTTCACCGTCTCGCAGTTGCCACAGAGGAAGCCCCAGCGCGTGTCTCCCTCGTCGTCCGCGTACACGTGGAAGAACGGGGCCTTCGCCCCGCGTTCGCCGCCCGCCCGGTCGACGTACAGGTCGCCGGCGGCGGTCTCGACAGTGTCGAGGTTCATACCGTCGGAAGGGGGCGGGCGCTGTTAAGCGGTCTGGGTCGGCGCGAACGACGGGCGGGCCGCGAGAACACCGACTACGTCCTGAACGACTCGCCGCAGCCGCACTCGGCCTCGACGTTCGGGTTCTCGACGTGGAACCCCGCCGCCTGCAGGCCGGACTCGTAATCGAGCGTCGAGCCGCCGATGTAGTTCATCGACGACGGGTCGACGAACACGCGCAGGCCGTGCTGTTCGGTCACGCGGTCGTCGTCCTCGGGCTCGTTGTCGAAGCGCATGCCGTAGGAGAGCCCCGCACAGCCGCCCTGCTGGACGAACAGGCGGAGCCCGCCGACGTCGGTGTCCATCCCCTCGCGCTCCATCAGGGAGATGGCCTCCTCCGCCGCCGCCGGCGTCACCGTGACGGCCGCGTCGAGCTCGCCGCCTCCGGACGCGTCGGTACTCATGGTGGATGGATCCGAGCACAGGGGTATAACCCTGACGCCGGCTGGCACGGACCGCCGGTTCCGACGGGGTCCGCGGGCGCCCGACGCGGCCCCGCGGCCTTCGGTTGGGGGTCACACTCGGGCGTCGGCGACGAGCGAGCCCTCCTCGACGGCGTCGGCCTCGACGGTCACCCCGCGAAAGCCCGCCCGGCGGAGCGCGGCCGCGAGCCCCTCGCCGTCGAACGTCCGGATCGACTCGCGCTCGCGGGCGACGGCCGTCTCCCCGGTCCGGCGGTCCGTGACGCGGTAGTCGGACACGCGTCGCAGGTCGCCGGTGCCGTCGCCGGCGACGACCGCGTCGACGGCGCGCTCGACCACGTACCGCTCGTCGCGGAACACCGACGGCGACGGCTCCCGGACCGCCCGTTCGTCGGCCGCCGCGTCGACGACGACCGTACCGCCGTCGTGGAGATGTCGCCGGAGGGTGGCCAGCCCGCGGTCGAGCGCGTCGCCGTGGAGGCGTCCGGTCAGGTGGTCGAGCGCGACCGCCGCGTCGAACCGACGGTCGAGGTCGAGGTCCGGCGCGGAGACGTCGGCCTCGACGAGCGACACGCCCCCGGCGGCGGCGACCCGGTCCGCCGCGAGCGAGAGCAGTTCGGCGGAGTCGTCGACTCCCACGACGGCGCCGTGTCGGTCCGCCAGCATCGGGAGCAGGCGGCCGACGCCGCACCCCGCGTTCAGGACGGAGCGGGCGCTCGTCGGGACGCGTTCGGCGACGGCCCGGACCTGGGCGTCGTATCGCGACCCCGCGGACGCCGCCACCCGGTCGTAGAGGGGGGCGAGCGTCGTGTACAGCGAGTGGTCCCCGTCCGGGTCGGAGAGCACCGCGGCGCACGCGTCCGCGAACGTCGGCATCGATCGAACTACGGCCACGAACGGTATAGCCGTACTGGGAGGTCCCGTCACGCGGCCGAACGCCCGGAACCGCGGCGGCTGCCCCGGCCCCGGAGCGTTCCCTCCCGCTACTCCTCGTCCTCGAACCGCGTCCGAACGCTCTCCGCGTGGGCCTCCAGCCCCTCCGCCTCCGCCAGCGTCGTCACGGTCTCCGAGAGGTCGCGCAGGCCGTCCGCCGAGAGTCGCTGGACCGTCGACGAGCGCAGGAACGTCGCGGTCGACAGCCCGCCGAACGCCTTCGCGCCCCCGTTCGTCGGCAGCACGTGGTTCGTCCCGGAGGCGTAGTCGCCGGCGGCGACGGGGGTGTATCGCCCGAGGAACGCCGAGCCGACGTTCGAGACCCGGTCGAGCAGCTCCTCGTCGGCCTCGGCCTGGATCGAGAGGTGCTCCGCGGCGTACTCCTCGGCGAACAGCACGGCCTCGGGCATCGAGCGGGCGACGAGCACGCCGGAAGCGTCGTTCTCCAGGGCCGCCTCGACGGTCTCGGCCCGTTCGCGCTCGGGCGCGCGCGCCTCGACCTCCTCGCAGACCGCCTTCGCGACCGCCTCGGAGTCCGTCACCGCCACGACGGAGGCGTTCGGGTCGTGTTCCGCCTGCGCCAGCAGGTCCGCGGCGACCGCCGCGGGGTCGGCGGTGTCGTCGGCGAGCACGAGGACCTCCGAGGGCCCCGCGAGGAAGTCTATCTCCACGTCGTCGCGGACCTCCGCCTTCGCCGCCGTGACCCACTTGTTGCCCGGGCCGACCACCTTCCGGACGCTCGTGACGGTCTCGGTGCCGTACGCGAGCGCGGCGATCCCTTGCGCGCCCCCCGCCGAGTACACCGCGTCGGCGCCCGCCTCGTGGATCGCCGCGAGCGTCGCCGGGTTGATCTCATCGGCCGGCGGCGTGACGACCGAGACGTGGTCGACGCCGGCCACCGTCGCGGGGACGACCCCCATGACCGCCGACGAGGGGTACGCCGCCGTCCCGCCGGGGACGTACACGCCGACGCGGTCGATGGGGCGGAAACGCTTCCCGAGCTCGCGGCCGTCGTCGAACTCGCGCGTCCAGTCCTCCGGGAGCTGTGCCTCGTGGAACTCGCGGACGTTCGCGATCGACTCGCGGATCGCCGCGAGCACGTCGTCGTCGACCGCGTCGACCGCCCGCTCGGCCTCGTCGGTCACGTCGAGGTTCGCCACCTCGACGCCGTCGAACTCCCGGGTGAACTCCCGGATCGCGGCGTCGCCCTCGCGTCGGACGCGCTCGACGATGTCGCGTACGTCGCCGCGCACCGCGTCGACGCCGGCGTCGCGCTCGAAGAACGCCCGGCGCTCCTCCGGCGAGAGGTCGGCCACCTGTCTCGGCTCCATGCCCGGACCGTGGCGCCCCGGGGGTAAACCGTTCCCGGAACGCGTATACGGAGCGCGCCGAAGGCCCGGACGATGACGGAGGACCCCGGTCGGGTTTCGGGCGGCGACCGCGGACGCGACGACGACCGTGGGGACCTCGACCCGCGGGACCCGCGCCGCGAGTACGACGACCTGATCGTGAACCGGGTCGACGCCGAGCGCCCGGCAGCGGAACTGCGCGCCCTCCGCGCGGGCAACGAGGCGATCCGGGAGGGATGGGTCGCCGTCGGCCTCACGCTGGACCCGATGGGACGGGTGCTGGTGGTCGATCAGGCGGACCGCGGGGTGGCGGTGCCGGGCGGGACGGCGCTCCCCGGCGAACCCCTGGCCGACGCCGTCGAGCGGGAGGTGTGCGAGGAGACGGGCGTCGACGTGGAGGCCGTCCGTCCGCACGCCGTCCACGACGAGACGATCCGGGCCGGCGACGGGTCCGTCCCGGCGACGCCGTTCCGGGTCGTCCACTTCGAGGCGCGCACGGCCCGGCCGACGACGCCGGACGACCTCGCGAGCCTCGGCGACGACGACGAGACGGTCCGCGCGGTCGAGTGGCGCGAGGAGCTCCCGCCGGACGTGTTCGGGGGCGACCTCGTCGAGCGCGTGTACGACCGTATCCGATGACCCCCGGCGTCCGAACGGCCGCCCGGACCCGGCTACGCGCCGAGCTCCCGGTCCTCGCCCGCGGCGACGCAGTCGCCGGCCTCCTCGGGATCGCCGCCCTCCCGCCCGTCGTCCGCATCCGTCACCTCCCGCCAGTAGAAGCGCGGCCCCAGCACGAGGTAGCCCAGCGCGAGGAACAGCAGCGCGAACGCGAACGACTCCCCGGCCATCCCCGTGAGCAGGACCGCCAGCGCCTGCACCGCCCCCATCACGAGCGCGTCCTGGGGGTGGAGGTCCGGGTAGCGGATCGGCGTCACCATCAGCGGCGCCGACAGCGCCGCGAGGCCGAGCACCACCGCCGGCGACCCCAGGCCCGCCAGCACCGACGCCGCGATAACCGTCGCCGCCAGCGTCGTCTGGACGCCGTGGGTCGTCTTCGCCCCGGAGTCCTCCACGGTGTAGACGGCGAGGCGAACGACCGCGAGCGCGACGTAGACCGCCGGGACGAGCAGGCCGGCGGCGTACACCAGCGGCGCGGTGTCGAACGGGTAGGCACCGGTGACGGTCGCCGCGACCAGCAGCGCGGGCGCGACGCCGAAGGAGGCCACGTCCGCCAGCGAGTCGAGGTGCGGGCCGACCGCGGTGCCGCCGTACCGACGCGCGATCACCCCGTCGAGGCCGTCCGCGATGGCGGCCAGGAGGACGAGCCGCGCCGCGAGCGTCGGGTCGACCGCGACGAGCGCTGCCGCCAGCGTCCCCAGCGCGGCGTTCCCGGCGGTGACGGCGTCGGCGAGCCCGAGCCGCGAGAGGAACCGCGGGCGGTCGGTCATACCCGGCCGGACGGCAGCGCTCGCCGTATGTTTTCTCATCCCGACCGGCGCGTAGGGCCGCCGCAGTCGGCGCCGGATCGCGCCCCATAAACCGATCCCACCCCTATGGCGAGCCATGAACCGACGCCGCTTCCTCGCGGCCGCCGGCGCCGGCGCGTCGCTCCCCCTGGCCGGCTGTGCGGCCGTCCTCCCGGGGTCGGCCGAGGACGACTACGACGTCGGGATGACCGCCCAGGCGTTCACGCCGTACGAGGTCACCGTCTCCGTCGGGGAGACGGTCGTCTGGGAGAACACCTCGACGCGCGCCCACTCCGTGACGGCCTACGGGGACCGGATCCCGGAGGGGGCCGACTACTTCGCCACCGGCGGCTACGACTCGGAGGCGGCCGCCCGGGAGGCGTGGGACGGGAGCGACGGCGCCATCACCGCGGGTCAGCGCTTCTCGCACACCTTCGAGGTGCCGGGCGACTACACGTACTTCTGCATCCCCCACGAGCAGGCCGGGATGGTCGGCGTGGTCCGCGTCGAGGAGTGAGCGTCGCGCGCCGGGACCGTCGGTCGGAGCCTCGCCCCGGTGAGAGACGCGCTCACAGGCCGGCCGGGCACAAGACGTTTACCCGATTGTGAACTATTCACACACCGGACCGAATGAGCATCGTCGAACGCGTCGCCGACCTGCTCGCGCGGGACCGGGCGGACCTGTACCGCTGCGGGGACTGCGCGGAACGGGTGTCGGCTCCCGTCGGCGAATCCGTCGCCACCTGCCCGCACTGCGGGTCGGAGGACGTCGCCCTCGTCACGAGACGGACGAAGGTGTGACCGACGCCGACCGCGTCGGGACGCCCCTCACGGATCGGTAGCCGGGGATCCGTTCGTTCGCCGTGTACTCCCGTCGACAGGGCCCCTCGCGTCGAACCGTCGTGTTGAACCCACCGGACACGGCGAAATATGTTTGTGAATCGGTCACGAAGGACCGCTTGCCGGGGTGAGCACCGGTGAGCCTCATCGAGAACGTCAAGGACATGGTCACGTCCGAGCGGAGAGACGTCTACCAGTGTGATTCGTGCGGGGAGACCACGCGCGTCGAGGTCGGCACCGAGCCGGACGCGTGTCCCGCCTGCGACGCCGACGAACTCACGCTGGTCAACCGCCGTGCGAAGGTGTGAGCGCTCGACGACCGCTCCCCCGTTTTTCGCGTCCGCCTCCCGACGAGCCTCGGCTTCGGCGGACCCGTCGGTACCCGAGGTGCGCTCGACCGTACCCGTCAAAAATCGTCGGTCCGCGCGGGCGTTACTCCTCGACGGCGACGTCGTCGTCGTCGACCTCGACGGCCGTCTCCTCCTCGGCGGCGATCTCCTCGGGGCGCGCCTCCAGCGAGAGCTTCTGGACCTCTACCCGGCGGAGCGGGTAGACGGTCTTGGCCTCGCCGTAGATGGCCGACGAGAGCCGCCCCTCGACGACCGAGTCGACCAGTTCCGAGAAGGACCGCTCCTCGGCGGCGTCCTCGACCAGGTCGATCATGATCTGGCGGATGGCCTGCTCCTGGGAGCGGTCGGCCTTCTTCGTGGTGAACGCGACCGGGCTGACGCGCACGCGGTAGTCGTCGGTCGTCCGCACGGTGATGTGCAGGTCGACCTTCGAGGCGCCGCGGCGGACCATCGACCGGAGGTAGTCCCGCGTCAGCTCGTGCTGGATGAACTCCGTGTAGGCCGCGTCCGAGCCCACGTCGGTGATCTTGAAGATCAGCTTGATGTTGTCCTGTCCCTGGTCGCCCGTGATCTCGCCGAGCGTGGTCTCGACCGTGCGGCCGACGACCTGGTCGGGCTCCTCGGCCATCGTCTCGCCCAGCTCCGCGCGGTCGAACTGCTCGGGCGCGAGGACGGTGTACCAGCGTTTCCCCTGTCGTTGTCGTGAGACTGATCGTTCGCTCATGTGTCGTGTGTCTGCGGTGTCGCGTGAGTTGCGTGCGTCGTCGCTGTCGCGGATGCCGTCCGCGTCGTTCGAGTCGGCCGCGTCGGCCGCGCCGGTCGCGCCGGTCGCACCTGCCGCGGCCGCCGTGTCGTCGGTCGTCGCGTCGTCGTCCGCCTCCCCTCCCGCCGCGACCACGTCGTCGGCCACGTCGAGGTTCACGAGGTAGTCGTCCACGGAGGCGAGGAGGCCGCCGGTCGAGCCCCGCTCGATGCGGGTGGTGACCGTCCACCCCTCGCTCGCCGTCCGGATGTCGTCGGTGTTGTCGGGCGCGATCGCGGCGGCGACCGTCCGGGCCGTCGCGGCGTCGGCGTGGGTCGTCTCCACGACCGCGGTCCGCGCGAGGTCGTCGCGGGCGTCGGCGTCGTCGTCGCCGCCGCGGCCGCGACCGACGCCGTCGTCCGCGCGGTCGGCCCCGCTCATCGCAGCGCCTCCCTGAACGCGCCGACGAACGCCTGCACGTCGCCGCCCGAGAACCGGGCGTCGCCCGCGCGGGCGTCGCCGACCACGTCGTACCCGTCCGGGTCGTCGCCGTCGCCGCCGGCGCCCTCGACTCCCGCGCGGAGCGCGGCGGTCACGTCGGCGGCGCCGTCGCCTGCGGCCGCCGCTGCGTCGTCTGAGACGACGAGCGCGACCGGCTCGGGCGACCGGAAGTCGCGGACCAGCCGAGCCGCGGTCGCGAGCGCCGACGCGTCGCCGGGCTCCGTCTCGACGCGGTAGACGAGCGCGCCGTCGTACCGGCCCGTCGTCGGGTCGTCGAGGAGCCCGTGCGCGCGGCTCGCGTGCTCGCGCCAGACCGACCGCGCCGCGTCGGCGACGTCAGCGCCCAGCGCCAGCGACACCCCGAGGCCGGGGCGCTCGCGGGCGAGCGCCGACAGCACGTCGGCGTGACCGCCGAGCGTCGCGAACGGCCCGGTCGGGGTCGCGTACGGGCGCAGCGCCCGCTCGACGGCCCCGACCGACCGCTCGGGCGCGTCGCGTTCGCCGGTCGCGTCGAGCGCGACCGCGGAGGCGAGCCGACGGCGGTCGTCCTCGGTCGGCTCCGGGCCGATTCCGAGGTCCGCGATCAGCTCGCGCGTCGCGTCGGTGTCGCCGGAGTACGGCGCCCGCAGCAGCGTCGAGTGCGCGAGGCCGTCCGCGAGGTCGTCCGTCGGCACCGCGAGGCCGGGGCGTCGCTCGACCAGCCCGCGTCGCTCGGCCGCCTCCAGCAGGCCGCCGCTGCCGTCGTCGCCGGGGACGGCTCCCGCGGCGGCGACGCCGGCGAGCCCCGTCAGCGGGTCCGGCTCGGCGCCCAGCGCGTCGACGACGGCCGCGGCCGCGGCCGAGACCGGCCGGTCGCCGGGCGCTATCGCCGTCGCGTCCGGGGCGGCCCACCCGAGCGTCACCGCGCGTCCGTCGCCGTCGGGGGCGACGCGCTCGCGGGTCGTGCGGACTTGGAAGGGCGTTCCGCGGTCGCGCAGCGTCCGGGCGAGCAGCCCCGCGGCCGCCAGCGCGTCGCCCGTCGGACGGGCGTACGCGCGGACGAACTCGGCGGCCGACAGCGCCGACGCTACGCGCTCGGGGTCGACCCCGGCTGTCGCGTCGGCGTCGGTGTCGGCGGCGGTGGACATCGTGGACGTGTGGCTCGTGACTGTGTGGGGGGCTTACCGGTCGTCCTGGAGCAGGTCGACGGCGACGTCGTAGCTGTACCGGAAGTCCTCGTCGAGCTTGTCGCCGCGGTAGTAGTCCGCGAGGCGGCGGATCTTCGACTCGGTGTTCTGGAGCGCGCGCTTGTTCTGCGCGTCCTGGCCGTTCTCCTCGACGTGCTCGCGGAGGCGCACCGCGCGCTCCATGAGGTTGCGGAGGTCCTCCGGCAGGTCGTTGCCGGCGTCGTGCTCCTCGAGGATCTCGGTGACCTTCTTGCCGGTCGCGAGCTTCACGTTCGGGACGGGCGTGCCCTTCACGCCCTCGTCGCGCAGTTTCATCCCGATGACGCTCGGGTCGTGACCCTGCTCGGCCAGTTCGACGACGCGCTCCTCGACGTCGTCGGCGTCGACGTCGCTCCACTCCGGGGGTTCGTCTGCCGCGGGGTTGTCCGAACCGGACGACCCTCGACGGCGGGTGTGCATTCGTGCCATTGTGTTCTCTGAGTTGGAACGTCGGCCGCAGAAGCGAGCCACCGCCGGCTGTCGCTCCCGAGCGCGCCGCCTAGCGCGACCGGGCAGTCCGACGGGGGCACATCCGCAATCCCGAGCCCGTCGCGGGCGAGTCAGATTTGCGGCCGTGCTGTTCCCGTTCGACACCTCTCGACGGCGGGCCTAATGGCTTTCCATCCGCCCCGCGGGCGTGGTGACGAGTACCGTGGAGGGCGGCAGTCGAAGCCCTTAACTACCGAACCGCGATACTGAGAGGTGCAGGCGGGCTCGTAGATCAGTGGTAGATCGTTCCCTTGGCAGGGGAAAGGCCGTGGGTTCAAATCCCACCGAGTCCACTGTCTTCTGTCGACTCACCGCACTCATTCCCGAGCCGACATCTTATTCTCATAACTGATTTTTCGAACAATACCTTTATTACGGGTTCCGCGTCTATCGGACGAATACAGTACTGCCGGGGGAGCGAACCCTCCAGGGGGGCTGTGAACACACAGAGCCATGGACTTCAACGCACTACTCGACGACGAACGCGCGGTCAGCCCGGTTATCGGCGTGATCCTGATGGTGGCGATCACGGTGATCCTCGCGGCTGTGATCGGCTCGTTCGTCCTCGGTCTGGGGAACAGCGTGCAGCAAACGGCACCGAACGCGAACTTCCAGTTCGATTTCGAAGACAACGATGGGGACGGTGACTACAATGTCACTGCAACCCACACAGGCGGTGATACGATCTCCGACGCGGAGAGCGTGAACCTGACTGACGGGAGTACGACCGCTTCGTTCAACACGCCGGTATCCGCCGGGGATTCGGAGACGATCAACAACGTCGCAAGCGACACCACCGTCCGGGTGATCTGGACCTCGGAGAACGGCGAGACCTCGCAGACGCTCGCCGAGGAATCGACGCCGTAACGCGGTCGAACGGTCGACCGTCTTTTTTAACATCGATTCTTTAGACACCGAACGGACCGACAGATCCGTAGCTTGGTGCGGAATTCAACGCTGATACCCCGAGACCAACCCTTAAGAGGCTGGTCGACCTCGTTGCAACGATGTCTACTTGGGGGGGTCGGGACCGACGGGCACAGGGGGACGTCATCGCGCTCGTCCTGCTGGTCGCGGTCACCGTCGCGGGCGCGACGACGGTCGTCGCGCTCGGCGGCGAGGCGATCACGGGGATACAGGACGCCGCGACGACCGGCGCCGCCGAGCAGTCGATGACGCAGTTCGACTCCAAGACGAGCCTGGTCGCCCACGGCGAGAGCGCCGTCCAGCGCGTCACCCTCGCCGGGAGCGCGGACGCGACCCGGAGCGTGGACCCCGACGCGGGGTGGATGAACGTCACCGTCAGGAACACGACCGACGGCACGGTGCGGACGGTGCTGACCAACACGACGCTCGGCGCGGTCGTCTACCGCGAGGGCGACACGACCGTCGCGTACCAGGGCGGCGGCGTCTGGCGCCGGACGGACAACGGGAGCACGATGGTCTCGCCGCCGGAGTTCCACTACCGCGAGACGACGCTGACGCTCCCGCTCGTGACCGTCTCCGGCGACGCGCGCCTCGACGGGGAGGTGGTCATCCGGCGGAACGGGACCTCGACGGCCGTGTTCCCCGACGCGTCCGCCGGGCGCTCGAACCCGCTCACGCGAGGCCGGGTGGTCGTCACCGTGCGGAGCCGCTACTACGAGGCGTGGGGACGGTTCTTCGAGCAGCGGACCGGCGGGAACGTGACCGTCGACCACGCCGCCGGCACGGCCACCATCGTGCTCCAGACGCCGGTGGAGACCCAGACGGTGACCGGGGCGGTCGTCTCCGGGTCCGGGACGGGGTCGATCACGATCCAGAACGGGGCGTACATCGACAGCTACAACTCCTCGAACGGCACCTACGCCTCGACGGGCGGCCTCGAAACGACGGTCGTCGCCTCCGACGGCGTGAAACTCGAAAACGACGCGGACCTCGACGGGGACATCGAGTCCGGCGCCGACGTGAAACTGGAGGACGACGCGCGGGTCCGTGGCAACGTCTCCTACACCGGCTCGCTGACGATCGAGGGGTCCGCGACCGTCGACGGGTGGACCGCCGCCAACGCGTCGGTCGACGATCTCGACCCCGTCGACGGGCTCATCGACCAGCGCCGCGAGGAGTTCGCCGACTCGAACGACAACGATCAGACGACGGCCATCGACGACTCCACCGACACGCTGAACGACTGCGGCTCCGGCTGCACCCTCACGGCCGGCCGCTACTACGTCCACGGGTTCACGCTTCAGAACAGCGAGCGGCTGGAGATCGACACCAGCGGCGGGCCCGTCGAGGTGGTCGTCCTCGGCGACATCACCCTCCAGGACGGCGCCGTCGTGAACGTCACCGGCGGGGGCGTCGCGCGCTTCTACCTCGAGGAGAAGGTGACGATCCAGGACCAGGCGAACGTGACCGTGACCGACCAGCGCGCGCCGGGGCTGTGGTTGTACATGAACCCGAGCAAGCAGGCCAAGGTCCAGGGCGAGTCGACGTTCGTCGGCGTCATCTACGGACCCGGCGGCGACGGAGGCAGCGGGGTCGACATCACGATCCAGAATCAGGCCGAGGTGTACGGGGGCGTGGTCGGGGCGGTCAACACCATCCAGAACGGCATCGAGCTCCACTTCGACCGGGCGCTGCTGAACGAACGAGCCATCCCCGGCGGGGCGGCCCTCCCGCGGATCACGTACCTCCACGTCTCCGTCACCGAGATCGAGGTCTCGGAGGACTGAGCGATCGGGGGCTCGGCGGACCGACGACGACGGGGGCCGGACCGGTGCCGGCCTCCGGACCCGGGGCGGTCGGCGTCGGCTCCGGGGCCGCGGGCGACGGAGCGCTCGGATCTCGATTCATGCTGTCGGACGAACGCACGTCACGACTGTCGCCACCCCGGGGTGGCAACCCGCTTCACGACGGTATATCCGATAGTGATTGCGACGAGTCAGTCCGGGAGCGACCGCACGCCGGCGTGCGGTCGCACCGGGACATGGTCGTAACGATCACGATGACGGTTTCACCTCACCGGTCCAGTTGGACCGCGACCGTCGTCTGCTGGATCAGGACGCTCTCGGCGACGTACTGGTACGTCACGGTGCCATCGGCGGCGGCGGCGTCGACGGGCGTCAGCCCCCGCGACTCGAAGTACCGCTTCCACGCGCCCGCCCGGGGCGAGGAGACGGTGACGTTCACCCGGATGTCGGCGCCGTCGGCCGAGCGGAGGCCCCCCGGGACGGACCGACCGACGACGTTCCCCCGGACGACCACCGTGGTCGTCCCCCCGAATGCGGCCCGGCTCCCCGAGCGGCCGACCGACACGAGCGAGATCACCGCACGGTCGTCGTCGAACACCCACCCCGGTCCCCGGCGCATCACGGCGGCGTCGCCGTCGCGTCTGACCACGGCGCCGTGAACCGCGACGACGGTCGTGTCCCCCCTGGTGTAGGCGATCGGCGTCGCCGCCGAGGTGACGGTGACGTCCTCCTCCGTGCTGTTGTCGACCGCGTTGACGGTCACCGTCGTCGTGCCGTTGACCGAGAGCGTCCCCCCGTTGAGTTTGATCTCGGTCGCCCGGCTCGGGGCACCCTCCCGGGCCATGTCGTCGAGGTTGCCGTCCAGCACGACGAAGGCCCGCTCCATGTTCTGGAGCTGTTCCTGAGACCGGTACTCGACCAGGGCGGGGTAGCCGGCCGCGTACACCGTCCCGACGGTGAGGACGACGAGCGAGAACACGAGGACGAACCCGATCGTGTCGCTTTGCGCCCGGGTCACCCGTCTCGCACCTCCAGGCGCGAGCCGGTGTAGACGATCTCCACGTCGCCGCCCGCGAGGCTCGCGTTCGCCACCGGGGTCCGCGTCGCCGCGCCGACGACGACGGAGACGCGAACGTCCGTCGCGGTCACCTCGACGGTCGGCGGGGGCCCCGACCGGACCGTGACCGAGTAGGTGGTGCCGGCGACCGTCCCGGGGAACGCGACGTCGACGGACACCTCGGTCGCGCCCGCGGCGACCAGTCGGTCGGCCGCCATCAGCCGCGCGGAGAGCTGCTGGCCGATCACCTGCAGCGCCTCCCGGGTCGTGTCCTCCCGCTGGCGCTCCACGGTCCCGCCGGCGGCGACGAGGAGCCCGCTGATCAGGACCGCCGTGATGCCGAGCGTGAGCACGTACGACAGCGTGGTCGACGTCGCCCGATCGCGGCGGCCGCCCCGCCCCCTCGCCTGCGACGGCCGTCCCCCGCTCGCGTCAGTCATCGTGTTCACCCGGGGCGACCCGGATCTCCGCGACGTACCGCAGCTCGCCCGTCCGGTACCGGATCGTCGCCTCGACCGCGTACACCGCCGGGACGTAGTACGGCGAGTCGGGGTCGTCGCTGAGCGTGCCGTCGTTGAGCGTCACGAGGTTCAGGAGGCTCGCGGTCCCCCTGACGGTCATGTCGTAGGTGCCGGCCGCGTTCGTCCCGTTCCGGAACGACAGGTCGTAGGCGGTCGCGACGCCCTCGCGCCAGTCGAGTCCCGGGCACCGCTCGCCCGCGAGCGTCCCGTTCGTGAAGCCGACCGACGCGTTCGGCGCGTCCACCGAGCACACCTCCGTCGCGCCCGCCGCCCCCGCGGGACTGGTCGCGACCGCGATGTCGCCGGTGGACCGGTTTCGGTAGACGAACGCCTCCCAGGTCGCGCCCGTCGAGTTGCTCGTCACCTCGACGGTGAACGCCCCGTCGAGGGTGCTCGCGTTCGTGCTCGCCAGCGACGAGCGCTCGACGGTCGCCGCGAACGCCCGGGTCCGGTTCGTGTCGTAGGCGATGGTCCAGTCGGCCGTCCCAGGGGCGGAGGTGAACTCCCTGGTCTCGTTGCGGTGGCGGACGAGCACGCCGTCGACGGACGCGAGCGTCGAGCGGTCGACCCGCGCGAGCGCGGCGTCGCGCGCGGCGGACTCGTGCAGCAGCGTGGCGAGCTCCACGACGCCGGCGGTGACGTTCTCCTCCAGGGCGGAGCGCGTGTCGTACTCTGCGGCGTTCTCACGGTCGACGACCCCGCCGACCCCGTCGACGACGGACGCGCGGAACCCGAGCGCGTTCCGCTCGCCGACGCCGGTGTCCCGGGTCGCGAGGTTCTCGGTGTAGATGGCCGTGTTCGCGAGCAGCACCAGCGCCACGAGCACCACCGCCAGCGCCAGGCCGGCGACGAGAACGAGTTGGCCCCGGTCCTCGCGAGCGTCGCCGTCGCCGTCCTCGATGAGGCCCCTCAGATCCGCCATACGACGATGCGCACCTCCATGACGCCGAACAGCGGCCCGTCGGGGTCCGCGTCCGGGGCGTAGAACCGCCCGTCGGCGGCCGCCGCGGAGACGTTGCCCGACCCGTCCGCGAGCGGGTCGTCGTCGTAGAGGACGACCGTCCGGGCGGCCGAGACGGCGTTGTCGCTCGGCGACCCCATGTACACCATCCGCGTCGTGTCGTACCCGCCGCCCGCCGTCCGGTAGCCGACTCCGACGTTGAACGCGATCCGGTCGTCGCCGAAGGTCCGGTTCAGCGTCGCGCCGAACGCCGTCGGCGGGCCGCCGCCGGCGTAGACGCCGTCGCCTCCGGACCCGATGAAGCGCTCCCTGCTCGCGTTCCAGTGCAGCAGCGTCGGCGCGAGGGTGCCGTTCTCCGCAGCGGCAGCGAGCGTCCCCTCGGCGACGGCCGCCTGCTGGTTCTCGATGTGCTGGTTCGAGGTACTCGCCGTCAGCGGCGTGACAGCGGTGGCCTGCAGCGCGAAGAGGACGCCGCTCAATACGATGATCGCGGCCGCGAATCCCTCCAGCGTGTGTGCCTGTGCGCGCATGGTCACCACACCCTCACGACGACTGTCGCGTCCGCCCCGTCGAGCAGGACCGCCCGCCGCGCGACGGACACCTCCGCGCCGCGGGGCGGGTCGGGACCCGCCGCGAGCGTGACGTCGTTCCCGCCCCCGTCCGGGAGTTCGGCGATCCCCGCGTCGCCGACGACGGTCACGTTCGCCGTTCGCGCCGGGGAGACAACCCCGAGGGATCCCTTCAGGTCCGATGCGTCCGTGTCGTACCGGCAGTCGCCCGACAGGTCCGGCCCCGCGGTGTCGAAGAACGCCGCGGTACAGGTCGCGTTCAGGACCGCCGGCCGCGCCGGGTCGTCGACGAGCAGGTCGGCCGCGACCCGGTCGGCTCCCCGGTCCGCGACGACGACCGCGTCGGTGGCGTCCCCGGTGAACGGGGTCGTCAGCGACGGGGCGAACGAGAACACGAACGCGACGACGAGCAGGAAGACGCTCACGCCGACGGCGTAGTCGATCGTCGTCTGTGCGCGCTCGCGGACGGACGGTCGCGTGCGCGACGCGTCGTTCCCCCGCCCCGCGGTCGCGTCGGGAGCGCTCCGACGCCGACGGCTCATGCGACCACCACCCAGACGCCCAGCGCGACCGACAGGAGGACGACGACGAACTTCATCCCCGAGACGATGTCGGCGCTGCGGATGTAGCCCGCGATGACCCCCGAGAGGACCGCCTGGATCGTCACCGCGTGGAAGAACAGCACCGACAGCCGGTCGACGTTGACGCCCCCGGCGAAGCCGCCGGAGCCGAGTCCGCCGCCGCCCCCGCCCCCGCCGCCGGTGCTGCCCGCCTGCTCGGTCAGCCCCGCGAGCACGTCGAGGAACCGGAGCTTCAGGATCGCCATCACCGCCAGCAGCGTGAGGTACGTCATCAGGATGATCGCCACCTGCATCCGGGTGCGCGACTTGCGCTCGCGCTCGATGTCGTCCTGGTTCTCGGAGGCCTGCGCGGCCGTCGTCAACACGTCGGTGATCTGGCTCGACGCCTGCTGCGCCTCCGAGATGAGCTTCACCGTCCGCGCGAGCCGCGGGATGTGATACTTGTTGTTGAACTCGACGAGCGCCTCGCGGAGGCTCATGCCGTAGTTCACCTTCGCGTACATCACGTCGAACTCGTCGGCGAGCTTCCCGGTCGAGGTGTCGGCGGTCGTCCGGATCGACTCCAGCAGCGTCTGGCCGGTGTCGTTGGCCGACGAGAGCTTCCGGAGGTTGTCGGAGAGCTTGCTCGTGATGCCCGAGCGCCGGATCTGGTGCCACTCGTAGAACACAACCAGCGGGATCAGCGTCAGGTACGCCGGCACGTACACCCAGATGAACGTCCCCCACACCGGGGCGTCGATGAAGCCCTGGAAGGTGGTGGGCGCCCGGCCGGCCGCCAGCGCGACCCCGAGCACCACCAGCGCCGCCGGCACCGTGAGCGCCAGCGTGAACAGGGGGTTGTCCCGGAAGAACAGGTGCGGCGCCTTCAGCAGCTCGCCGGTCTTGTAGGTCCCCTCGCGCGACCGGATGCGGTCGAACAGCGAGAACTCGCCCGTGAACACCTCGACCAGCCCGAGGTGGAACAGTCCCTGGCGCTGCTCCTCGGCGAAGTGGTCGTCGACGCCGCCGGGGTCGAGGTAGCCGTCGCCGGGCTCGTCCTGCTTCACCGTCGAGACGAGCACGAGGAACCCGACGCCGATGAGCGGCGTGAGGATGTAGACGGTCGCGGTGAGCAGGAAGTCCTGCCCCTGCCCGAGCATCGACATGATCACGAGGATGATGATGAGCAGCAGCGGGAACAGCGACAGCGTCATGTACATCTCGCCGAACAGCTCCAGCGTCTCCAGCGTCAGCTCCTGCTGCTGTTTGGCCGTGCGCAGGTGCTTCTCCTTCTTGTCGTAGAGGAACCGCTCCATGTCGCCCCCGGAGTTGATGATCGACAGCATGTCCGTGAGGAACTGCGCGAACTCCTCGCTGGGCGTCTCGATCGACTGCTGGCGCACCGCGTTGCGGTAGTCGGTCCCGAAGTAGTTCGTCTCCTGGACGATGCTCTGGAACTCCTTGGACACCTCGCCGTAGGTGTCGTCGGCCTGCGCCATCGCCTCCAGGATCTCCAGTTGATTGAGCCCCCCGACCGACAGCGCGTACATGAACGAGACGGCGTCGGCGAGGAGCATGTTGATCTCCCGCTCGCGGGCGTCCGCCCGCTGGTACGGGATCGCGAGCAGGGTGCCGAACCCGAGCCCGAACCCGATCGTCCCGAACACCAACCCGCTCAGCAGCACAGCGGCGGGCAACTTCAGCGACTCCAGCAGCGCGGCGAGTTCGGGCGACCTGACCGGGATCCCGAGGCCGATGGACTCCGCGCTCACCAGCCCCAGCGCGAACACGCCCCAGCCGACGAGCGTCCCGACCAGCCACAGCAGCCCCCCGACGAGGACGCCCACGCCGAGCGCGCGCGAGACGTACAGCTCCACGGGCTGGTTCATCCGGGCCTCGGTCAGCTTCTCGCCGACCGACCCGACGAAGTCGCCGTCCTCGTCGAACAGCCGGCGGAACAGCGGGTAGAAGGCGTCCGCGAACCCCCTCGCGTCGCCGAACGCGCCGGAGTCCGTGTCGAGGCTCATCTACCCGTCCCCGTCCCCGTCGTCGGCGGGCTCGAACTCCCCGAACCCCCAGTCGTCGATCGCCTCCCCGTCCCCGTCCCCGTCCGGGTCGTCGTCCGACCCGGCGTCCCCGTCGTCGTCGGGATCGACGCCGTCCTCGAACTGGTCCACGGCGTCGAACGCCGCGTCGTCGCCCGGACCGCCCCTGGGGGCGTCCCCGTCCGCGCCCCCGTCGGGCGCCCCGACGGCGTCGCCCGCGGCGTCGTCGCCGACGTCCAGCGGCTCCGGTCCGATCCCCTCGAAGGGGTCGGGCTCCGGCCCGTCGGTGTCGGCGTCGCCGGCGTCGGGGGCGTCCCCGCCGGCCGCGTCGATCAGCTCCTCGCCGGCGCCGGGGTCGGCCGCGACCTCCCCCGCCGGCTGGACGTCGCCCAGGGCGGCGGCGACGCTGTCCGTGCGCTCGCCGCGGTACGGCTCCAGTATCGACTCCGCCTCCGCGAGGATCTCCTCGGCCTCCCGCGCCTGCGCCTCCGAGGGCTCCGGCCGGGGGACCATCTCCTCCTTGTCGGGGTCGACGTCGATGAGCACCGACTCCATCTCCCGGAGGTCGTCCAGGCTCGCCTCCAGGCGCTCGTTGGCCATCAGCGAGAGGATCGTCTCGGGGTCGTTGATGAACGCCTGCAGCGTCGCCGCCACCTGCGTGTACGTGTTGAGCCCGCGGTCGATGAGGTACGCCAGCACCGCCCGCCGCTTGAGCAGCTCCTCGTTCAGCGTCTCGGCGTTCCACCCGCGGTCGAACATGATCTCCTGGAGCGTGTTCGAGTCGCCCATGTGGAGGAACTCGTCCGTCTCCGCCTGCCACTGGTACACGTCCTGGACGTTGATCTCGTCGTTCTCGGCGTCGTAGTGGTTGATCTCGGTGAGCGACTTGTTCCGGCGGACCTTGCTCCCCTGAACCCGCGTCTGCGTCTGGATCGACACGAGGTCCAGCGCCGTGAACATCGTCTTCGAGACGTTGATCGGCTCGGTGGTGAACCGCTTGAGCACCTCGCCGACGTTGTCCGCGTGGAAGGTGGTGTAGGTGGTGTGGCCCGTGGACATGACCTGAAAGAGGGTGCGCCCCTCCTCCCCGCGGATCTCGCCCATCACGATGTAGTCGGGGCGCTGGCGGAGCGCGGCCTCTAGCAGGTCGAACTCGTCGACGTCGCCGCCGTCGTCGTCCGCGAAGGAGGGGCGGGTGACGGAGGCGATCCAGTTGCGCTGGGGGAGTTCGACCTCGCGGGTGTCCTCGATGGAGACGATCTTCGAGTTCGAGGGGATGAACAGCGAGACGGCGTTCAGGCTCGTCGTCTTCCCGGAGGCGGTCCCGCCGGCGAAGATGAGGCTCTTGTGGTTCTCGATGCACAGCCACAGGAACGCCATCTCGTCGAGGCTGAACGTCTTCCAGTTGATGAGGTCGATCGGCGTGAACGGGACGTCCTTGAACTGGCGGATCGTGTAGTTCGTCCCGTGGTCGGACACCTCCTTCCCGAGGGTCAACTGGGCACGCGAGCCGTCGGGGAGCGTCGCGTCGACCTGGGGTCGACGCTTGGAGATGCCCTTCCCCGAGCGCTGCGCCAGCTTCACCACGAAGTCGTCCAGCTCCTGCTCGCCGTGGTAGACGTTGGTGATGATCTGCTCGTAGTCGGAGTGGTAGACGAAGACCGGGGAGTTGTACCCGTCACAGGAGATGTCCTCGACGTTGATGTCGTGTTTGATCCCGTCGATGCGCTCGTAGCCGACGAAGTCGCGTTCGAGGTAGTACAGCGCCTTCCGGACGGTGTACTCGGTGAGCGTGTCGGGGTCCTCCGCGACGACTGCCGGCTCAGGCCGGGCCGCGATCCCCTCGATCTCGCCGCCGGTGTTCGGGACGGTGACGCCGAGCGCCCGGACGAGCCGGCCCGCCGCGCCCTCGTCGTCCACGTCGACGCCGAACAGGTCCGCCACCTTGTCGCCGAGCCCCGGCCCCGCCTCGCGCTCGTAGAGGTCGTAGCGTTCGAGCAGTTCGTACGTCTCGTCACGGATCGTACGCCGCCGGTGGTCGTCGTCGGCGGCGACCTTACCCTCGTCGGCGTACTTGATCGCCGACCGGAGCTTCCCCTCCAGGAAGTCGATCAGGTCCGCCTCGATCGGGTTCCGGTACGGCTCGACGACGTAGTACTTCTTCTCGTTCTCCTTCGTCGAGTGGAAGACGATCACGAACGAGTACGGCTCGTTCACCCAGTAGCGCTCGACCTCCTGGAAGTGGCGCTTCTTGGGTATCGGCACCGCCTTCTCCAGGTCGTAGCGGTTGGCGATCGTCGTCGCCCCGGTCACGTCGCTGAAGAACTCGTCCTCGTCGACGTCGTCGGCGACGTTCACCGTGCGCTCCTCGACGACCTCGTCCACCTCCGGCGCCCGCTTCGCCAGGTGCCCGAGCGTCTCCTCGACGCGGTTCGGGTCGAAGCCCAGCGCCTCCGCCTTGTCCTCGTCGGTGAACTCGAGCGGCTCGCCCTCCTCGTCGGTCGGGGGCTCGCCCTCCTCGTCGAGGAAGTACTCCTCGCGGTAGTCGTCCCAGGTGTAGATGTCCTTCCAGACCGGCGTCTCGTCGTACGCCAGAAGCGGGGAGCGCTCCGCGATGGACTCGCCGAGGGCGCCGGCGCGGCCGACCTCGGCGGGGAACTCGCCGGGTGCGGTCCCCAGCGACTCCGCCGCCTCGTCGGCGACGCCGACCGCCTCCAGGTCCTCGGCGGTCGCCGCGCGGACCTCGGTCCTGACGACCTCCTCGCCGCGCTCGTTCTCCTCGGTCACCTCGACCCGGACGCGGTCCGCGAGGTCGTCCGCCGCGTCCTCGTGACCGTGGTCGCGCAGGAAGTCGGGCCACGTGTACTCCCCGACGACGGCCGCATCCCCCGAACGCCCCTCCGTCCCCGACGGGTCCTCCGACCCGACGGGCGGAGACGCGTCAGCCTCGTCGGTAGCCATTGGGTCCACTCTGTCCGGGCGCTACGTTAAATGCTTGCCCTCTCTATCACCGCTGAGAAAAACTTCTGACGGGCGAATAACGTGTCGAGACGGCCGATCTCATAGATCGGTCGACACGTTCGTACCGAAATTGCCGGTACTGAAACGAACGGTCGATCCGCTCCCGGGTGCGGGGACGGGAGTCACGCGGGCGATGGGACCGAGCGAGTGTGACTACGTCACGGCCGTCGAGCGAACACAGTGAACGAGACGGGCGTGACGGGATTCGAACCACGGGAAGACGTGCTCACTCCGCTGCGCGCGTCTTCTCTACTTCGAATCCCGTACGCTACGCGGTCGGTCTCGCGATGTTCGACACGACAGCGGGCGTGACGGGATTCGAACCCGCGATCTAGCGGTTAGGAACCGCTCGCCGTATCCGCTTGGCCACACGCCCCACCGAGGGGGTGTCCGGTGCAGCGGTAAAAACCGTCCGGGACGGCCCTCAGTTCTTGGATTCGTCGGTCGCTGTCTCGGTCTCGACGGACTCCGTCGTCGAGGTGTCGGTCGTCGACGTCGTGTCGGCGGCGAACTCGTCGTCCTCCCCCGTGTCGCCCTCCTGCATCTCCTGGAGTTCCTCCTCGACCTGCTCGCGGCCCTTCTTGAACTCGCCCATGGCCTGTCCCGTGGAGCGCGCGAGCTTCGGGATCTTGTTCGCGCCGAACAGCAGCACCAACACGAGCAGGATGATGAGCATCTCGGGCCCGCCCGGGATGGCACCGAACAGCGGTAGGGTGGTGAGCATCTCTACTCCCGGCTTACCCTGTGGCGATTATAGGCTTTTTGGACTGAACGGGATCGCGATTCACGGGCCCTCACGACGGCGTTTCCGCGGGCGAACGGGTCCCGCGACCGGTGGAACTGTCGAGGGAGCCCCTCCGGACCGGCCCCGTGGTTCGAGGGATGGGCTTTTGCGACCGCCCCCCCTCCTCGGTCGTATGGACGACGACGCCGACGCTTCGAGCGGAACGCAGGTGGGCGAGGGGACGGACCCGTCCGTTGGACGGCGGTACGACCCCGAAGCCGACCACGCCTTCCCCGCCCGGCGGGTGAACGACGTGCTGGAGGCGATCGAGTCGGACCCGGAGATCCAGACGTATCTCCGGGCACAGAACGTCAACGCCGTCACCCGGAAGGGGTACAACGACCACGGGGCGAAGCACATCGAGATCGTCCGCAACCGCGCGCTCAGCCTGTACGGCCTGCTGAAGCGGGGCGGCGTCGAGTTCAACGGCGCCAGCCAGCAGGGGCTCGACGAAGCAGACGAGCCGGTCATCGTCGCGCTGGCGGCGACGCTCCACGACATCGGGCACGTCGTCCACCGGGACGAGCACGCCTACTACTCGATCCCGCTGGCCGCGGACGTGCTCGACCGCTTCCTGCGACAGTTCGACTACTACGGCGTCGAGGAGCGCGTCCGCGTGAAGGCGGAGGTGCTCCACGCGATCCTCTGTCACCACACCGAGGAGACGCCCCTGACGCGCGAGGCGGGCGTCATCCGGGTCGCCGACGCGCTCGACATGGAGCGCGGCCGCTCGCGGATCCCCTACGAGAAGGGCGGACGCGGCATCAACACGCTCTCCTCCCGGGCCATCAGCAACGTCGAACTCAGGCCCGGCAGCGAGGCCGACGACCACGACGGCGACGCGATCCCCGTACTCGTGGAGATCGAGATGGTCAACGCCGCCGGGGTCTACCAGGTCGACAACCTCCTGAAGGAGAAGCTCCGCGACTCGCTCATCGAGGACTACGTCCGAATCGTCGCGATCAACACGAAGGAGGACGACCAGCTCGTCGAGCGCATCGAGCTGTGAACTCCCCGCTGTCGTTCGGTCCGACGGCGACAGCCTGACCGCGCCCCCCGTGAGAGTCCCCCCCGAAGCCGTCCGGGATGACGGAGTTTAAGCGCCCCCTGGGTGTTTCGGAACGTAACAGTGGTGCAGTTCGACAACTCGGTCGGACTCCTCCGCGACCGGGAGTTCGCCGCGCTGGCGGGCACCGCGTTCGCGCGCAGTCAGGCGTACTCGACGCTGTTGATCGCGCTGGCGCTGTACGCCGAGCGGTTCGACACGACCGGCACCGTCGAGGGACTGTTCGGCACCGCCTTCGCCGTCGTCCAGTTGCTCATCGTCCTCCCGCTGGGCCGGAAAATCGACACGGGCAACGCCAAGCGCTGGCTCCTGTTCGGGCTGGCGGTGAACGTCGTCGTGTTCGTCGGGTTCATGCTCGTCGAGAGCGCGTTCCACGTCGTCCTCGTCCGCGTGTTGCAGGGCGTGGGCGCGTCGATCCTCTGGATCACCGGGTCGACCGTCGTGGGGCACATCGCCCCCGACGACGAGAACGGCCGGTGGCTCGGGTCGTACAACCAGGTCGCGGCGTTCTCAAGCCTCGCGGGCGACGTGGTCGGCGGGTACCTCCTGTTCACGGAGGGATTCACCTTCACCTACGTCGTTCTCAGCGCCGTCACGGTCGGCGCATTCGTCCTCGTGTTCCTCAACCTCCGTGACGACCCCGGCGGCGGCACCGAGAACGACGCCGGCGGCGGGCTGGACACCCTGAAGGCGCTGCTCGACCTGCCGATGATCCGCGCGCTCGTGATCTTCCGGCTGGCGTTCTCGGTCGGCAAGATGGCGGTGATCATCTTCCTGCCCATCCTCGCGCGCACCGAGTTCGGCACGACGGCCTTCGCGATCGGGTGGATCCTCGCTGGGGGGAAGCTGACCAAGTCGATCACCCAGGGGTACGTCGGCGACCTCTCCGACCGGGTCGGGAACAAGGAGTACTTCGTCGTCGCCGGCGCGCTCCTGTACGGACTCGGAACCGCGCTGATCCCCCTGAGCTACTACTTCGAGGGGGCGATCGCCCCCGTCCGCTTCGACGCCTTCGGCGGCGAGCAGGTGCTCGGGGGCGCGTTCTTCAGCCTGTTCGCCGCGTACATGGTGCTCGGGGTCGCCGACTCGATCCGCCTGCCCGCGTCGATGTCGCTGTTCGTCGAGGAGGGGGAGAAGTACGACTCGGTCGCCTCCGCGATGAGCCTCCGGTCCATCTCCTGGAAGGTGGGGCAGGTCGCCGGTCCGGTCGGCATCGGCGCGATCAAGCAGTACGTCTCCACGAGCGTCGCCTTCTACACCGCCGCCGGGTTCATCGTCGTCGCCTCGGTCGTGTTCTGGTTCGTCTTCCAGCGCGCCTCCGCGCGCGAGGCGGCGGTCGCGGAGGCGGACGTGGCCGACGACTGACGCCGACGGACGCCGGTCCCCGCCGGAGGGACGGACGGACTCGCCGCCACCCCCAGTCGTTAACTTCGGGCCGCCGAACCGGCGGCCATGGCTCTTGAGACGATCGTCGTGGCGATCGGGCCCACGGAGGAGACCCGGATCGTCCCGCTGACGGAGACAGTCGTCGACGTCGCCGGGCCCGCGAACGCGTCCGTCGTGCTGTATCACGCGTTCACCGAACGGGCGCTGCGGGACGGGATCAAGGAGGCGGGGTTCGACCCGGAGGACCCGCCCGATCCGGGGGCCGTCGCCGAACGGCTGGAGAGCGTCGTGCACCTCACGGAGGAACTCGACGAGGCAGGTATCGACTACGAACTCCACAGCGGCGTCGAGGACCCCGCCGACGGGACGCTACGCCTGACCGAGGAACTCGACGCGGACATGCTGTTCGTCGGGGGCCGGAAGCGCTCCTCGACCGGGAAGCTCATCTTCGGGAGCACCAGCCAACAGCTGATGATGAACGCGCCCTGTCCGGTCGTGTTCGTCCGAGACGAGATCGACGAGAACTGAGTCCCCGTCGCCGAGGGTACTGCGCCGGCCGGGATTTGAACCATCTGCACGTCGCTCCCTGCGGTCGCTCGTGCCGTACCTCGAATCGCCGACGACGGCGCATCCGCTCGTCACCTGCGTTCCTCGCGGACTGCGCCGGCCGGGATTTGAACCCGGGTCGTTGGCTTGGAAGGCCAAAGTCATACCAGCTAGACCACCGGCGCACGTCGCTCGCTCCGTTTCGCCCGTGCGCCGTACCTCGCAACTCCTCCGGAGTTGCTCACCGGCGGCGCGCCCGAGCTAACTCACGCTTCCCGGCGGAGGAATAAGGGGTTTACCGTTTCCGTCGGTCGCTGCGGGGGGTCGCTCAGTCGTCCGCGGCCGCCCGTCCCTCGACCACGTCGGCGTCCTCGCGGGGGCCGGCGGCGTGCCCCTCGTGCGTGACGGCCGTGGCCATCAGCTCCGGCGAGATGGCGGGCACGTCGGACTCGGAGACGGGACCGGTCTCGGCGATCTCGTCCGTCGAGCGCGGGAACTCGCGCAGGTCCATGTGGATCGCGATGCCGCACTTGGCGCCCTCGCCCATGGCGACGGGGATCTGGTTGTGGCCGGGCGTCAGGTCGCCGACGGCGTACACGCCGTCGACGGAGGTGCGGCCGTGGTCGTCGACGGCGACCTCGCCGGAGTCCTCGCGCTCCAGGCCGAGCGCGTCCGCCAGCTCCGCGTGGTAGTCGGAGCCGTACATCGGGAACCCGCCCCTGTACTCGCGGACGGTCCCGTCCTCGAACTCGAAGCTCTCCAGCCAGCCGTCCTCGTCCTTCTCCATGCCGACGACCTCCTCGCGGACCACGCCGACCGGGTGATTCTCCACCATCTCCGCGGTGTCCTCGGACCACGACGGCTCCTCGCCGCGGGTGAGGATGTCGACCTCGTCGGTGAAGTTCAGCATGATCATCGCGACGTAGGCGGCGGAGTCGCCCGTCCCCATCACGTACACCGGCTCGTCGACGAACATGTACGCGTCGCAGTGGAGGCAGTAGTGCAGCCCCATCCCGGTCCGCGGGAGCGGCGGGTCGGGCCGCTCGTCGGAGAACCCCGTGGCGAGGACGACGCGGCGGGTCGTCAGTTCCTCGTCACCGGTGTCGACCAGGAAGCCGTCGTCGGCGTCGTCGCCGAGCGCCTCGACGTCCTCGACGAATCCGCGGCGGTAGTCGCCGCCGTAGCTTTGCACCTGCTCCTGTGCCGTCTGGAGGAACTCGTTGCCCGAGGTCTCCTCGGTGACGCCGATGACGTTGTGCGTGTCGCGCATCATCGCGGCGCGGCCGCCGCCGCGGTTCACGACGAGGGTGTCCAGCCCGAGCCGGGTGGCGTAGAGCGCGCTCGTCAGTCCGGCGGGGCCGCCGCCGACGACCGTCACGTCGTAGTCGAACTCGTCCGTGGTCATCTGATCGGGTGTAGGATCCGCTCACCTTAAAAGCGCGTCCGGTCGTGCGCCCGGTACACTCCCCCGGGAAGCGGTGACACGGACCACGCGCGAGGCGTGACGGGTACCCGACGGACGGGTCGCACCCGCGGCCGCGGGCGCTGCCGCGCCGCTCCCGCGCCCGGAGTCGGGTGCCGCCGACGCCGGCAGCGACCCCCTCACTCCGCCGAGACGACGGCGTAGCAGTTCCCGCTGGAGACGAAGGACTCGTCGGTGCGGAGCCGGCTGTCCGCGAGGTCCGCCTCGAACTCCCGCGGGGCGTAGACGTGGTAGAACCGCGGCACCGTCTCGCCCCCCGGGAGCGTCCAGTCCACCTCGGTGTCGAACCCCGCCGCCGCGTCGGCGTCGGCGTCGAACCGGTCGTGTGCGGTGCTCCACGCGCTCACCAGCGCCCGGCCGCCGGGCGCGAGCACCCGCGCGAGCTCCGACAGCGACGCCACGCGGCGCTCGCGCGAGCGGAGGTGGTGCAGCGCCGCGACGTACACCGCCACGTCGACGCGGCCGTCCCGGACGGGGAGCGCGGCCGCGTCGCCGCGGACGAACGAGACGCCGTCGGCGTACCCCCGGTCGCGGGCCCGCGCTCGCGCCGCCCCGAGGAGGCCGCCGCTCACGTCGACGCCGACGACCCGGTCGACGCACGCCCGCAGGGGCTCGCAGTGCCGTCCGTTGCCGCATCCCACGTCGAGGCCGACGTCGCCGCCGCGCCCCTCCAGGAACGACTCAACCTCCGGCCAGGCGTGCTCGCGGGTCTTCGAGAAGTGCTCGGCGATCCGGTCGTACGTCGCCGCGGCGGCCGCCGGGTCCTCGCCGGCGTCGCGGGCGCGGGAGTCCGACCCCTCGGCGTCGCCGGCTCCGTTCGTGGCGTCGACAGCCTCGTCCCCGGCGTCGCCGTCGCGGGCCGCGTCGGCCGTCCGGGTCGGGTCGTCGCGGGTCATCCGATGAACACGAACGTGACGTAGGCGGCGACCAGCATGAGCACGGCGTGTTTCACCCCGTCGCTGACGCTCCCCTCGCCGAGCTGTCCGGCGACGAGCCCGGAACACACCGCCTGGATCGCCGCCGCGTGATAGAAGACGACGACGTACTGGTCCACGTCGACGCTCTGGAGCCCGCCGAACACGCCCGTGGAGACGCCCGCCGGGACCGTCCCGTCGGCCCCCGGCGCCGTGAGCTGTGCGCCCTCGATCGCCGGGATGAACGCGACCGTCAGGGCCGCGATGATCCCGAGGAACACCGCGAAGGAGATGTAGATCACGATGAGGTACGTGAGCATCACCTGGCGGCGCTCGCGCCGGAGCCGCTGGGTCGCGCGGGCCTCGTCCGCGGCGATCTCGAGGACGGGCGCGACCTCGCCGCTGGCCTCGATGGCGTTCGTGATCAGCGCGACCGCCCGCGACACCATCGGCGAGTCGACCCGGTCGCGCATCCGCTCCAGCGCCGTCGACGCGTCCGCGCCCCACTGCACGTCGCGCCAGGCCCGCTGTACCTCCGGCGTGAGGTCGTCCAGGTCCGACCGGGTGAGCCGCCGCAGGCTCTCGACGACGGTCACGCCGGCGTCGTTGATGCTCGCCATCCGGTCGAGGAAGTCCGGCACCGCGCGCTCCATCGCGCGGGTCCGCCGCTTGTCGACCTCGTACGCGACCCCGTACGCGAGGAGGACGACCGTCGCCGCCTCGACGAGCGGCGAGTCGACGGCCCGCGCGAACGCCAGCGGCGACAGCGGGACCGGGTCGGCCCGCATCAGGACCCAGATCAGACCGAACGGGACGGTGAGGACGGCGGTGAGTCCCGGGCGGTCCAGCAACAGCGAGAACGGCCGGCCCAGCGAGTCGAGCAGGCCTTCGATCCGGTCGTACGCCGCGAGGCGTTCCCTGCTCTCCCGCCAGCGGTCGCCTCCCCGGACCGGGGCGGCGTCGGCGGTCCCCCCGTCGGCGCGCGCGCCGGCGGTCGCCGCCTCGCCCCGCGTGGTCGTCGCCGCCCGCAACGTCCGGGGGTCGCGCGTCTCCTGTCGGTAGGCGGTCGAGTCGCCGACCGACCGGGTGACGGAGTCGATGTACACGACGAACCCGAACGTGGCGAGCGGGAGTCCGAGGTAGACGACCGCACGCAGGAGGGGGAGCGTGTCCTGGAGAACGATCCCGATGACGACGAGGATCGTGATGAAGAACAGCGGCCCGGCCACCAGCACGGTGACGTACGCCTCCGCGAACGTCGAGAGGAGTTCGAGGTACTGTTCCTGGCGCGACTCGGCCTCCTCCTGGTAGCGCTCGTACTGGTCGTGGAGGAACCCCGACAGGCTCCGCCCGCTCCCGAGCACCGACGCGAGGTTCTCGCCGAACTCGGCCATGTTCTGGGAGGGGGTCCTGGCGGACATCCGTTCGAGCGCGGTGAGCACGTCCGTCCCGAAGTTGTTCATGTCCCTGACGGCGACCCCGAGGTCGCGGGCCGCCTCGCCGTACACCGCCTCGTTGCGCGCGAGCGTGTTCAACACCGCCGGGAACGACATCCCCGAGCGCGAGAGGGCGTACACGAACGCGATCGTCCGCGGGAGCGTCGCCTCGATCTGGCCCGCGCGGGCGTGGGCCCGCTGGTCGAGCACCTGCCACCGCAGCGCGTACACGGCGACCGCCGATCCGGGGCCGACGGTGGCCGACGAGACCAGCAACAGCGGGAACAGCTCCGCGATCCCGAGGTCCCCGACGCGGGTGAGGTCCGCGAGGAAGTCCAGCGCGGAGGGGAGCGCCGCCCGGATCGCCTCCCCGCCGACCCGCAGCAGCGCCAGCACGGCCGCCGCGACGTAGACCCCGAGGACGCTCCCCGAGACCCCCGCGAGCGCCGCGTACAGGAGCGTCTTCGATGCGTACGTCCGATGGGTGATGCCAGTGTGAGCCGCCCTGAGCCGGTCGCGCTGGTCGGTCGTTCTGGGGCTCACGTCGGTCACGTAGTCGCCGAACGTCCGCACGGCGATCCGCGTCACCGCGAGGTCGGCGCGGCGGGAGAACGGCGCGGCCGCGACGGGGGCCAGGAGCGCCAGCGCGAGGACCAGCGGGAGGAGGGAGACGACCATGGGCTCAGGCGCCGGGTTCGCCGCCTGGGCGGTCGGTGTCGCGATCCGCACCCCCGCCCCGATCGACGGTCGCCTCGCGGTCCCCGTCCTCGCGGCCGGCGCCCGTGGTGACGGTCTCGTCGGCGGCGTCCGCGTCGGCGATCCGGTCCATCACGCGGTCGGAGTCGGCGTAGTACTCGTTGACGAGGGCGGTGAACCGCCGGTAGTCGGTGACCCCCCTGTCGAGCAGGTGCGACAGGAACGTCCGGCGGTCGCGGAGTTCCGAGAGGAGCTCCGAGCGGCTCCACCCCCGTTCCGCCTGTATCTCGTCGAGCAGGTCGGAGTCGTTGCGGCGGAAGTCGTCGGACTCGGCGTCCCACTCGTAGACGGTCGTGTAGTCGAGTTCGCCGGTCCGCTGGTCGATGTCGCCGATCTCGCCGACGGTCTTGGCGCGGCGGACGCGCTCCCCCTCGAACCGGGCGAGCGTCTGCACCGACAGCATGTCCAGCGACCGCACCATCGCCCGCGGGACGTTGATCGGCTCGTTCTCCAGGCGGTTGATCACCGTCTCGATCGAGTCGGCGTGCATCGTCGAGAAGGTGGTGTGGCCCGTGTTCATCGCCTGGAACAGCGTGAGCGCCTCCTCGCCGCGCACCTCGCCGACGACGATGTACTCCGGTCGGTGGCGCAGCGCCGACCGCAGCAGGTCGTACATGTCGATGTCCTCGCCGTCGCCCATCCGCTCGCGGGTGACCGACGAGAGCCAGTTGTCGTGATACAGAGACAGCTCCCGTGTGTCCTCGATGGTGAGCACCTTCGAGCGCGGCGGGATGAACATCGACACCGCGTTCATCGAGGTGGTCTTCCCCGAGGCGGTGCCGCCCGCGAAGATGAGGCTCTTGTTGTGCTCGATACACAGCCAGAAGTACGCCATCTGCTCGACCGAGAACGTCCCGTACTCGATCAGGTCGATCGGCGTGAACGGCTCCTCGGCGTACTGGCGGATGGTGAACGCCGACCCGCGCGGGGTGACCTCCTCGCCGAGGGCCAGCTCCGCCCGCGAGCCGTCCGGCAGCGTCGTCTCGACGATGGGGTCGCCGACGGAGATGTGCCGTCCCGACTGCTGGGCGAGGCGGATGACGTAGTTGTCGAGTTCCTCGCCCTCGAAGACGACGTTCGTCTCGATGTCGGTGTACGTGTCGTGGTAGACGAAGATGGGGAGGTCGTACCCGTCACACGAGATGTCCTCGATGTGACGGTCCGACAGCAGCGCGTCCACCTTGCCGTAGCCCCGGAAGTCGCGCCGGACGTAGTACAGGAGCGCGTGGAACGTCGACATGTCCGCGTCGACGCCGTACGATTCCAGCAACGTGCGCAGTTCGGTCCTGAGGGTGTCCTCGTCGGCCCGCTCGGCGCCCTCGCGGTACAGCAGCGGGTCGCGGATGTCGTCGACGACGCGCCGGAGCAGCGACACCTCGAAGTCGTCCAGCTCCGGCTCGACGACGTGGTAGACGTGGTTGTCGTCGTCGGTGTCGTACGTGACGACGACGTACGCGTACGGGGCGTTCACCCAGTAGCGCTCGACCTCCTCGTGTCCGTCGGGCGGGGTGAACGTCGCCAGCGGGCCGTCCTCGTCGGGGCGGAACGGTCGGACCGCGAGGTCGACCCCGCGCAACACCTCGACGGTCCGGGATATCTGCCGTCGGAGGGCGGACAGCCGGCCCTCCCCGGCGCCCGCGTCCGCTGAGTCCCCCGACATAGATGACTACCGGCCGTTGGGAGGTCCGGTACTTAACTTCACCACCACGGATCACGCGGCTGATAGCCGGGACCCGCCGTAGCGACCGCGACCCCGCGCCGTCGACTCCGCCGTTCGACGTCCCCGGGCCACGCGCTCAGGCGACCCGCTCGGCCCGGAGCAGCACGACGCCGAGGCCGAGCTGGATCGCCGCCCCGAGCGGGACCGACAGGCCCGGGAGCCCGCCGCCGACCCCGACGTCGATCCCGAGGAACCGCTCCGGCATCAGCACGGACGCGACGAGGAACGCCGCCGCGGAGGCGACCAGCAGGCCGCCGAGCAGCGAGACGGGGTCGACCGACCACGCCTCGACGCGCTCCTCCTCCCGGTAGTAGTACACCGAGATCAGCAGCGCCGCGAGGTAGACGGCGGCGCCGACGAGCCAGACGCCGTACGCGACCTGAACGGAGGTCCCGCCCTGGAGGAGGTACGCCGAGACCGGCGTCGACAGGCTCGTCGCCCGGACCAGCGGGACGCCGAAGGCGTACCGAACCTGCAGCAGCGGGAACCGGACGAACAGGACCGCGCCGCCGGCGACGGTCGCGTAGAAGACGTTCCACGGGAGCAGCGCCGTGATCCAGGTGGACAGCACGGCCAGCTCCCCCGCGTACTCCGACCGGACCCACACCATGTTCCCCGGGCCACGGCGTGGCGAGATAAAGGGTGCGGAAGGTCGGCGCCGCCGCCGACGCGACTCTCCGGGGGAAGAGCCGGCGGGTGGCGAGGTTCGGCGACGCACCCGAACGAGCGACCGGCACAGCCCGGCTCCGGGAGACGGCGTGCACCACTCCCGATCGGCGGGGCGTTACGTACTTACACACCGGTACCCAACGACGCAGTACGGAATGAGGCGCGATCACTTCGAGCTGGACGTGGAGCACGTCGACTGGGTCGACACCGACGCGGACCCCGAGAAGCCGCACGTGTATATCGACTTTCACGGGCCGGAGGAACTCCTTCGGGAGCGCCTCACCGGGACGGACGAGGAGCTGCTCGCCGCCGAGGAGACTGACGTGGCGTTCCGGCTCCGCGAGGACCACGAACGCGACCCCGACGCCGAGGGCGTCGTCGGGGTGACCAACCGGATCACCGGGGACTTCGTCTTCGAACTCAACGAGCGCGCCGAGGACGTGCTCCGGTTCATCCGCGCGGCCCGCGAGTACGGTCGCGCGAGCGACGGGGACGGCCGCTACCGGGTCGAGATCGACGTGGACGGCGAGCCGCTCGTCGCCTACGAGAAGGACACCTTCCTCGTGTACGACGCCGACGGGAACCTCCTCCGGCGGGAGAGCCTCATTCCCTCCGGCGTGGAGCTCTAGCTCCGGAGCGCCGTCGGCTCACGGCCGCTCCAGGACGTACCTGTTCTCCGGGTACGACTCGCCGCCGATCGTCGTCTCCGCCCGCTCGACCAGCTCGAAGCCGAAGGACCGGTAGAACTCGTTGCCGGGGTCGTTGTCCGCGAGCACCATCGCGTGTATCCGTCCGACGCCGCGGTCGAACAGTTCGTCGCGGACCCGTTCGAGCAGCCGTCCCCCGACGCCCTCGCCGCGAGCGTCCGGGCGGACGTACAGCCGGAGGACGTGGCCGGACCCGCCCTCCCCGTCCACGAGCCCGTGTGCGAACCCCACGACCGCGCCGTCGCGCTCGGCCACGCGGAGCAGTTCGTCGTCGGCCCCCAGCGCCGCACGGACGCGGTCGGGGTCGTACCACTCGTCGACCCCGGACTCGACGCTCTCCCGGCTCAGGATCGACGGGTAGTCCGTCTCCCACGACTCCCGCGCGACCGTCCGGACGGCGTCCACGTCGGCGGGCGTCGCGCGTCTCACTGTCATACGGTATCATTCCTCTCGGTCGACCTATCCGTTACGGGTGTTCTGTCCGGTTCCGGTACCGTCGTTCGGAATACTATATATATAGTATTCGCATAATGGTATGGGATTCGAGAAGATTATATATTCACAACCACCTCCGGACTGCATCATGGCTGACAACTCCTCGGAGGACGACGACGTCGGGACCGGTTCGGAGAGCCCGTCGGTTTCCGGAGGACCCCCTCCCCGAGCGATCCTGGAGCTGGATCACGTCTACGGGGCGCTGGGCCACCCCCGGCGTCGGTACCTCTGCTACACGCTCCTGGAGAACACGAGGTGGTCGCTGACCGATCTGGCGACGAAGATCGCCGCATGGGAGAACGAGGTGCCGGAACACGAGGTCACGACCCGCCAACGGGAACGGGTGTACGTGTCGCTGTATCACGCGCACGTCCCCAAGCTGGTCGACGAGGGCGTCATCACCTTCGACGAGGAGACCGAGACGATCGAGCCCGCCGAGAACGCCGACCAGGTCCTGGCGGTCCTCGACAACATGGGCGCGAGCCTCGACAGTTTCCAGGAGACACACGCACGGGAGGAGATGGATGACGAGGAGCGCTAGGGACGGGGCCGAACGCGACGACGATCCGTCCCTCGACCGGGAGGCCACCCTGCGGCAGGCCGCGCAGCGGCTCTACGACCCCGACCGGGACGGCGGTCTCGCGACGGCCATCGTGTTCGCGATCGCCGACGCGGAGGGCGTCCCCCCGACGGAGGTGAAGTCCCCGCCGCTGTACGAGACCGTCGACGTGGCCGGGATCGAGAACACGTTCTTCGACCGTGGGACGGACGGACGTTCCCGCCACGGAACCGGAGCCGTCGAGTTTCGCTACGCCGAGTACCTCGTCAGGGTCAGGAGCGACGGCTGGATCCAGGTCCACGAGCCGTCGGGGACCGAACAGGCGTGACCACGCGGCCGGCGCGCGAACCGGAAGCGCCATGAGCCTCAGCGAGCCAACGGAGTCCCGTGAAGAACGTCACCGACCGCGTCTCGAACCCGTTCGGCCTGGATCCCGACTGCGCGCGGTTCGTTCCCGGCTACGGCGACGCGAACGCCGACTTCCACGTCGTCGGCGACCACCCGGGCGTCCACGGCGGGATCGAGACCGGCGTCCCGTTCACCGGCACGCCCGCGGGCGAGCGACTGCTCGACGCCCTCGTGCGCGCCGGGCTGCTCGAGTCCGCCGGCGACGCCCCCCGGGTGGCCTCGACGTACCTCTCGTATCTCCACCTGTGTGTTCCGGAGGGCGACCGCGCCGGCCCGGACGGGACGCCGACGGCCGCCTCCTACGGCGACCTGGAGCGGTTCTTCGACGCCGAACTCCGCGCGATCGCCGCCCACGTGCTCCTTCCGGTCGGCGAGCGCGCGACCCGACACGTCCTGGAGAACTACACCGCCCAGGCCCACAAGATCCGCGTCGACATGGACGACCTCCACGGCACGGAGATCCGCGGCTCCGGCTGGCTCGTCGTCCCGATCAAGGAGCCCGCGGAGTGGGTCGACGGGGGCGTGGAGCGCCCGGGCGACGCCGACCGGCTCGTCGACGGCATCGAGACGCTGCGCGCGACCGACTACCGGCGGGAGTCGGACCTCGGGCGGTTCATCGCCGGGTCGGACCCGTACCTGGTCCGCTGATACCGTCAGACGTAAGCACTTCAAGAATTTCGCCACCCCGGGGTGGCGAATATCTTCATGAAGGTACGTCTGACAGTATGAGCCGTCGGCGGCGGTCCCGCGGACCCCCGGGACACGGGCCGGCATCCCCCGGGGCGACCGGCCCCCGGTCCTCGGCGACTCACTCGGGCGGGTCCGCGGCGGGGAGTCGGACCGTGACGGCGGTCCCCGTCTCGTCCACGTCGAAGTCGACGCTCCCGCCGGACTCCTCGACGAGCCAGACGACCAGCCACAGGCCGAACCCCGACGAGTGGGTGAGCTGCGTCTCCCCGTCCGCGCGGAACGTCGCCAACTCCTGCTCGGGGATCCCCGGCCCGTCGTCGGCGACGGTGACGGCGACGCGTTCGCCCTCCCTGCGGACGGTCACCTCGACGGACGGGTGTTCGCGGTGGCTGTGGACCACGGCGTTCTCGAGGAGGTTGTCGAACGCCGAGTCGACGATGTCCACCGCGGAGATCCACGCGGTATCGGGTGCCTCGAACGTCACGTCCGCGTGGGGATACTCCCGCTCCAGCGACTCCGTCAGCGCCGACAGGAGCCCGACCGCGTCGAGCGCGGTCCTGGCGGCGTCCGTCGCGTCGACCGTCGCCTCCACTTCCCGGATCTGTTCGGCCAGGTCGAGCAGCTCCGTCGCGGCCTCGCGGATCCGCTCGACCGGATCGGGTGCCCCGGCTCGTCCGGCCGCCGGCCCGCCGCGCGGGGCGGGGGCACCCGGTTCGCCGGATCCCGACGGCTTCGGCGGTCGGTTCCCCTCGAACCCGTCCGGTGTCTCCGTCGGGTCCGTCACCACGGTATCCCCGAGCGGGGCCGACGGCCCGGGTCGGCCGTCGCCGGCGTCCCTCCGCTCCTCCAGCATCTCGGCGTAGCCGAGGATCACGTTCATCCCGTTGCGCAGGTCGTGACGGAGGACGCGGTTGAGGACGCCGAGCCGGCGGCGGTGTCGCCGCCGGTCGGTCACGTCCCGAAGCGAGAGGATCCGCCCCGACCGCCCGTCGGCGTCGAACCGCGACACGCGGACCTCGTACTGCCGGTCCCCCCCGTCGCCGCTCTCGACGATGCTGCCGACGACGGCGCCCTCCGCGCGGGGGTCCGCATCGTCGTCGACCGCCCGGCTCCCGTCGGAAGCCGGGTCGCCGCGAGGTCCGGGATCGGGCCCCTCCTCCCCCCCGTCGACGGTCGCCGCGAGGTCCGGGGCCACGCGCGGGAGCGGCTCGCCGACGGCGTCCTCCGGTTCGACGCCCAGCGCCCGACCCGCCGCCGGGTTGCAGTCGAGGACCGTCCCGTCGTCGCCGACCACGACGACGCCGTCGCTCGACGTCTCGACCGCTGCGTCGCGCAGCGACGCCCTGTTCACGGGGTTCTCACCCCGCCGTCCGGCGGCCGCGGCGACGGGACCCCGCCGTGTCTGGTCGACGCCACTTCTGTGTACGTATTCACGGAACTGCAATAAATTTATCCGACTGACAGGTCGACGCACCGACGAGCGGGGGCCGCCGGGTCCGCGCGCGTCGGACGGCCGAGGGAAGTCGGAAGGGTTCTTGCCGGCGGGGGGTCACCTGCCGGCGTGAACCGCATCCGCCTCCACAACACCGTCTTCGAGGGACTCAACAACGTCTACGTGCTCGACGGGTCCGACGACGGCGGCGACCCCGACGAGCTGGTCCTCGTCGACGCCGGCGTCGCCCTCCCCGACGTCCGCGAGGAGCTGACCGCGGGCCTTGCGGACCTCGGCCACGACCTCGCCGACGTGGACCTCGTCCTCCTGACGCACTGGCACTACGACCACGCCGGCCTCGCCGGGGCCATCCGGCGGGAGTCGGGCGCGACGGTCCACGTCCACGAGGCCGACGCGCCGCTCGTCTCCGGCGACGGGACGAGCCGCGCCGACGAGCGCGACCTCCGGCGCGAGAAGTTCCTCGAGTGGGGCATGCCCGAGGGGACGCGCGCGGAGCTCGTCGACTTCCTCGAGGAGCACGCGACCCTCGGGGGCGAGCCGTGCGAGGTGGAGCCGTTCGCCGACGGCGACGCCTTCGAGGTCGGCGGCCGAACGCTCGAGGCGGTCCACCTGCCGGGCCACGCCGCCGGGCTGACCGCGTTCCACGACCCGGACGCGGACGAGGCGTTCGTCGGGGACGCCATCCTCCCGAAGTACACCCCGAACGTCGGCGGGGCGGACGTCCGCGTCGACGACCCGCTCGGGCGCTACGTGGACAGCCTGCTCCGCCTGATCGACTTGGACCCGGCGGCCGCGTGGCCGGGCCACCGCGACCGCATCGACGACCCCGCGGGGCGGGCGGCGACGATCCTCCGCCACCACGTCGAACGGACGGGAAACGTCGTGGACGTGCTGGCCGAGGCGGGACCGTCGACGCCGTGGGAGGTGAGCGCGGCGCTGTTCGGCGACCTCCACGGGATCCACGTGCTCCACGGCCCCGGGGAGGCGTACGCCCACCTCGACCACCTCGCCCGTGCCGGGGTCGTCGAGCGCGACGGGCGGGCGTACGAACTCGTCGCGGACGACCCGGACGTGGACGCGCTGTTCCCGGACCCGGGCATCGACCGCGTCGTCGAGTGGGAGGGGTGAGGCGGGGCGACCGAAGCCGGGAACGGAGCGCGCGAACGCGCGGAACACAAGGTTGAAACCCGGCTCGGGCGAATCCTCCCGCAATGGAACTTCGCGTCATCGACAAGACGGACGAGGAACTCCGCATCGAGATCGCGGGCGAGGACCACACCTTCATGAACGTGCTGAAGGGACAGCTCCTCAACACGGACGGCGTCGCGGCGGCGACGTACGACATGAACCCCGAGCAGTCCGGCGGCCAGACCGAGCCGATCCTCTCGGTCAAGACCGAGGACGGGCTCGACCCGCTCGACGCGCTGGAGGAGGCTGCCAACGGCGTCTCGGACAACCTGAAGTCGCTGTACGACGACATCGAGGCCGCCTTCGACGAGGCGGAGGCCGCGGAAGCCTGAGTCGGGGACCCCCCGCCCGTTCTCGCGGTCGACGCTACAGGTCGGGGAGCCGCTCGCCCGCCCGGATCGCCACGTCCAGCCAGTTGTCCGTCGGGACCAGCGGGCACTCGTACGCCTCGTTGTACGCGCAGTAGGGGTTGTACGCCGCGTTGAAGTCGAGCACCCACGCCCCGTCGTCGGTCCGGTCGTCCGGGTCCTCCAGGTCGAGGTACCGCCCGGCGGGGTACGTCTCCTCGCCGGCCGTCGCGTCGCGGAACGGGACCCACAGCCGGTCCGTCTCGCCGGGCGAGCGGTACGCCTGCACGGTCACGTCCTCGCCGTCGACAGCGACCCGGAACGCGCCGACGTTGTCGTACTCGCGGACGCCGTCCCGCGTGGTCTCGACGGTGATCCGGTCGGGGTCGTCGTGCTCGCGGAGGGCCGCCTCGGACCGGTAGGCGGGGTCGGGGTCGAAGTAGTTCAGTCCGGGGAAGTCGTCGCGGGCGGACTGCGGGACCGGCGAGCGGGGGTGGTCTCCGAAGAACTCGTCCTTCCGCCGCCGCCGTTCGCGGACGCGGTCGGCGTACGCCTCGGCGTCGATGTCGGTGCCCATGGACGACGGTTCGTCGCCGCGGCGGAAGAAGCTTCAGCGGGTGTGCCCCGGCCGCGCCGCGGCGCGCTCCCCGGCGCGATGGGGGACGGCGAACCGCGAACGGACCGTCCCGACCCTCACCGGGAACAGACGACCTCGCTCGGTCAGCCTTAGAGCCGGACGGGGACGCCGTGCTCGTGGAGGTAGCGCTTCACCTCGCCGATGCCGAACTCGTCGAAGTGGAAGATGCTCGCCGCGAGGCCGGCGTCGGCGTTCGCGTCGACGAACACCTCCCGCATGTCCTCGGGTCCGCCACACCCCGAGGAGGCGATGACGGGCGTCGAGACGGCGTCGCAGACGGCCTTCGTGAGCGGGATGTCGTAGCCGTCCTTCGTGCCGTCGGCGTCGATGGAGTTGACGAACAGTTCCCCGGCGCCGCGCTCCTCCGCCTCCCGCGCCCACGTCACCACGTCCAGGCCGGTGCCCTCGCGGCCGCCCTTGACGGTGCACTCGAACCAGCACTCCTCGGTCTCGCCGTCGCGCTCCACCTCGACGTAGTGGTCGCCCCCGTCGTCGAACCGTCGGCGTGCGTCCACCGAGATCACGATACACTGGCTCCCGAAGGCGTCGGCGCCCTCGGTGATGAGCTTCGGGTTCGCGATGGCGCCGGAGTTGATGGAGACCTTGTCGGCGCCGGCCCGGAGCGTCTCCTTGATGTCCGCCTTCGTGCGGATCCCGCCGCCGACGGTCAGCGGGATGAAACACTCGTCGGCGACCGCCCGGACCGTGTCGAGCATCGTCTCGCGGCCCTCGGCGCTTGCGGTGATGTCGAGGAAGACGAACTCGTCGGCCCCGGCCTCGTTGTACTTCTTCGCCATCTCCACCGGGTCGCCCGAGTACTCCAGGTTCTCGAAGTTGACGCCGGTGAAGACGGCCGCGTTCCCGTCGTCGTCCATGTCGACGTCGATACACGGGATGATACGCTTGGTGAGGGTCATACGCCCGATAGCCGCGAGCGGGGTTTCACCGTTTCGCCTGTCGGCGCCGCCGTCGTCCGACCGACGAGGGCGACGACGGGGCCGGCAGCGACGCCGCGAACGCGGCCCGGACCGCGCGTCTACGGCGCCCCCGCCAGCACGACCGTGCTCTCGGTGTCGCCGTTGCGGATCTGACGCGTGGCGTCCGGCGAGAGCCTGAGAGCGTCTCCGGCCGTCATGTCGACCTCCTCGCCGTCGACGCGGACGGTCGCCTCGCCCTCGACCAGCACGTACACCTCCTCGTGGTCCCGGTCGGCGTGGTCGTGCTCCATCCCGGTCCACCCCGGGTCGCACTCCACCACGGTGACGCCGAGCTGCTCGCACTCGAGCGGGTCGCGCAGGAAGTGCATCGCGTCGTTGACCGCCTCGGTGTCGCGGTAGTTCACCCTCGTGTAGCTCATGGATCGGTGTTCGGGCGAGTCGTGCTAATAGCTACCGTTGAACACGTTCCTCCCGGAACCCGGTGAGGACGGGCGGGAGCGGATCGGCGGGGGGGAGGGTCACGGTTCGGGGTCCGGCTACCGGCCGGGAACGTACACGCGGGCCTCCCACGGCCGGGCGGCGAACTCCCCCGGGGGAGCTCCCGAGGGCGCGTCCGGGTAGTTCGACAGCGCCAGCCGAACCGACCCCCCGACCGCCCCCTCCGGCGGCTCGACGCGCGCCTCCTCGCCGGACCAGTTGAGCGCGACGAACGCCCGGTCGACACCGTCCTCGCGCTCCAGCGTCCTCCCGTAGGCCCACACCCGCTCGTCCTCGGGGGTGTAGTTCTCGTAGCGGCCGTACACGAGCACGTCGTGGCTCCCGCGGAGGTCGATCAGCCGCCGGTAGTAGTGCCACACCGACTCCGGGTCCGCGCGCTCGACCGCGACGTTGACCGACTCGTGATCCTCGTGGAGCCGGATCCAGGGGTCACCCTCCGTGAACCCGGCGTTCGGGCCGGCAGTCCACTGCATCGGCGTCCGGCTCGTGTCGCGGCTGTGAGCGTTGAGCCCCTCCCTGACCGCCTCGAAGGAGTCCACCTCGCCCGACTCGATGGCCTCCTCGACGGTCCGAACCGTCTCGACGTCGCGGAACTCGTCCAGCGACTCGAACGTGGGGTTCGTCATCCCCAGCTCCTCGCCCTGGTAGACGTACGGCGTCCCGCGGAGCGTGTGCAGCAGCGTGGCGATGCAGGTCGCCGACTCGCGGCGGAACGCGCCGTCGTCGCCGAAGCGCGAGACGACGCGCGGCTGGTCGTGGTTGTTGAAGTAGAGGCTGTTCCACCCCCGCCCCTGGAGGCCCTCCTGCCAGCGGTCGAACACCGACTTGAGGTCCGTCAGCGACCACTCGGTGCGGTCCCACAGGCGCTCGCCCCGGCCGATCCCCACGTGGTCGAAGTGGAAGATCATTCCCAGGCCGTCGCCGTCGGGCCCGACGTACCGGGCGGCCTCGTCGACGGACGTCTCGCCGATGCACTCGCCCACGAGGAGCAGGTCCTCCCCGGCGAACACGCGGTCGTGGAGCTCCGAGACGTACTCGTGGATGCGCGGGCCGTTCGGCACCGACAGCAGCGTCCCCCGGTAGGGCCAGTCGGGGTCGCCCGGGGGGAGGCCCTCGGGCTTCGAGAGGAGGTTCACCACGTCGAGCCTGAAGCCGTCGATGCCCTCGTCGACCCAGAACGCCATCTCGTCGGCGACCGCCTCGCGGACGGCCGGCACCTCCCAGTTGAGGTCCGGCTGTTTGCGGTGGAACAGGTGGAGGTACCACTGCCCCCGCTCGTCGTCGTAGCTCCAGGCGGGGCCGCCGAAGAACGACTGCCAGTTGTTCGGCGGCGCCTCCCCCTCGGGCCCGTCCTCGGCGTCCCACGCGACCTCGTCGGCGTCGACGCCGTCGCGCCAGTGGTACCAGTCCGCCGTCCGGCCGCGCCGGCGGGAGGTCTCGAACCACTCGTGCTCGTCGGAGGTGTGGTTCGGGACGAAGTCCATCACGAGCCGGACGTCCCGCTCGTGGAGGGCGTCGCGCACGCGTCGCCAGTCGGCCATGGTCCCGAAGGTGTCGTCGATGGCGCGGTAGTCGGCGACGTCGTAGCCGTTGTCCGCCATCGGCGACTCGTACACCGGGTTGAGCCACACGGCGTCGATCCCGAGATCCGCCAGGTAGTCGGCCCGCGACGCCAGCCCGGCGAGGTCGCCGACGCCGTCGCCGTCGCTGTCGGCGAAGCTCCGCGGGTACACCTGATAGACCGTCGCCTCCTTCCACCAGGCGCGGTGCTGGTCGTTCATACCCGCTCCAGCGACGCCGGCGGGATAGGTGTTTTTTTGCCCCGTCGTCGCCGACACGGATACATGGCCGACCACCACGACCACGAGCACTTCAAGGAGTTCGACTACGAGCGGGTCACCTCCCCCATGCAGGACGTGTCCGACAGGCAGGCGGGGATCGGCGCCCTCGTCGCCCTCGTGGGTATCGTCGTCACGTTCGTCCTCCCGCTGCTTCTGGTCTAAGGCCGCCGCGCTACGTCCCCGCCTCCCCGTCACCCGCTTCCGCCCCGACGCGAACCGTCACCGACCCGTCGGTCCCGTCGACGCTCGCGTTCCCGACGAACGACCGGTCCCCGATCAGGAGCACGACCGTCTCGGCGGAGACGCGCTCGACCCGGACCGGCGCGGCGTCGGGCGGGCGCGCGTCCCGCCACCGCGCGGCCGCCGCGGCGAACTCGGTTGCGTTCGCCCGGTCGTCGAACCCGAGCGCCCAGGCGTAGCCGGCGCCGCCCGTCCCGTCCCCGGCCGACTCGTTCTCGAACCGGAGCCGCACGTCGTTGCCCCAGCCGTCGGCCGCGTCGGCCGCGGTCGACGCCGGGAGGCCCACGTCGAAGGCGACGCGGACGAACAGCTCCCCGTGCGTGTCGCGGGTCCGGGCGTCGGCCTCCCAGCCGTCGTCGGGGACGTCCTCGATCCGCAACTCCGCGACCGGCTCGCTCCCCGGTGGGAGCCCGTGGAGGAGCTCCTCGGCCGTCCGCGGGGGCGTCTCGTACACGTCACGCACCGCCGCCGGGTCGTCGACGCGGCCGTCGACGTACCTGGCGCCGGCGACGTAGGGGGCGATGCCCAGCGCGGCGGCCGGCGAGCGGTTCCGCGCGGCCGCAGCCAGCGACTCGGCCGGCGGCTCGGCCGCCGGGACGTACCGGTCGCGGTACTCGCCCTGGACGTACGTCGCGGTCCCCTCGACGACGGCGGTCCGGAGCAGCCGCGCGGCCGTCGACCCCGGCGGGGCCGCGGGCGCTCCCCGGACGCTCGCGAACGCCCCCGTCCGGTACTGGACGACGTGGACGGATTCGTGGGCCAGCGTCGACTCCGTCTCGGCGGTGTCGTTCAGGATCGCGCGGTTCACGTACACCGTCCGCGGCGTGGCGACGTACGCCGCCGCCGTCAGCGACGACGAGCGGTTCTCCGGCACCCGGATCCCGAGCAGCCGGTAGAACTCCGGGAACCGCGAGCGGCCGACCGACATCCGCTCGTTCGGCTCGACGCGCACCGTCTCCGGCGGCTCGACCGCGGGCCGCTCCAGCATGACCGCGACCCGCGCGAACACCAGCGGGTAGTCGACGGGCAGGTCGCCGCCCCGCACCCGTATCTCGTACCCGTCGGCCAGGTCCTCCGGCGTCCGGTTCGTCGCCGCCGGGGTCGCCGTCCCGTCGTCCGAGGCTCCCCCAGCCCCGCTGTCGGTCGACGTCGCCGTCCCCGTCGCGGCCGGCCCCGTGGCGGTCGCGGGGCCGGCAGTCGACCCGCTCTCGCCGGCGGAGTCGGCCGCAGGCGACGCGGTCGGGGCGCTACACCCGGCCAGCACGAGCAGCGCGGCGAGCAGGAGGGCGCGTCGCGTCACGGACGGCCGTTCGGCGCGGGCGGCAAAAGGGTTCGTCCGTCGTCCGCCTCAGTCGAGTTCCCGCTCGATGACCGACCGGAGGTCGCGGATCCCCGCCGCGTCGTACGACAGGTCAGCCCCGCCCACGGACAGCGAGAGCGTGCCGTCGCCGGTCGCCGCCCCCAGCTCTTCGACGGGCGCGACGCCCTCGAACGCCGCGCGGACCGCGCCGGGGTCGGTCGTCTCGATCACCGCGCGGCCGGGCGTCTCGTCGAACAGCGCGAGCGCGTCGTCGACGGTCACCTCGGCGCCGGCGTCGTCGCCGACCATCTCGGCGAGCGCCACCGCGAGGCCGCCGTGGCTCACGTCGTGGACGGCGAGCGTCCCGTCCGCGTCGGCGACCTCGGCCAGCGTCTCGACCACCTCGGGGGCGTTCTCCGGCAGACCCGGGAAGCGGTCGCTCCCGCCGGCGTGGTCGAGGTAGCGCGACCCGCCGAGCGCGCCGCCGGGGGCGCCGACGTGCAGGACCGTCCCATCGCCGGCGAACGACGCCGGCGGCGCCGAGACGCCGTCCCTCGTTCCGACGACCGCGAGCGTCGGCGTCGGGGGGATGGGGCCGGCGACGGAGTCGTTGTACAGCGAGACGTTGCCGCCGACGACCGGGACCGAGAGGTCGGAACACATCTCCGCGAGGCCGTCGACCGCCGCGGCGAAGCCGCCGTACACCTCGGGCTTCTCGGGGTTGCCGCCGTTGAGGCAGTCGACCGCGGCCAGCGGGGTCGCCCCCTTCGCCGCGAGGTTCGTCGCGTTCTCCAGCGCGACCGCTCGGGCGCCCTCGTAGGGCGCGGCGGCCGTCCACCCCGGCTCCGCGCCCGAGGAGAGCGCCAGTCCCAGGGGCTCGCCCGACTCGGATTCGGCCTCCCGGATCGCCATGACCGCGGCGTCGTCGCCCGGGCGGACGGCCGTCCGGACGCCGACCTCGTGGTCGTACTGGCGGTACACCCACCGCTTGCTGGCGGTGTTCGGGTCGCCGACGACGGTCTCGAACGCCTCCCGGAGGTCGCCCCGATCCGGGGATCCGGCGGTCGGCGAGACGAGCGCGGGGAGGTCGCGCTCCGGCCGTTCGGGCTCCTCGCGGTCGAGGTCGTTCATCGGGGCGCCGTCGGCGAGGTACTCGGCGGGCGCGTCGACGACCATCTCGCCCTCGAAGGTGCACACGTAGTTACCGTCGGTCACCTCGCCGATGACCGAGCAGCCGAGGTCGAAGCGCTCGGCGAGCGCTTCGACGCGGTCGACGTCGCCGGGGCGGACCTCGTACACCATGCGCTCCTGGCTCTCGGCGAGCAGGATCTCCGTCGCGTTCATGTTCGGCTCGCGCTGGTGGACGCGGTCGAGTTCGATCTCGGCGCCGAGGCCGCCCTTGGCGACGAGCTCCGAGGAGGCGCCGCCCAGGCCCGCCGCCCCGAGGTCGCGGGCGGAGACGACGAGGTCCTCGTCGACGAGCGCCTCGTTGCACTCGATGAGCCGCTTCTCGGCGTACGGGTCGCCGACCTGGACGGCCGGGCGGTCCTCGGTCTCGGCGTCCTCAGCGAGGTCCTCGCTGGCGAAGGAGGCGCCGCCGAGGCCGTCGCGTCCGGTGGCGTTTCCAACGAGGACCAGCCTGTTCCCGGGCTCCTCGGCGGTCGCGGTGACCAGCCGGTCGGGCGTCGTGAGGCCGACGCAGGCGACGTTGACCAGCGGGTTCCCCTCGTACCCCTCGTCGAACGCGACCGAGCCGGCGACCGTCGGAACGCCGATGCAGTTGCCGTAGTGGCTGATCCCCTCGACGACGCCCTCGAACAGGTACTTGGAGTGCTCGCGGTCGAAGTCCCCGAAGTACAGCGAGTCCGCGAGCGCGACCGGGTACGCGCCCATCGACATCGTGTCGCGGACGATGCCGCCGACGCCCGTCGCCGCGCCGTCGAACGGGTCGACGTAGGAGGGGTGGTTGTGGCTCTCGATGCCGAGGGTGGCGTAGGTGTCGTCGTCGAGCGCGACCACGGCGGCGTCGTCGCCGGGGCCGATCACCACGTCCGCGGACTCGCTCTCGAAGGCGCCCAGCAGCGGGCGCGACGAGCGGTACGCGCAGTGCTCGCTCCAGAGGTTCTCGAACAGCGCGGCCTCGGCCCGGGTCGGCTCCCGGCCGAGCTCCGCCTCCACCAGTTCCCGATCCGCGTCGGCGAGGGGCATTCACGTGTACGGTGATCGGTCGGTCTCAAATGGCTTTCCATGTGCACGGACGTGCTCATCTTCGGCGACGACGCGCCGCCCGCGCGGCGCCGTCCCCGACGGACCGGACCCCTTTTCTACGGTCCGGGCGAAGCCGCGCCCGTGCTATCGGTCGAGCTGCACAGTCACTCCGCGCTCTCGCACGACGGCCGCGACCCGGTCGACATGCTGCTCGAACAGGCGGCGGCCGTCGGCCTCGACGCGCTCGCGGTCACCGACCACGACGAACTCGACGCGAGCCTCGAGGCCGCCGACCTCGCCGACGACTACGGCCTCGTGGGGATCCCGGGCATGGAGGTGACGAGCGCCGCCGGCCACGTCCTCGCGTTCGGCATCGAGGAGCCGGTGCCGGCGGGGCTGTCCTTCGACGAGACGCTCGACCGCATCCACGCCCAGGGGGGGCTCGCGGTGATCCCCCATCCGTTCCAGAAGTCCCGCCACGGCGTCGCTCCGCACGTCACAGAGGACCAGTTGGCCGGCGCCGACGCCATCGAGGTGTACAACTCCCGGCTGCTCACCGGACGGTCGAACCGGCAGGCCGAACAGTTCGCCGTGAACCACGGCGTCCCGATGACCGCCGGCAGCGACGCCCACATCGCGGAGATGGTCGGCCAGGCGGTCACCGAGGTCGGCGCCGACGAGCGCTCGGTCGAGGCGGTCCTCGACGCGATCCGCGCGGGACGGACGAGCGTCGTGGGCAAGCGGACGCCGTGGCGCATCTCCTTCCGGCAGGCCGCCGGCGGCGCGAAGCGCCGGATCGCCCGCCGCGTCGACGACATCCTGTGAGATGAGCGACCCCGACGCTCGCTCGACGCGCCTCGACGGCGCCGACGCGGCGACGGTCCGCGCGGCGCTCGACTCGCAGGACCCGCTTCCCGGCACCGGCGGGTTCGCCGGCCTCGTCGACGGGGCGCTCGTCCGCGACGTGCTCGGTCGCCGGCCGCTGTTCGTCGAGGCCGACCCCGACCGAAGCGGGTGGAGCTTCGACCCGACGGACCTCCGTTCGCCGCGGTCGCTCCCGGCGGGGACCGCCCGCGACCCAGACGGTGACTCCGCGGGCGACGGCCCCGCATCCGCCGAGCGGACCGTCTGGACGCTTCCGGACCCCGACCCCGTCGCCCCCGGCGACGCACGGGCGGCCGTGACCGACGCCGTCCGCGCGAGCACCCGCGCGGTCGACCCCGAGGGGCTCGCCGTCGCCTTCTCCGGCGGCGTCGACTCCGCCGTCGTCGCCGCGGGCGTCCCCGAGGCGCCGCTGTACGTCGCCGGCTTCGAGGGCGCCCACGACGTGGCCGCCGCCCGGGAGGCGGCCGACGCGATGGACCGGGGGCGCGACCTCCGGGTGGTCGACCTCGACCACGCCGACCTGAAGCGGGCGGTGCCGGACCTCGTCGCGGCGACCGGTCGACGGAACCCGATGGACCTCGCCATCGCGCTCCCGCTGTACCTCGTCGCCGAGCGGGCGGCTGCCGACGGGTACGACCGGCTCGCGGTCGGCCAGGGCGCCGACGAACTGTTCGGCGGCTACGCGAAGGTGGTCGACCCGGCCGGGGACGACCGCGTCGACGCCGACACGGTCCGGGGCGCTCGTCGGGAGACCGTGCTGACGCTCCCGGACCAACTGGAGCGCGACGTGCTCGCCCTCCGCGCGGCGGGGGTCGGACCGGTCGCGCCGCTATTGCACGACCGCGTCGTCGCCGCGGCATTGTCGCTCCCCGGGGACCTCCTCGTCGCCGACGGGGAACGGAAGGTCGCGCTCCGCGCGGCCGCCGAGGGAGTCGTCCCCGAGCCGGTTCGCTCGGCGGACAAGAAGGCCGTCCAGTACGGCACCTACGTCTCGCGGGAACTGGACCGGCTGGCGCGGCAGGCGGGGTTCAAGCGCCGGATGGACGACCACGTCGGCCGCTACGTGGCGTCGCTGTGCGGCGAGGAGTACGAGGACGGGCGGGGCCGATAGGGGCCGGTCCCGTCCGGACGCCGGGCTCGCGCGGGCCGGATCGGGGTCCGGCCGCTACTCGGGGCGTCCGCCGTCGCCGACGGCGACGCCGCCGCCCGCCGCCGCGGCCGGGTCGCCGGCGCCGGCGGACCCGTCCCCGACCTCGAACGCCCGGAGCCGGCGGCGGAGGGTCTCGGCCTGGTCGGTCAGCGAGTCGGCCTCCGCGCTCACCCGCGCCATGGTCGACACCTGGTCGGCGGCCGTCTCCGAGACCGCCTCCGCGTCCGCCGCGGTCTCCTCGCTCATCTCGGCCACCGGCTCGATGGCCGCCACCGCCTCCTCGGTGCTTGCGGCCTGGTCGTCGGTCGCGCGGCTGATCTCCTGGATGCCCTGGTTCGTCTCCTCGGCGTTGCTCGCGACCGCGGAGAGGGCCTCCGCGACCTCCCGCACCGCGCCGGCGCCGTCGTGGATCTCGGCCTCGGCCGCCCGGACCTCCTCGACGGTCCGCTCGGTCTGCGCCTGCGTGGCGTCGATCAGCTCCTCGATGTCGCCGGCGGCGTCGCGGGTCTGCTCGGCCAGTTGCTTGACCTCGTCCGCGACGACGGCGAACCCGTCGCTGGCGCCGTCGCCGGTGCCCGCGCCGGCACGGGCCGCCTCGATGTTGGCGTTGAGCGCGAGCATGTTCGTCTGCTCGGCGATGTCGCCGATGAGGTCGACGATCTCGCTGATCTCGTCCATCTGGTCGTCCAGCGAGCGGACGTTGTCGACCGTCGAGTCGATCGTCTCCTCCACCTCGTCCATGCTGTCGATCGCCGCCTCCGCTGTGTCGCGGCCGTCGTCGGCGACGGCGGCCGTCTCCTCGGAGGTGTCGGCGACGGCCTGTGCGGAGGAGGCGACCTCCTCGACGGTCGCCGAGAGGTCGCTCATCTCGCCGGCGACCTCGTCGAGCAGTTCCCGCTGCTCGTCGGCGCGGTCGGCGATCCCCGTGACCGACTCGTTCACGGACTCGCTGGCCTCCTCGGCGGCGTCGACGCCCGCGCTCGTCTCGTCGCTGGCGGCAGCTACCGTCCGGGAAACCGACTTCACGTCGTCGACGGCGGACTCGATCTCCGCGAGCATCTCGTTGCACGCCCGGGCGATCCGTTCCATCGCCTCGCTCTCGCTGTCGGCGTCGAGCCGGACGGTCAGATCGCCGTCGGCGGCCCGGACCATCGCGGTGCTGTAGTCGTCGGCCTTCGCCTCCAGGTGGGCGTTCAGTTCCTCGACCTCCTCGCGGCGGGCCCGCGCCTCGGCCATCGCCTCCTCGGCGTCGCTGATCTCCGCCTTCTGCTCGCTCACCCGTTCGAGCCGTTCGCGCGACTCCTCGCGCGACTGCTCGATCGAGTACCAGTTCGTCATCAGCGCCGCCGACAGTGCGAGGATGAACGCGGCGTGGATCCCGGCCCAGGCCCAGGGGTTCGCGATCGCCGCCGGGTGATTGTAGACGGTCGAGGCGTCGATCAGGCTGAACACGACGTGGCCGACCGCGACGTACACCAACCCGAGCGCGAGCGGGACCCAGTCCTCGTACACCGCGATCACGGCCATGACGACGAAGAAGTGGAAGTGCGCCTCGATGTACCCGCCGGAGAACTGCACCATCACCCCGGAGCTGTACATCAGTCCGAGCGACGCCAGCGCGGTGCGGGTCCGCCGGCCGAAGCGCGGCCACGCCGCCAGCCCCGTCAGCGCCACCAGGACGCCCAATTGGGCCCCCACCCGCCACGTCGGAAGCTCCGGGATCCGCGCGCCCGTCACCAGCGACTCCGTGCCCGAGAACAGTCCCAGCGCCAGCAGGAGGGGCACGTGCCCCGCCAGCGAGATCAGTATCCGCCGGTGTCGCGCCCGCCACCGTTCGTCCGGGATCGTCGTCCCGTCCGGCGTGTACCGGACGATCCATCGGATCCGGTCCCGGACCCGATCGACCGCCGAACCCCGCGTTTCCGCCCCGTCCACAGCGTGTGCCATAGAGGGCGGCGCGAACTACGGATATTTAATACAAGAGTCCCGAGAACGAGTTCTGATAATTGTGTCATACGGTAACGAACATATTCGGTGAGGATACGCTCCCGCCGCGGATCCGCGCCGCTCTGGTGACGGTCGGTCCGGCCGGTCAGTGGCCTCGGGGCGGCGGGACGAGCGGCCCGGAGTCCCGTGCCGTTCGTTCGTCAGGCTTCCTCCACGGCGCCGACGGCCTCGATGGCCTCGATCCCGATCTCGACGGTATCGCTGTCGAGGTCGCTCGCGCGGAGGTCCGCCGGCGTGTACCACGCCCACGCGTCGGCGCCGACCTCGTCGTCGCCGGCGGGGTCGATCGCCCGGGAGTCGACGCTCGCGAAGAACACCGAGTCGATGTGCTGGTGGCCGACCGTGCCGTCGTCGTGGACGTTGATGTCGTACAGCATCGTGTGTCGCGGCGTCGGGAGCGTCCGGCCGGCGGGGGCCGCGACCTCGGCGGTGTCGTCGACGAGCGTCGGGTCGAGCCCCGTCTCCTCGCGCGCCTCGCGGAGGGCGGCCTCGTGGGGGAGCTCGTCGCGGTCGACGTGGCCGCCGGGCGGGATGCGGATCCCGAGTCGCGGGTGGCGGTGGAGGGCGGTCGCCCCCTCGTTGACCAGGTAGACTGTCGCGGTGAAGTGGCGGGTGGTCTCCATACGCGGCGCTGGTGGACCCGGGGCTTCGAGGTTACGGAAGCGGGTCGGAAACGACCGGACGCGGGCCGGCGTGTTCGGGTCGCGTGCCCGTTCAGCCGAGCTGGACCTGCTCCTCGGCCTCCAGCAGCTCGTGGTAGCGGTTGCGGATGGTGACCTCGGAGATGTTCGCCACCTCGCTGACCTCGCTCTGGGTCACCTTCTCGTTCGTGAGGAGGGAGGCGGCGTAGACGGCGGCCGCGGCGAGGCCGACCGGCGACTTGCCCGAGTGGACGCCCTCCTGTTTCGCCGTCTGGAGGAGCTGGCGCGCCCGGCGCTCGGACTCGTCGGAGAGACCGAGGTCCGAGGCGAACCGCGGGACGTAGCTCTCGGGGTCGGCCGGCTGGATCTCCAGCTTCAGCTCGCGCACCACGTAGCGGTACGTCCGGGCGATCTCGTCCTTCTCGACCCGGGAGACGTTCGCGATCTCGTCGAGGCTCCGGGGGGTTCCCGCCTGTCGGGCGGCGGCGTACAGGCTGGCCGTGGAGACGCCCTCGATGGAGCGGCCCGGCAGGAGGTCCTCGTTGAGGGCGCGGCGGTAGATGACGGAGGCGGTCTCGCGGACGTTGTCCGGGAGGCCCAGCGCCGAGGCCATGCGGTCGATCTCGCCGAGCGCCTGCTTGAGGTTGCGCTCCTTGGAGTCGCGCGTGCGGAACCGCTCGTTCCACGTGCGCAGGCGCTGCATCTTCTCGCGCTGGCGGCCGGACAGCTGGTTGCCGTAGGCGTCCTTGTCCTGCCAGCCGATGTTGGTCGACAGCCCCTTGTCGTGCATCATGTTCGTGGTCGGGGCGCCGACGCGGGACTTCTGGTCCTTCTCGGCGGCGTCGAACGCGCGCCACTCCGGGCCGTGGTCGATCTCGTCCTCCTCGACGACGAGCCCGCAGTCGCGACAGACCGTCTCGCCGCGTTCGGAGTCGTTCACCAGGCTCCCGCCGCACTCGGGGCACTCGATCCGTTCGTCCTCGGATTCCGCCTCCTCCACGTCCGCCTCGCGGGTGGTCTCGCCTCGGGTCCGCTCGTCCGTGTAACTTCGGACGTTCTCACTCATTGTTGGGGGTTGTAACAGGAATCGGAGACGCGCGTCTCCGGGGGCTCCTCTGTACCGTTTACAGGAGCGGGAGTAACTTATATCTGGTGGCAATTTCCCGGCGACGCAGTCGAGAAATCTGCACGACTGCGCCGGGCCGTCTCGCCCCCGCGTCGACGACGCGCTGACCCGGCGTTCGTACCTAAATCGATCGGTTCGATCGACCCCGCGCGATCCCGTAACAAGGTGTCCGGGCCGCCCGAACGGGGACGGCCGGGTCCGGGGTATCGAAACCCTTACTCCCGGTCCGCGGCACCCCTCGCACATGACAGCGACGGACGAGGGTGCGGCGTCGGACGCCGTCGACCCCGAGGAGGTGCGCCACGTCGCCGACCTCGCGCGCGTGGACCTCTCCGAGGAGGAGGCGGCGGCGTTCGCCGAGCAGTTCGCCGACGTGCTCGACTACTTCGCGGCGCTCGACGAGGTGCCGGCCGTCGAGGACGAGCCGGACCTCGTGAACGTGATGCGGGCCGACGAGGTCCGCGACGGCCTCTCCCAGGAGGAGGCGCTCGCGAACGCGCCCGAGTCCGAGGCGGGCTTCTTCAAGGGGCCGACGGTCTCATGAGCGCCGACGACGCCGACGCGCCCGGCGGCGACGCCGCGGCCGAGGACCTCAACATCTTCCTCACGAGAGAGACCGTCGAGGGCGACGCCGACGGCCCCCTCTCGGGACGGACGGTCGCGGTGAAGGACAACATCTCGACGGAGGGCGTCCGGACCACCTGCGGCTCGGCCATGCTCGAGGACTACGTCCCGCAGTACGACGCGACGGTCGTCGAGCGCCTGCTCGACGCCGGCGCGACGGTCGTCGGCAAGACGAACATGGACGAGTTCGGGATGGGCGGCACCACCGAGACGTCCGCGTTCGGTCCGACCAAGAACCCCGTCGACCCCGAGCGCGTCCCCGGCGGCTCCTCGGGGGGCTCGGCCGCCGCGGTCGCCGCCGGGGAGGCGGACCTCGCGCTCGGCTCGGACACGGGCGGGTCGGTCCGCAACCCGGCGGCCTTCTGCGGCATCGTCGGGATCAAGCCGACGTACGGGCTCGTCTCGCGGTACGGGCTCGTCGCGTACGCCAACTCCCTGGAACAGATCGGTCCGTTCGGACGGACGGTCGAGGACGCCGCGGCGCTGCTCGACGTCATCGCGGGGCCCGACGAGCGCGATGCGACGACCCGCTACGACGCCGCCGAGTCGACCCCCGGCGCGAGCGGCGCGGCCGACGTCCCCGACGGCGTCCACCCCGCCGACGCGACCGACTACGCCGCGGCCGCCGACGGCGACGTGGACGGCACGACGATCGGCGTCCCGACGGAGCTGGTCGAGGGCGCCGACGACCGCGTCGTCGACGTGTTCGAGGACGCGCTGGCCGACCTGGAGGCGCGGGGGGCCGAGACGGTGGAGGTGTCGCTCCCCTCCGTCGAGCACGCGGTGCAGGCGTACTACGTCATCGCGATGTCGGAGGCGTCCTCGAACCTCGCGCGCTTCGACGGCGTCCGGTACGGGATCGAGGGCGGCGACGGGAACTGGAACGAGTCGTTCGCGGCCGCCCGCGAGGAGGGCTTCGGCGACGAGGTGAAGCGTCGGGTCCTGCTCGGCACGTACGCGCTCTCCGCCGGCTACCACGACAAGTACTACAAGAAGGCCCAGGACGCCCGCGCGTGGGTGAAGCGGGACTTCGACGAGGCGTTCGCCGAGGCGGACGTGCTGGCGACGCCGACGATGCCCGTCCTGCCCCCGAAGCGTGGCGAGAGCCTCGACGACCCGCTGTCGCTGTACCTGATGGACGCCAACACCGTCCCGGTGAACCTCGCGAACCTCCCGGCCGTCTCGGTGCCGGCCGGCGAGGCCGAGGGCCTCCCCGTCGGGATGCAGTTCGTCGGCCCCGCCTTCGGCGAGGAGGCGGTCATCCGCGCCGGCAGCGCCGTCGAGGGGTAGCCCGTCGGCGGGGGCGCCGGGTCGGCGCGCAACCGTGAAGTCGCCGCGGCGTCACGCTCGGCCATGGACAGCGTTCTCCACGTCGCCCACGGGGCCCACGGCGTCGCCTACGCGCTCGTGGTCGCGGTCGGCGGCGTCGCGGGCGCGGGGCTGCTCGGCCTCGGGCTGGCGGCGTTCCTCCGCCGGCGCTCGCGGTCGTACCTCCTCGTCGCGCTCGCGCTCGGCGCGCTCGCGGCGCGGGCGGGCCTCGCCGCCGGCGCCGCCTTCGGCCTCGTCGGCGTCGACGCCCACCACTTCGGCGAGCACCTGCTCGACGTCGCGATGGCGACGCTCGTCGTCGCGGCGGTGTACTACGCGCGGACGATCCGCACGGAGGCGGCGTCGTGACCGCGCCGACGGAGCCGACCCGGGAGCGCATCGCGGGCTACGTCGCGGCGCACCCCGGCCTCCACTTCAACGAGCTGGTTCGCCGGCTCGACCTCGCGCCGGGCCAGGCGCAGTACCACCTCCGGCGCCTTCGGCGCGCCGGCCGGGTCGTCGGCGAGGAGGTGTCCGGCCGGACCCACTACTTCGACCCCGCGGTCGACCCCGTCGAGCGTCGCCGCCTCGCGCTGTTCCGCCGGGAGACGGCCCGCGACGCCGTGATCGAACTCCTCGACGGCCCCGCTCCCCCCGACGCCGTCGCCGAACGCGTCGGTGTGGCCCGGAGCACCCTCGAGTGGCACCTGGACAGCCTCGTCGACGCCGGCGTGGTCGAGAAGCGCCGCGACGAGCGGGGCCGCGTCACGCTCGCGCTCCGGGACCCGGAGGAAACCGCACGGAGCCTCCGGCGGATCGAGCCGTCGCTCCCCGACCGCCTGCTCGACCGGTTCACCCGACTGGTGGACGCGCTGCTGGAGTAGCCGGAGCAGCGACCGACGGTCGAACCGTTTTTGGATTCCCGGGTCGCACTGCGTCGACGTGCCCTCCCGCGCCGCGACCCGAGGCCGCGTACCGTCGGCGTTCCTCGCCGTGACCGTGTTCGTCGCTGCCGGCGTGGCCGGTGTCGCCGACGAACTGCTCGGTCTGGCCGCCCGGGGCCTGCCGGTGGGCGTCGGCCCGGGCGCCGTCCTCGCCGGGACGCTCGGGCGACTCCTCCACGGGCTGGTCCCGTTCGCGTTCGTCGCGCTCGCGTTCGGCCGCCGCGACGCGCCGTCCCTCCCGTCCGTCGGCGTCGTCGCCGTCGGATCGCTCGCTGCCGGCGTCGCCGGTCGGTATCTCGGAACCGCCCTCGGCGCGCTCGTGCGCGGACGGGGCGTCCCGTCGCCGCTCGTGCTCGTGGGCCCCGCCGACTTCGCCGTCGGCGGCTTCGGCCCGGTCATGTGGACCGTGTCGGTGCTCGGAGTCGTCGCCGCCGGCCTGTGGGCGCTGCTCGGCGCGTTCGCCGGGGTCGGATTGCTCGCGATGGTGGGGCGGGTCGGGTGACCGCGCGCGGGTCGGCACGGCCGGCGGGCCGGAGCGGTCCCCGGCCGGGATCCGTCGCGTTCGACGCCCGCACCACAACCCCCTTCTCCGCGACCCCGCTAGGGCGGGTATGACCGACGCGGACGCCGACGACTCCGGGGAGCCGTCGCTCGACGGGCTGTCGCGCCGCGAGGCGCTGAAGGCCGCCGTCGCCGTCGGCGGCGCGGCCGGCCTCTCGGCGTGTCTCGACCGCCTGGAGGACCCCGAGCCGGTGCCGACCGGCGACGGCCCGGACGCCCACCCCGAGCGCCAGTACGCCTGGAACGACTACCTCCGCACGGACGACGCCGGGAACTGGCAGGTGCCCCGCCACCAGACGCTCCTGTACCTCTCGCTCCCGGGGGACGGCACGCCGAGCGAGTCCGACCGCGAGGCCGTGCGGGGCGCCCTCGACGCGCTCGACGAGGCGTACGCCTGGAGCCACGGGGGCCTGCTGCACTCGGCCGGGTACTCCCCCGCGTACTTCGACCGGTTCGACGCCGACCTCGCGCTCCCAGAGGACGTGTCGCTCCCGCACCCCCGGCCGCTCGCGGACTACGAGACCCCGGAGTTCGACACCCAGGACGTGCTCGTCCACCTCGCCTCCGACCGCCCCGACGCGCTGCTCGCGGCCGAGGAGGCGCTGCTCGGGGAGGCGGAGGAGGCGAACGGCGTGACCTTCCCGTCGGCGCTGACGGACGCGCTGGCGGTGGACGACCGCCGGACGGGCTTCTTCGGTGCGGGGATGCCCCACGAGAAGGGGGACGGGCTGGAGGGCGTCCCGGAGCCCAACCCCATCCCGGAGGCGGCGCCGCTGTTCATGGGCTTCGCCGCCGGGTTCCGGGGGAACCAGGCGACCGAGGACTACGTCGCCATCGGCGAGGGACCGTTCGCCGAGGGGACGACCAAGTCCGTCGGGAACTGGCGCCAGCGCCTCGCCGACTGGTACGGCGAGCAGGACCACGAACAGCAGGTGATGGAGCTGTTCTCGCCGGGCCACGCCGCGGAGGACCTCGTGGAGGGCGTCGGGACGAACCTCGGCGACGACTCCGGGATCGACCGCTTCCTCGACGACGTGATCGACCACGCGACGGAGTACGGGCGCGTCGGCCACGCCCAGAAGGCCGCACGGGCGAACCGCGACGACGATGGGAACCCGCTCCTGCTCCGGCGGCACTTCGAGTCCGCCGACGAGGGGGTGGCGAGCCTGCACTTCCCGTCGCTCCAGCGGTCGATCGACCAGTTCGAGGCGGTCCGGCGCGCGATGAACGGCGTCGACGCGACGGAGGCGACGCCGGCGGTGCGCCAGCGCGTCAACAACGGCATCCTCGAGTACATCTTCCTGCGCCACCGCGGCTACTTCCTCGTGCCGCCGCGGGACCTGCGCGCGCTGCCGACGCCCGCGGGCGACGCGGGGTGAGGCGGTCGAGCGACGGGAGCGATGGCTGAGCCGGGACGGACCGAGCCGGACCGGCGCGACGCCGGCCAACGTCGTGTCGGCTGCGGGCGTCCGCGGTCACGGGAGCGCGAACGCGGCGACGACGCCGACCGCCAGCAGCGCCGCGCCGACGCCGACGCCGGCGCTGCGCGCGCGCTCCGTGAGCACGCCCTCGCGGGCGAGCAGGAGCGCCCCGGTCAGCAGGACCGCGCCGGCCAGCCCGACCCCGAGTCCGGTGGGGGAGAGCCCCGCGAGCGGCCCGCTCGGCGTCGCAACGGGGTGGCCGGGATGTGCGAGCCCGATCCCCGGAAGCGAGGCGAGCGCGGCCGCCGCGACCGCGAGGCGCGCGGCTGAGTCGACCCGTCTACTCATCACCGGGTACGAGGGGGGCGTCGCATAACACGGTTTCGTCACGGCGCTCCGCGAGGCCCCGCACGGTTCAGCCGTCGCCCCCGCCGCCGCCGGCCGCCCCGATCGAGACCACCCGACCGTCGCCGTACATGACGAACACCTCCGCGGCCCCGTCGCCGTCGACGTCGGCGAGCGTCGGATGCGTGAACACCGAGACGTCGCGGGCGTACGTCGCCGTCACGCGCCCCTCGACCGGGTCGACGACCGACACCGTGCCGCCGTTCGTGACCGCGACCACCTCGGGGTGGCCGTCGCCGTCGACGTCGCCGAACGCCGGCGGCGGCGTCATCTGGGCGTCGCCCTCGGCGAGGTCGACGGTCCACTCCGTCTCCCCGGTCGCGCCGTCCAGCGCGCGGAGGCGCTGGTCGCGGGCGACGGCGTACACCTCCGGGTCGCCGTCGCCGTCCCCGTCGCCGACGCCCCGCACCGCCGCGAACTCGTCGATGTCCCGGGTCCAGACGGCCTCGCCGGTGCGGCCGTCGAGCGCGGCGACCGTCCCCGCCGTGGTCGCGATCACGAACTCGGCGGCGTCGTCGCCGGCGACGTCCGCGGTCGCCGTCCACGCGACCGACTCGCCGAAGGCGGCGCGCTCCCACACGACCCGCCCGCCGGCGTCGAACAGGACGACCCGGTCCGTGCCGAGGCCGACCGCGAACTCGTCGGTGCCGTCGCCGGTGAAGTCGCCGACGCCCGGGGGCGCGTACGCGGACCCGTTCAGCGCGTGTCGCCACGCGAGCGTGCCGTTCGCCCGGTAGGCGAACACGGTTCCGCCGGCGTCGACGGCGAGCGTCTCCGGGGTGCCGTCGCCCGCGAGGTCGCCGACGGCGGGGCGGCTGTAGCCGTAGGAGTTCAGCGGGAGGCGACGCTCGACCTCGCCGCTCCGCGCGTCGTAGACGGCGAGTTCCTCGGCGGTCGTCGCCGCGAGCAGTTCGCGGTCGCCGTCCCCGTCGGCGTCGGCGACGGCCGGGTCCGCGACCGAGTGCAGCGTGCAGTGCTCGGGCGCCACGGGGTCGCGCCAGCGGGTCTCGCCGGTCGCGCCGTCGAGCGCCGCCAGCCGGCACTCCTCACTCCCCGCGGGGCCGCTGACGGGGGCGAACGCGAACCCCTCGCCGCCGACGACGCCCGCGGCGACCGCGTGGTGGTTCGCGCCGATCCCAGTGCCGGTGTCGCTGACCCACCGCTCGGTCATCGCGGCCCCGCCGCCCGCGCCCCCGCCGAGCGGGACGCCCGACGCCACGAGGACCACGCCGACCGCGACCAGCGTCGCCGCGGCGGCCGCGGCGGCGATCCGTGCGTCCATCGTCGGGGCTCGCCGTCCGAGCGTAGTAAGCGCTCCCCCTCGGAGACGCCGTTCGACTGTCGTACCAGGCGTTCGACGGGCGTACCAGAACCCCCTTTCGTCGGCGTCCCCGAGCCCGGGTATGGACAGACGCACGTTCCTCAGGAGCGCGGCCGCGGTCGGCGCGGCCGCCGGCATCGGGGGCGTCTCCGGGTGTCTCGGGTTCGAACTCGCCTCGGGAAGCGCCGCGCGGGCGCCGCCGATCGTCGAGGACCGTCCCGACGGGGTGTACGTTCCGAGCCACGTCGAGGGGATGCAGATGGGCGGGATGGGCGGCTCCGGCGACTACCGGGTCGGCGTGTTCTACTCGTACGCCCACCGCTTCTGGAACGTCAACGGCCAGGACGTCGAGCGGACCGACATCGAGTCCGACGACGACGTCCACCTGATGGCGAGCGTCTGGGACCCCGAGACGGGGACGGTCCTCCCCGAGACCGGCGTGTCGGTCGAGGTCTCGAAGGAGGGCTCGCTCGTCTCTCAGGAGGTGATCTATCCGATGCTCTCCCAGCCGATGGGAACCCACTACGGCGGCAACTTCGGGCTCGACGGCGACGGCACCTACACCGTCACCGTCTCCGTCGGCGGCGTCCGAACCCGGCGGACCGGGTCGTTCCGCGACCGCTTCGGCGACCCCGCGGACGTCCCGGTGGAGGTGGAGTACAGCCGGGAGAAGCGTAACGAGATCTCCTTCCGGACGCTGGAGAACGCCGGTGAACCCGGGGCTGTCGACCGGATGGAGATGGACATGGTGCCGAACGCGACCGCCCCGCCGGTGGACGCCCTGCCCGGGAGGGTGCTGGGCGAGGTGAACAGCAACGACGCGATACTCGTCGCGACGGTACTGGAGGGGCCGCCCGCGGGGATCGACGCCGACGGGCCGTACCTCGCGGTGTCGGCGCGAACGCCGTACAACCGCATGCTGATCCCGGCGATGGGGATGGAGGCGACGCTCGCTCGCGACGGGGAGGCGGTGTTCTCGGGCGAACTCGCCCGCACGATCGACCCCGACCTGTCGTACCACTACGGCGCGGCGCTGGACGGCGCGAGCGTCGAGTCCGGCGACGACCTGACGCTGACGCCGACGGTGTGGCCGCAGATCGCCCGCCACGAGGGGTACGAGACGGCCTTCGGCGCGCTCATGGGCGGGATGCCCGAGCGGACGCTGACGGTGGAGTAGGAGCGGGAGTAGGAGTAGCGCCCCCGGAGACGGGGAACAGGCCGACGCGCCGGTCTACAGTTTCTCGGTGACCTCGTCGACGACGCTCTGCTCGAAGAAGACGACGACGTGGTCGCCCTCGCGGATCACGGTGTCCCCGCGGGGCGTGACGAGTTCTCCCTCGCGGGTGATCGCGCCGATGACGAGACAGGGCGGGAAGTCGTGGATCGACTCGCTGATCGGCCGGTCGACGAGCAGGGAGTCGGCGTCGACCTCGACCTCCATCACCTCCGCGCGGTCGTCCTCGATGAGCGCGACGTTCTCGGCGCCGCTCTCCTGGGTGAACCGGGTGATCTCCTCGGCGACGACCGCCCGCGGGCTGACGCCCACGTCGATGCCGACCGTCTCGAACAGGTCGACGTAGGCGGTCTGGTCGACGACCGCGACGGTCCGCTCGACGCCCAGGCGTGTCGCGAGCAGACACGAGAGGAGGTTCTTCTCGTCGGAGTCGAGCGCCGCGATGAGCACGTCCGCCTCGCCGACGCGCTCGCGCTCGAGAAACCCCACGTCGGTCGCGTCCGACTGCATGACGACTGTCTCCGGAAGGTCCTCCGCGAGCGTCCGTGCCCGGTCCTCGTCCTGCTCGATCAGCCGCGGGGAGAACCCGCGCTCGCCGAGCAGGCGGGCGGTGTGGTAGCCGATCTCGGAGCCGCCGACGATGACGACCTCCTCGCCGGTGCCGACGTGCTCCTCGGGTGCGACGTCGGCGGCGAAGCCGCGGACGCTCCCGGGCGACCCGATGACGACCGCGCGGTCGTCCGCCCGGATCACGGTCTCGCCGCGCGGGATCACCACCTCGTCGTCGCGCATGATCGACGCGAAGGTGAGTGAGTCGAAGCGGTCGGCCTCGCTGACGGTCTGGCCCACCAGCGGGCTCTCCTCGCTCACCACGAACTCCGCCATCTGCACCTTCCCGTCGGCGAACGGGTCCACGTCGCGGGCGGCCGGCAGGCCGATGACGCGGACGATGTTCTCGGCGGTGAGCAGGTTCGTACACACCATGAAGTCGATGCCGAACGCCGTGCGGGAGCGCTCCCACGTCCGGAGGTACTCGGTGTGTTTGATCCGGGCGATCGTGAACGCGTCGCTGACGGCCTTCGCGGTCGAGCAGGCGACGATGTTCGTCTCGTCGTCGTCGGTCGAGGCGACCACCATGTCGGCGTCGTCGATCCCCGCCTCCTCCAGCGTCGAGACGGCGGTGCCGTCGCCGTTGACCGTCAGCACGTCCAGCGAGTACGTCAGTTCCTCACAGCGCTCGTCGTCCCGCTCGACGATCACCACGTCGTGGGCGTCCGCGAGGTCCGCCGCGATGCTCTCGCCGACCTGCCCCGCGCCGATGATCAGGACCTGCACGGCGCGACCACCTGTTGCATGACGGGTCGTGTTCGGCGGAGGCGAATGAGCGTTCCGGAGTCGCGACGTCCGGCGCGAGCGGGCCCATCGGCGTCGCGTCCGGCCGTCTCCGGCGGTCGGGGACCCGATCCGGCCCTTCACAGGGACTCGGCCCGGTCGCGGACGTCGAGGCGGACGTCCCGCTCGCGACCCTCCAGGTCCGCGACCGCCCGGCGAACCACCCGTTCGGCCTCCTCGGCGACGAGCGACTTCACCCGGTCGAGCACCCACCCGAACGACACGAGCGGCGGCAGCGACACCGACGAGGAGTCGGCGGAGTCGGCGTCGAACCGGATCTCCAGCGTGACCCGACACCCCTCCCCGGCGTCGTCTGGGGCGTCCGCCGGGAGGTCGTCGTACGGCTCGATCACCCAGGCGCCGCGCGCGTCGATGTCCTTCAGGATCCGCCAGTCGATGCGCGTCGGCGGGTCCACGTCGGTCACCTCCGAGCGGGCGGTGTAGGAGAGCTTCCACCACGCGAACCGCAGCGCGTAGCGCGACCCCGGGCCGCCGTCGCCGTGCGTCCTCGATACCCGGTCCAGATACTCCGTGTACCGCTCGTAGCGCGGGAAATCGAGGAGGAACTCGTACGCCTCCTCCGGGGCGACGTACACGTCCGTCGAGACGACGAGCTCGTTCATGCACCCGGATCCGCCGGCCGAGGGGTAAGCGTTCGGGCGGCGGCCGTCGGGCGAGGGAACTCCGCCGGCTCGCCGGCGGACCCGACGAGAACACTCCGACGGGCGTCCGGCCGGCGGAACTGTGTAGTTTAGGTAGACCGAAAGTGTCTTTTGTACCACCGCGTCCATAGGACCTATGGCACGATCCAACGGCGGCGACGATCCGCTGACGCGGCGTGACTACGTGAAGTACGGCGGGGGAGTCCTCGGCGGGACGCTGCTGGCCGGCTGTACGGGCGACACCGGCGACGGGGACGGGTCGACGGAGACGACGGCGGAGGAGTCGACTCCCGAACCCGCGGAGACTGAAACCGAGACGGCGACGCCGGAGGACACCAGCTACACGGTGACGATGGCGCCCGTCGGGGACGTGACCTTCGAGGAGGTCCCGGAGACGTTCACCGTCTACGAGTCGGGCTACGCCGACATGGGGATCGCGCTGGGCAAGGGCGACGACCTGCTCGCCGTGGGGAACAAGGGCCGGTTCTACACGGACCACCTGGCGGAGCTCGACGGCGTCTCGGTGGACGAGTCGAAGATCACGCAGCTGCTCGGCGACTCCTACGCCATCGACTCGGAGCTGTTCTACGAGCTGGACAGCGACGTCCACCTGATCGACCCGCAGTGGCTGCTCAACAACGGCTTCTTCAAGCTGGAGCAGTCGGACCTCGAGAACGTTCGCGAGGACGTGGGGCCGTTCATCGGGAACACGATCTTCCGGCGGACGGACTCCTGGCACACCTACCGCTACTACACCATGTACGGCGCCTTCGAGAAGGTCGCGCAGGTGTTCCAGCGGCACGACCGCTACGAGGCGGTCAAGCGGATCCACGACGAGACCGTCGCCGACGTGCAGGCGAAGCTCCCCGCCCCCGACGCGCGGCCGAACGCGCTGCTCACGTTCGCCGGGGGGACCGAGCCCGAGGCGTTCTACCCCTACCGGCTCTCCGGGCTCGGCACGAACAAGAAGCAGTTCCACGACCTCGGGCTCTCCGACGCGCTCGCGGGGACCGGGATCCAGGGCCTCTCGACGAACGACCGCGGCCAGATCGACTACGAGACGATGCTCCAGGTCGACCCCGACTCGATCCTCGTTCGGGGCCACGAGGGACAGACGAGGGCGGAGTTCCGAGACACCGTGCTCGCGTTCATGAAGCAGCACGACGTGGCGTCGGAACTCACCGCGGTACAGGAGGGACGGGTGTTCCGTGGCGGCCCCATCTATCAGGGGCCGCTCCAGCACCTGTTCAACCTCGAACGGTTCGCGACGCTGTACTTCCCCGACCGGTTCTCCGGGGAACTGTTCTCGCGCGCGGAGCTGTCGGCGGCGGTCAACGGCGAGGCGTAGCGGGAGCGTCCTCGCGGCCGGGCCGGCGGGAAACGGGACGGACCGACATCCTTTTCAATTTTTAGGGCAGCCTAAAACTGTGAACCGGAACCGACGACGATTCATCGGCACGGTCGGCGCCGCGCTCGGCGCCGGACTGGCAGGGTGCACCAGTGACGGCGGCGGGTCGGAGTCGACGGAGACGGCGGACCCGACCGCGACGCCGGAGGACGAGGACGCGACCACAGCCGCGACCGACACCGACGACGACGGCTCCTACACGGCGTTCATCGAGCCCGTCGGCGAGGTGACCTTCGAGGAGGTGCCCGAGGCGTGGTTCACCTACAACGGCGCGTGGGCGGACATGGCGTTCGCGCTCGGGCAGCGCGAGGGGTTCCGCACCGCGGGCAACATGATCCCCGGGTTCTTTTTCGAGCCCTTCGGGCTGGACGTGCCCCCACAGTCGGAGCTGACGCCGCTGTGGCAGAACGGCGGGTGGGACAAGGAGACGTTCTACGAGCTCGACCCGGACGTGATCCTGATCGACCCGGAGTTCCTGGAGCGGGGGTGGGACGACTCCTGGGAGGAGGACGACACTGCCGAGATCCGGGAGAACGTCGCCCCCTTCTTCGGGAACAACTGCCGCCGCCGGCGGGAGTTCCACGACTACAAACTGTACACCCTCTACGGGGCCTTCGAGCGGCTCGCGGAGGCGTTTCAGGAGCGCGAGCGGTACGAGGCGTTCGCGAGCCTCCACGACGAGGTGCTGTCGGAGGTGCAATCCCGGCTCCCGGCCGAGGGCGACCGGGTGGAGATCGGGCTGATCAACGGCGGGTCCGAGCCGGACAAGGGGACGTTCTACCCGCTCGACACCCAGTCCGAGGGGTACGAGATGAAGCCGTACCGCGACCTGGGCGTGGGGAGCGCGTTCCCCGACGACGTCGCCGGCGAGATCGACTACGAGCAACTGCTCGAGGTGGATCCCGAGATCATCGTCGTTCACTGGGGGATCGGGACCACTACCCCGGACTCGGACGGCTTCTCCGCCGACGCGTTCTACGAGCAGTACGTGAAGCCGATGGAGGAGGACGGCGTCGGCAGTCAGCTCACCGCGGTGCAGAACGGGCGCGTGTACCCCGGCCAGTACGGCGAACAGGGCCCCATCACGAACCTCCTGCAGACTGAGATGACCGCACAGCAACTGTACCCGGAGGAGTTCGGCGAGTTCGATCCCGAGGCGTTCCCCGAGGTGCCCGAGGAGAACCGGCTGTTCGACCGGCAGCGCGTCCGCGACATCGTCGCGGGCGACCGTTGATGGCCGGAACGGACACGGTCGGGGACACCGCCGCGGGCGACCCGGAGACGGCCGTCGACCGCGACGTGCTCGTGATCGGCGGCGGCGCGGCCGGCCTCTCGGCGGCGACGTTCCTCGCCCGGTACGGCCTCGACACGCTCGTGCTCGCGCGCGGGACGTCCGCCATCGGCCAGTGCGCGCACCTGGAGAACTATCTCGGGTTCCCCGGCGGCGTCGCCCCCGACCGCTTCCTCGCGCTCGGGCGCGACCAGGTCGAGGTCGAGGGGGGCGCCGTCCGGGAGGAACTCGTCGAGCGCGTCGCTCCCGCCGACCTCGCGGACGCGGGCGTCGAGGACGGCGGCGTCGCCGGCGTCGACGCCGACCGGGGCGGGTTCCGCGTCGAGAGCGACGACGGCGAGTACCTCGTCCGGTACGTGCTCGCGGCGACGGCGTACGACGGCGACATGTTCGAGCCGTTCGCCGAGCGGGTCGAGACGGAGGAGAAGTACGGCATGGTCGCCACGGACGGGGGCCGGACGAGCGTCGAGGGCCTGTACGCCGCGGGCTGGATGACCGACGAGACGGTCCACCAGGCGGCCGTCGCCGCGGGTCACGGCGCGCGGGCGGCGGTGTCGCTCGTCCGGGACGACCTCGCCGCGCGCTACTGGCCGGCCGTCGCCGACCACTACGTCGACTGGGTAGTCCACGAGGGGCGCTACGGCGGCGACGGCTGGCGGGAGGACACCCGCGAGTGGTTCGAGAAGCGCGTCCTCGGCGACCGCGACCCGGACGACCCGCTCGCGGAGGCGGCGTTCGAGCACCTGTGCTCCGAGTTCCTCGACCGTCAGATCGACGGGTCGGAACGCGAGCGGCGCGACCGCGAGGGACAGCGCCGGCTGCTCGACCGCCTCGACGACGACGTGATCCGCGAGTACGCGGCCTCGCTGTCGGAGTCCGACATCGCCGAGTCGGCGCGGGCGACCGACGACGAGTAGGCGTCGCCCGACCGGGGGCCACACTCCGGCCCGTCGGCCGGGAGGTGAACTCCGTCGAACGGCCCGCCACGGTGATTTTATACACGCGGCAGCAGACCGGCGAACGACGAGGGCGCCCACCCCGCGGCGCCGGAGCACACATGGACCTATCGACGCACGTGACACGGGGAGACGTTGAGGGGGCGGCCGAGCGGCTGGCGGGGCTCCGGGACGCGCCCACCGCCGAGCGCAAGGACGCCCTGCGACGGCTCCGCGCCGCGACCGACGACGACCCGGCACCCGCGGCGCCGCTGGTCGACGACCTCGCGCCGTTCCTGACCGACGACGACCGGTCCGTCCGGCTGTCGACGGCGAAGGTGTTCGCGGCGGTCGCCGAGGCGGAGCCGGGCAGAGTGCTCAGCGCACGCGACGACCTGGCCGACCGGCTCGCCGACGAGGGGGAGTTCTACTACGTCCGGGCCCGGTGCGCGGAGGCGCTCGGCTACGCCGCCGTCGAGCGTCCCGAGGAGGTCGCCTCCCCGGAGCTGTTGGCGGACCTGCGGGTCGGGCTGGCGTTCGACGAGCCGGGGGTGCGGACGAAACTGGCGAAGGCGCTGGAGGGCATCGCGCTCGGCGACCCCGACAGGCTCCGGCATCAGGTGTCGGCGCTGGCGGAACACCTCGACGACGACGAGGAACTGGTGCGGTACCACCTCCTCACCGCGCTGACGGTCCTCGCGTGTGAGCACCCCGAACGGGTCGCCGAGGTCCGCGAGGAGGTGGCCGACCGCCTCGGCGACGAGGACCCCGTCGTCCGCGGCCGCGCGGCGGAGACGCTCGGGGTGCTCGCGCAGGCCGGGACCGCCAGGGACGGCGACGCGGACGACGACTCCCTCGCGGACCGGCTCGCGGCGATCGAGGACGCGGACGACGCGTTCCTCGCGGACCGCGTCGCGTTCGCGCTCGCGGCGCTCGACGGGAGGGGAACCGACCGCGAGTTCGAGGCGGTCGGGTCGGTCGAGGGCGTCCGGACGACCACCGCGGACGCCGTCGACGCGATCACCGCGCCCGACGGGAGCGAGTGCCCCCACTGCGACACCGTGGTCCCGCCCGACGCGCCGACGTGTCCGGTCTGCGGGGCGCCGCGCCGTCCGTGATTTAGGCCGACCGAAAGCCATATGCGCGGCCCGGCGAACCCCGTTCGTATGACCGACACAGACGAGGACGGCGGGCCGTCCCGACGCGAGTTCGCGAGGTACGGCGGCGCCGTCGTCGCCGGCGGCCTCCTCGCGGGCTGTACCGGCGGCGACGACGGGTCTACCGCGACCGAACCGGCCACGGAGACCGCGACCGCGTCGCCGACGGAGGGCGCCGAGGCGACGACCGCCGCGGCCGACGGATACGCCGTCTCGATGGCGCCGGTCGGGGAGGTGTCGTTCGAGTCCGTCCCGTCGGACGTCTCGGTGTACAGCCTCCTGTACGCGGACATGGCCGTCGCCTACGGCGCCGGCGACGCCGTCAACTCGCTCGGGTTCGACGCGGCCGCGGGCGGCAACACCCTCGACGCCTACTACGAGCGCCTCGACGGCGTCTCCTTCGACTACGGGGACCTGACCCAGCTCAACGCGGGGTCGGGGGAGATCCGCGTCGAGAAGGAGGTGTTCTACGAGCTGGACTCGGATCTCCACCTCATGGACCCGGCGCTGCTCGACTCGTTCAAGGGGTGGGAGCGCTCGGACGTGGAGGAGGTCGCCGCGAACGTCGCGCCGTTCCTCGGGAACACCTACAGCCGCACGCACGGGCAGCCGCCGGAGGGGTGGCGCGACGAGTACGAGTACTACGCGCTGTGGGACATCTCCGAGCGCGTCTCGCGGGTGTTCCGGGCGTCCGACGTGTACGGGGAACTGGCCGCGGTCCGCGACGAGATGCTCGACCGGATCCGATCGGGTCTCCCGCCGGAGTCCGAGCGACCGTCCGTCGCGGCGGTCATCTTCTTCGACGGGACGTTCTACCCCTCGAAGATCAACGCGCCCGGGTTCGCGAACGCCCACGTCAGGCCGCTCGGCGCGACCGACGCGTTCGCGGGGACGGACGCCGGCTTCGGGACGACCTACGACTACGAGACGCTCCTCGAGGTCGACCCGGACGTGATCCTCCACCAGTTCGGGATCGCCTCCTACTACGACGTGGCGTCGATCCGCGAGACGATCGCGGACGACCCCGTGGGCGGGCAGCTGACCGCGATCGAGACCGACCGGTTCTACGCGTCCGGGACCCCGGTGCAGGGACCGCTGATGAACCTGTTCCAGCTAGAGATGACGGCGAAGCAGCTGTACCCCGAGCAGTTCGGCGAGTGGCCCGAGTACGAGCACGGGGACCCGTACCCGGAGATCCCCGAGGGGGAGCGGCTGTTCGACCGCGAGCGCGTCGCCGAGGTCGTCGCCGGAGGGGAGTAGATGCCCGACCGGGACGTGGCGGTCGTCGGCGGCGGGCCGGCGGGCGCGACGGCGGCCGTGTTCCTCGCCCGCCGCGGCCTCGACACGGTCGTCTTCGACCGGGGGCGCTCCTCGATCGCCCGGTGTGCCCACCTGGAGAACTACCCGGGGTTCCCCGGGGGGATCGACGTCGGAACGCTGTACGACCTGCTCCACGACCACGTCGGGGCGGCCGGCGCCGCGGTCGTCGACGACATGGTCGAGTCGGTGGAACGGCTCGCCGACGGCGGCGACGAGGGCGGCGAGGGGTTCCTCGTACGCCCCCAGGAGGGCGACCCCGTCACGGCCCGTCGCGTCGTCGCGGCGACCCGCTACGACGGCGAGTACCTCCGGGGGCTCGACGACGAGGACGCGATGTTCGAGGAGCACGAACACGACGGCGAGACCCACGAGACGTTCGTCCGCGACTACGCCGACCGCGACGGGACCACCCCGGTCGAGGGCCTGTACGTCGCCTCGCCCTCCGACGAGGCGGACATGCAGGCGGTGGTCGCGGCCGGCCGGGGCGCCCGCGTGGCCCGCCGCGTCGTCGCGGACGCCCGCATCGACGACGGCTGGTGGGAGGACGTCGCGCTCGGGTACGACTGGGTGCGCCGGGAGTCGGCCCGCGACGAGGAGTGGGCCGACCGCGACAACTGGCGCGAGTGGTTCGACGACTACCACGGCGATGACGCCCCGGTCGACGCGGACTCCGACCGCTTCCGGCGGGTCCGCGAGGCGTTCCTCGACGAGCGCCTGGACCAGTACGTCTCCGACGGGGAGGTCGCCGACCGGACCCACCGGGGGCACGTCGCGCTCGCGGAGCACCTCGATCCCGCGGCCGTCGCCGACGCGCACGACCCCGCGGCCCTGCTCGACGAACTCGACGACGACGCCGTCCGCGCGTACCTCGCAGAGCGGGGCGAGCTGCCGGGCCCGGAGGCTAAGGAGTGACCGACGAGGCCGCCTTCGAGACGGAACTCGACGCCCACCGGGAGCGGGTCGACCGGCCGCTGTGGCGGCTCTTCCGTGCGTACACCCCCGGCCACGCCGCGTGGCTCGCCGTCGGACTCGTCACGAGCGTGATCGCCTACGGCACGGTGCTGGTGACGCCGATCGTGCTCGGGACGACCATCGACGCGGTGTTCGCACGGGAGAGCGCCTACGCCCTGCCGCTGGTCCCCGACGCGTGGCTTCCGACCGACCGGACGGCGCAGTTCTGGTTCTCGACAGCAGTCGTCGCCGCCGCGCTGCTGGGCGGGGCGGTCCTCCAGTGGGTCCGGGGGGTGGCGATCAACTACTTCGCCCACGGCGTTATGTACGCCATCCGGGTCGACGCCTACGAGAAGATGCAGCGCCTCGACATGACCTTCTTCGACAACAAGGAGACCGGCGAGGTCATGTCGATCCTCAACAACGACACGTCGAACCTAGAGACGTTCTTCGACAACGCGCTCGGGGATTCGGTTCGGATCGGAGTGATCGTCGTCGGCGTGACCGGCGCGCTGGTGTACACGAACCGGCAGCTCGCGCTGGTGACGCTCGGGGCGGTGCCGCTGCTCGTGGGGTTCACGTGGTGGTTCATGCGCGTCATCGAGCCGCGGTACACGCGCCACCGCGAGACGATCGGCGACCTCAACACCCGCATCGAGAACGGCCTCAGCGGCATCGAGCTGGTCAAGACCACGAGCACCGAGGACTACGAGAACGACCGCGTCCGCCGCGTGTCACGGGACGTTTTCGACGCCAACATGGACGTGCTGAAGCTGAGCTACTTCTACCGGCCGGGGATGGAACTCATCACGGGCGCGGCGCTGCTGGCGACGTTCGTGCTCGGGGGGCTGTGGGTGTTCTCCGGCCCGCCGCTGTTCTTCTAGGGCGAGCTCACGACCGGCGAGTTCGTCGTGTTCATGCTGCTCACCCAGCGGCTGACGGGGCCGATGGCCCAGCTCTCGAACATCGTCGACTGGTACGAGAACGCGAGGGCCTCGGGCAAGCGCATCTGCGGCCTGATGGACGTCCCCGTCCGCATCGAGGACGCGCCGAATGCCATCGCGCTGGACGAGGTCGAGGGGCGCGTCGAGTACGACGACGTCACCTTCGCCTACGGTGACGGCGGGACGCGAGAGGACCCGGGTTCCTCGAGCGAGGACCGGCGCGACCCGGAAAACGGCGAGCCAGTCCTCGACGGCGTCGACATCGAGGCCGAGCCGGGCGAGACGGTCGCCATCGTCGGGCCGACCGGCGCGGGGAAGTCCACCGTCGCCAAACTCCTCCTGCGGCTGTACGATGTGACCGACGGCGCCGTCCGGGTCGACGGCCACGACGTGCGCGACGTGCGCCTCGCGGACCTGCGCTCGGCGATCGGCTACGTGAGCCAGGACACCTTCCTGTTCGACGGGACGGTCGCGGAGAACGTCCGCTACGGCCGGTTCGACGCCGACCGCGAGGACGTCGTCGCCGCGGCGGAGGCGGCGGAGGCGCACGCCTTCATCGAGGGGCTCTCGGAGGGGTACGACACCCGCGTCGGCGAGCGCGGCGTGAAACTCTCGGGCGGACAGCGCCAGCGGATCGCAATCGCGCGCACGGTCCTGCAGGACCCCGAGATACTCCTGCTCGACGAGGCGACGAGCGCCGTCGACACCGAGACGGAGTACCTGATCCAGCGGTCGCTCGACCGGCTGGCGGCCGACCGGACGACGCTGGTGATCGCCCACCGGCTCTCGACGGTGAAGGACGCCGACACGATCGTCGTGCTGGACGACGGCGAGGTGGTCGAGCGCGGCACCCACGAGGAACTGCTCGGGACGGACGGCCTCTACGCGAGCCTCTGGGGGGTGCAGGCGGGGGAGGTCGAGTCGCTCCCCGAGGACTTCCTCGCGCGGACCGCCGGGTCGTCGGCGGAGCGGTGAGGCCCGCCCCCAACGATCGACGTGTTTTTGTATTATTAGGCGAGCCTAAAAACATGGCAGACGACGCCACCGGACGGGAGGTACCAACGCGCAGGGACTACGTGAAGTACGGCGGCGGCGTCATCGGCGGGACGCTGCTGGCCGGCTGTGCGGGACAGGGCGACGGCGGCGAGTCCTCGCCCACGGCGACCGAGACGCCGACGGACGAGGCCACGCCGACGGAGACGCCGGAGGACACCAGCTACTCGGTGACGATGTCGCCGGTGGGCGAGGTCACCTTCGAGGAGGTGCCCTCGAACGTGATGGCCTACAGCCCGCAGTACGCGGACATGCTCGTCGCGCTGGGGCACGACGACTCCCTCAACTCCCTCGGGTTCCTCTCGTACGCGGAGACGCTGACGTACTTCTTCGACCACCTCGACGGGGTCTCCTTCGACGCCGAGGGGCTCACGGAGCTGTTCTCGAACGGCTCGTTCGACAAGGAGATCCTGTACGAGCTCGACAGCGACGTCCACCTCATGGACCCGGCGTGGCTGTCGGCGTTCGACAACTGGTCGAAGGCGGACACCGAGGAGGTCGTCGAGAACGTCGGGCCGTTCTTCGCGAACCGCTACAGCCGCGAGCACACCCAGCCTCCCGAGGGATGGCGCGACGGCTACCGGTACTACACCATCTGGGAGATCACGGAGAAGGTCTCGCAGGTGTTCCGGGAGCCCGAGCGGTTCGCGGCCCTGCAGGAGGAGTACGAGAAGCTGTACGCGACCATCCGATCGAACCTCCCGCCGCGGAGCGAGCGGCCGAGCGTCGGGTTGGTCGCCTTCTACGAGGGGGAGTTCTACCCGTACAAGATCTCGGGCCCGGGCTTCGGGAAGGCCCACACCCGGCCGATGGGCGCCCGCGACGCCTTCGCCGACAGCGACCGCACGTACGACGAGAACTACGGCGCGTCCTACGACTACGAGGGGATGCTGGAGGTCGACCCCGACGTGATCCTCCACAACTTCGCGGTGACGCCGTTCTACGACTGGGACGAGGTGAAGGCGACCGTCTCGGAGGACCCGGTCGGCTCGGAGCTGACCGCGGTGCGGAACGACCGATTCTACGCGTCCGGGCAGTCGTTCCAGGGCCCGCTGCAGAACCTCCTCCAGCTGGAGATGACCGCCAAGCAGCTCTACCCAGAGCAGTTCGGCGAGTGGCCCCGGTTCGAGGAGGGCGACACCTACCCCGACTTCCCCGAGGAGGAACAGCTGTTCGACCACCAGCGGGTAGCCGACGTCATCAACGGAGACCGCTAACGATGAACGGCGACACCGAGGACGCGAACACCGAACCGACGGGAGCACCGACGCGGAGGGACTACGTGAAGTACGGCGGCGCCGTCGTCGGCGGCGGGCTGCTCGCCGGCTGTACCGGCGGGAGCGGCGGCGACGCCGCCACCGACACGGCTGGCGACGCGGACACGCCGACCCGGACGACCGAGAACCGCTCCTACACCGTGACGATGGAGCCGTCGGGGGAGGTGACGTTCGAGTCGCCCCCCAAACGCTGGATGGCCTACTTCAGCACCTACGGCGACATGGCCATCGCGCTCGGTCAGCTGGACGGCCTCGCGGGGCTGATCTTCACCGAGAACTGGCCGCTCCAGTTCTACGACGCGCTCCCCGGCGTCGACGTCGACTTCGACGACGTCCCGCAGCTCATGGGCGACGGCGGCATCGACAAGGAGGCGTTCTACGAGCTGGACTGCGACGTCCACCTGTTCGACCCGAACTTCATCCAGCTCCTCGACGACAACTGGACCGACGAGGACTTCGCGGAGGTCGAACGGGAGGTCGGGCCGATCGTCGGCAACTCCATCCGCCGCCGCGGCGCCGACTGGCACGACTACCCCTACTACTCGCTGTACGAGGCGTTCGGGAAGGTGGCGGAGGTGTTCCGCGAGCCCGAGCGCTACGAGGCGGTCGCGTCAGTTCACGATGAGCTCCAGTCGACGATCGACGCGGACCTCCCGCCCGAAGGGGATCGCCCGTCGGTGGGGCTCCTGTCGGTAAACTCCGACTTCGAGAACGGGTCCTTCTACGCGTACCCGGTCCACGGCGGCAACGGCCACAAGCAGTACCGCGACCTGGGGATGCGCGGCGCGTTCGACGACGAGATCGACGGGAGCTACGCCGAGTGGGACTACGAACAGCTCCTGGAGGTCGACCCGGACGTGCTGCTGTTCCAGTACGGCTTCTCGCACGTCTCGGCCGAGGAGTTCGAGGCACGCATGGAGCGCATGCGCGACGACCCGGTGGGGAGCCAGCTCTCGGCGGTCCAGAACGATCGGCTCTACCGCGGGGGCACCTCCTACCAGGGGCCCGTGATCAACCTCTTCCAGACGGAGATCGCCGCCAAGCAGTTCTACCCGGACGCGTTCGGCGAGTGGCGCGGCGTCGGCGAGACGCCGGAGGGCGAGCGGCTCTTCGACCGCGAGCGCGTCGCGAGCGCGATCGACGGCGACATCTGACCGCGGGACGGCCCGAGCGGCTCCCGCGGCGGTCGCCCCGGCGACTGTCCGTCCTCCCATCCATGATCGGAACCACCCTCGGCGACCTCAGACGGCACATCGAATCGCTCGCCGACCCGGACGGCGACTACCGGCTGGTGTGCGCACGGACCGGCGACCGACCGGTACCCGCCGACGGGCTCGCGTTCGACGGCCGGGCGACCGCGCGGGCGGCCGCCAGGAGCACCGAGCAGTACCGTGCGGCGCTGCGCCGGTACGACCCGCAACTTCCCGTGTACGACGTGATCGCCTGTCAGGTGACGGAGGACGTCACGTCGCCGGGACGCGCCGTCGACGGCACCGAACCCGGGCCCGGCCCGCGACAGGAGCGGCCCGAGGGGAACGCGACCGCGCGCTCGGCGATCGACTACTGTCACACCGTCGCGGGGGTCGTCTTCGAGGCCATCGCCGACTCGCCGCACACGGCCCTCCAGGACGCCATCATGGACACGTACCTGGAATCGGCAGAGGAGCTCGACGGGCCGGACGACCTCTGCCTCCGGCTGCTGCGGAGCATCGCCGCGGAGCTGTCCGCCCGGCTGGAGTCGTCGGAGCTGACCGATGTGCTGCGGGCGGCGGGCGAGCGGATGCCCGACTCCGAGGCGGAGGCCGACGACCCCGTCGCCGCCGCGCTCGCCGAACTCGAGTCGGCCGGGATGCTCCGGTCGTACGAGGTGTCGGCCCCGTCGGTCGACATCGACGCGGCGGCGCGGCGGTGGCGGGTCGAGTTCGAGGGGTACGCGCTCGCGGACGACGACCGGGTCGTGACGCTCCCGGTCGTCGTCGCGCTGTTCCGCCGGGCGTCGGTCCGCTCCATCGCTATCGCGTCCGTCGAGCGATCGGGGGAGGGTCGATGGACGCTGGCGCTGACGACGAACGGCGGCGACGGGCCGACCGGGCTCACCAGCGTGCGTCCCCGGTCCTGACGACCGTCGCCCGCTTCGACACGCTTTTCAACGCTTAGGCTAGCCTAAATCGTATGCAACGGAAGGGGGTCGACCGTGGCCGGTGAGACGCGCGAGACGGTCCCGGACGTGGAGGGGACGTTCTCGTGGGTCGACACCTCGCTGGTGACCGTGATGGTCGCGAGCACGGCGGTCGTCGTCGCCTCGGGGCTCGTGCAGGTGAGCTTCGGCGCGTTCACCATGTCTGTGGGGACGGCGTGGTCGGCGGTGTTCGACCCGCTGGTGTGGACGAATCCCCAGGTGCTGTTGCGGCTGTTTCTCGGCGAGGGGTTCGGCAACGCCGTCGCGAACGCGCTGGGGCTCTCGACGGCGTCGGTCGACCTCCCGAAGGAGACGCTCATCGTCTGGCAGATCCGGATGCCGCGGGTGGTCGTCGGGGTGCTCGTCGGCGCGAACCTCGCGGTCTCGGGCGCGGTGTTCCAGGCGGTCACCCGGAACGAACTCGCGTCGCCGTTCATCCTCGGCGTCTCCGCGGGCGCGGGGCTGGCCATCCTCCTGTCGCTCATCGTCTTCACCGGGTTCGCGACGTTCCTCCCCCTGGTCGCCGCCGGCGGCGGCGCGGTCGCCTTCCTGCTCGTGTACGTCATCGCCTGGCAAGGCGGCACCAGCCCCGTCCGGCTCGTCCTCGCGGGCGTCATCGTCTCGACGGTGTTCGGGTCGCTCCAGACGGCGCTGTTCTTCTTCGCGGACGACCTCGGCGTCGTTCAGTCGGCCATCGCGTGGACGACCGGCTCGCTCACCGGCGTCGACTGGGAGCAGGTGCGGATGGCGCTCCCGTGGACGTTCGTCGCGGTGCCGTTGACGCTCGTCGGGGCCAGACAGCTGAACGTCCTCCTGCTGGGCGAGCGGACGGCCCGGTCGCTGGGGATGTCCGTCGAGCGCGTCCGCTTCGCGCTGTCGGCGGTGGCGGTGCTGGCGGCCGGCACCGCCATCGCCGTCGCCGGCATCGTCGGCTTCGTCGGGCTCATCGTCCCCCACATGGTCCGCCAGCTCGTCGGCTCCGACTACAAGCGCCTCGTCGTCGCGTGCGTGTTCGCGGGGCCGGCGCTCGTCACGCTCGCCGACGTGGGTGCGCGCCTCGCGCTCTCGCCCGCACAGCTCCCGGTCGGCATCGTCACGGGCCTCGTCGGCGGCCCGTACTTCCTGTACCTGATGCGCAAGCAGGAGGGACTCGGCGACCTATGACCCGCGACGACGGACACGACGTCGACGAGCCCGTTCACGACGGTGACAGCCGGGGAGACGCCGCCCGCGGCGACGGCGGCGCCGCGGTCGAGCCGCCCGAGGCCGACGTGGAGCCGGCGGGAAGCGACGGGGACGCGTCTCCCGGGCCCGGCCCGGACGCCGATCCCGGGGAGGCGAGCGACGTCGCGGCCGACTCCCCCCGGCTGTCGATCAGCGACATCGCGCTGTCGTACGGGGACGGCGACCCCGTCGTCGAGGCCGACCGGCTGGAGGTGCCCGCCGGCGAGATCACGGCGCTGATCGGCCCGAACGGCAGCGGCAAGTCGACGCTGCTGAAGTCGATGAACGCGGAGCTCGCCCCGGACCGCGGCGCTGTGACCTTCGACGGCCGCGACGTGGAGGAGTACGGGACGACGGAGCTGGCGCGCAGGCTCGGCCTGCTCTCACAGGAGCACGTCGCGCCGGACTCGACGACGGTGCGCGAGCTCGCCACGCACGGACGCTACCCCCACCGCGGCTTCTTCGAGGGGATGCGCGAGGAGGACTACCGCGCGGTCGACCGCGCCATCGAGCGCGTCGGCGTCGAGCACCTCGCGGACCGGCCCGTCGGCGACCTCTCGGGCGGGCAGGGCCAGCTCGCGTGGCTGGCGATGGTGCTCGCGCAGGAGACGGACGCGCTCCTGCTGGACGAGCCGACCACGTTCCTCGACCTGCACCACCAGCTCCGGGTGCTCGACGCCGTCCGGGAGCTGAACGAGGACCACGGCGTGACCGTCTGCGTCGTCCTCCACGACATCGGACAGGCGGCCCGCTTCGCGGACAACCTCATCGCGCTCAAGGACGGCGAGCCCTACGAGTGGGGGCCGCCGGACGAGGTCATCAACGAGCAGCTCCTCCGGGACGTGTTCGGCGTCGAGGCCGAGGTCGGCTTCGGCCCCGACGGCCCCCGCGTTATCCCCCGACGGGCGATAGACGAGGAGTGATGGCGTCCGGGACGGACGAAGCGTAGGGGCGCCCCGGACGGTCGACCCGTCCGAGCGTCGCCGCACGCGTCGCCGGCGCGGTTCGCCGCTTCCCGGGCCCGGATATCGCGGCCCCCGCGACACGCGCCGGGAACGCAACGGTCAACCATCCCCGGCGTCGACTGCCGACGACTCCCGTGTCCGTCGCTTCGAACCTCGCGTTCATGCTCGCTCTCCTCGGTGTCGGCCTCGCCGGCCGCCGGGCCGGCCTGCTCACGCCCCGCCGGCGGGACGCCCTCACCGACGCCGCGTTCTTCCTCGCGTTGCCCGCGCTCGTGTACAGTTCGACGTACGCCCAGCCGCTCGGGGAGGTGCTGTCGGTCCGCCTCGTCGCGGGCGTGGCCGGCGTCCTCGCCGCCGGAATCGGTCTGAGCTGGCTCGTCCACCGCCGCCGTCCCGACGCCGCCGCCCGGAGCGTCGCCCTCGTCCAGTCGTATCACTCCAACCTCGGCTTCCTCGGTCTCCCCATCGTCGCCGCCACCTTCGGCGCCGGCGCCGTCGAGGCGGGGAAGGCGAGCGTGATCCTCGGCGTCGGGGCGCTCGTCCAGGTACCGGCCACGGTCACGCTGCTGTCGCTCGCCAACGACGCCGACGCGGACCTCGTCGGCGAGGCCGCGTCGCTGGTCCGGAACCCGGTGCTGCTCGCGCTCGGGGGCGGGCTCGGCTCGGCGGCGGTCGGGTGGGCGCCGCCCGCCCCCGCCGTGACCGGCCTCTCGTGGCTCGCGGAGGCGGCGCTCCCGCTCGCCCTGCTCGGCGTGGGGGCGTCACTCGCCCTCGACGGCGCCTCGATCGACTACCCCACGGTCGGCGCCGTCGCGGGGATGAAACTGCTCGCGATGCCGCTGAACGCGCTCGTCGTGTTCTCGGCGCTGGGCGGCGCGCACTCGACCGTCCGCGCGGGCGTCGTCATGTTCGCGATGCCGACGGCGGTGTCGACGTTCGTCTACGCGACCGCGCTCGACGGCGACGCCGGCCTCGCGTCGATCAACGTGTTCGCGACGACCGTGCTCTCGGTCGTGACGCTGCTGCCCGTGCTGTGGGTGCTCGGGTGACCGGGAAGCGGGCTCGCCGCCGGTCGCGCCCCGGCGCGCTCACTCCTCGACGGCGACATCGAACCGTGCGCCGCCGTGCTCGCTCTCGCCCGCCTCGACGGTCCAGCCGTGCGCCTCGACGACCCGCTCGACGATCGTGAGCCCGAGGCCGGTGCCGTCGACGTCCCCGGAACGGCCGCGCTCGAAGAGGCCGTCCGTCCCGCTCGGGAAGCCGGCGCCGTCGTCGGCGACGTAGAAGCCGTCCGAGGCGTCCGCGCGACCGACGACGGTGACGGTCACGTCGGTTCCCCCATGTTCGACCGCGTTGCGAAAGAGGTTCGAGAGGGCGTCGGCCAGGCGGTTCTCGTCGGCCTCGTATTGCCCGGGGTCGTCCACGACGAGGGTCGCCTCGCGGGTGTCGACCCCCTCCCACGCGGTGCGGGCGACGCGACCGACGTCCACGACCTCGGTCTCGCCGATGTCCCGTCCGGCGCGCGCGAGGTCGAGCACGGTGTCGATGATGCCGTCCATCCGGTCGGCCGCACGCCGGGCGCGGTCGAAGTGGTCCGCGTCGCCGGTGCGCTCGGCGAGGTCGAGCGAGCCGGTGAGCACGTTGAGGGGGTTGCGGAGGTCGTGGGAGACGACGGAGGCGAACTGCTCCAGCCGCTCGTTCTGGGCGGCGAGGCGACGCTCGCGCTCCACGCGGTCCAGCGAACTCGCGACCATGTCCGCCAGCGACCGCACGAGTACCACCTCGTGGTCGTGCCAGCGCCCCCGCGGCTCCTCGGCGGCGAACACGAGCACGCCCCACAGCTCGTACTCGCGGAGGATCGGGACCGCGAGCACGCTCTCGTGGCCGGCCGGCCCGTCACGGGCGCCCGCGGCGTCGCCGCCGCTCCGGCGCACGATCTCGCCGTCGCCGACGCGGTCCAGCGCCCGTTCGACCGCCGAGGCTCCGGTGCCGTCGTCCGTTTCCGGGTCGGGGTCGTCCGCCTGACCTCCGCCGGCGGTCCAGGTGTGGAGCCGGTCGAACTCCGGGCCGGCCCGTCGGTCCGTCGACGCGGCCCCCTCCGGGTCCGCGTCGTAGACGGCCGCGTAGTCGGCGTCGAGGCCCGTCGCGACGGACCGAAGCGTCCACTCCAGCTTCGTGTCCAACTCGTCGGGGTTCGCCGAGACGAGCGTCGTCGAGGCGTCGAGTATCAACGCCTGCAGGTCCGCGTATCGGGCGGCGTCGTCGCCGTCGTCGGATTCGGCAGGGGGCAGATTCGCGCCCGCTGCGCCGTTCATGTCGTCCCGGAGGGGGTCGCCGTGTTTAGGAGTAGCCGTCCAACTATCAGCGATGGATCGGCCACCCATCGGTTCGCATAAGTCTCGGGCGGCGGTTTCGAAACGTAATGAGTACGGAGGAGGAGAGCGCGTTCGACGTCTACCGGGACCGCGTCGACCGGCCGCTGTACCGGCTGTTCACGGAATACGGGCTCGACAAGTGGCCCTGGCTGGTCGTCGGCATGACGGCGAACGTGATCGCCCGCGGGTCGAGCCTCCTCCCGCCGCTGGTGCTGGGCGTCGCGATCGACTCGGCGTTCACCGGCGACGAGCCGTTCACGCTGCCGGTCGTTCCGAACGCGTGGCTGCCGACGACCGCGCCCGACGCGGCGCAGTTCTGGTTCTCCGTCTGGCTGATCGTCGGCGCGTTCGCGGTCACGGCGGCGCTGACGTGGGTGTACGGCATCGCGGCGAACAACTTCGCCCACCGCGTGATGCACGACGTGCGGACCGACTCGTACGCGAAGATGCAGGACCTCGACATGTGGTTCTTCGACGACAAGCAGACGGGGGAGGTGATGTCCGTCCTCAACAACGACGCGACGAACCTCGAACGCTTCCTCGACGACGCCCTGCAGAACTCCGTCCGCCTCGGCGTGATGCTCGTCGGCATCGGCGTCGTCCTGTTCGAGCGCAACGCGCAACTCGCGGCGGTCACGCTCGTGGTCGTCCCGGCGATGGTCCTGTTCACCTACTGGTTCATGAAGGCGGTCGAGCCGCGGTACGCCGCCCAGCGCGAGGCCGTCGCCGACCTCAACACCCGCCTGGAGAACTCGCTGGGCGGGATGCAGCTCGTGAAGACCACCGGCACCGAGTCCTACGAGACGGGCCGCGTCGAGGACACCTCCTACAACTACTTCCGCAAGACCCTCTCGATGCTCCGGCTCAACTACGTGTACCGCCCGGGGATGGAGCTGTTCGCGGGCGTCGCGTTCGCGGCGACGTTCGTCGTCGGCGGGCTGTGGATCGTGTCGGGAACGGCGCCCGGTCCCCTGACGGGGGAACTGCGCGCCGGGACGTTCGTCACCTTCCTGTTCCTCACCCAGCGGTTCGTCACCCCGCTGGCGGAGGTGTCGAACATCGTCTCCCAGTACGAGAACGCGAAGGCCTCCTGCGAGCGGGTGTTCGGCCTGCAGGACATTCCCGCACGCGTCACCGACGCGGAGGACGCCGTCGACCTCGACGACGTGGAGGGCGCGGTCGAGTACGACCGCGTCGACTTCTCCTACGAGGGCGAGGACGACCCCGTCCTGCGCGACGTCGACTTCGCGGTCGACCCCGGCGAGACGGTCGCGCTGGTGGGTCCGACGGGCGCGGGGAAGTCCACGCTGCTGAAGCTCCTGCTCAGGCTCTACGACGTGGACGACGGCGCGGTCCGGGTCGACGGCCACGACGTGCGCGAGGTGACGGTCCGCTCGCTGCGGGAGTCGGTGGGCTACGTCAGCCAGGACACGTACCTGTTCGACGGGACCGTCGCCGAGAACGTCCGCTACGGCCGGTTCGACGCGAGCGACGAGGCGGTCCGGGAGGCCGCGAGGGCCGCCGAGGCCCACGGGTTCATCGAGAACCTCCCGGACGGCTACGACACCCGGATCGGCGAGCGCGGCGTGAAGCTCTCGGGCGGGCAGCGCCAGCGGCTCTCCATCGCCCGGGTGGTCCTCCAGGACCCGGACATCCTCGTGCTGGACGAGGCGACGAGCGCCGTCGACACGGAGACGGAGATGCTGATCCAGCGGAGCCTCGACCGGCTCGCCGCGGACCGCACCACGTTCGTCATCGCCCACCGGCTCTCGACGGTGAAGGACGCCGACGAGGTGCTGGTGCTGGAGGACGGCGAGGTGGTCGAGCGCGGCGGCCACGAGGAGCTCCTGAGCCGGGACGGGCTGTACGCGAAGCTGTGGGGCGTGCAGGCCGGCGAGATCGAGTCGCTCCCGGAGGAGTTCGTCGAGCGGGCCCGACGGCGACAGGCCGAGACGGTCGTCGGCGACGCCGGCGACGACTGAGTTCGACCGGCGGCGCCCGGCCGCGACCGGGACGCCCCCGGAGCGCGAGGATTTACGACGGGGAGCCCCCAACCGAACCGGTGATGACCGATCTCCTCGCCGACACCAACGTCGCCCTCGGCGTCTCGGGCTCCATCGCGGCGGTCAAAGTCGTCGAACTCGCCCACGAGCTCCGGCGCCACGGGGCGTCCGTCCGCGCGGTGCTGACGGACGCGGCCACAGGGATCGTCCACCCGTGGGCCGTCGAGTTCGCCACCGAGCACGACGTCGTCACCGAGATCACCGGGCGCGTCGAGCACGTCGAGCTGTGCGGGCGCGACAGCTGGGCGGACGTGCTGCTGCTCGCGCCGACGACCGCGAACACCGTCGGCAAGATCGCGGCCGCCGTCGACGACACGCCCGTCACCACCTGCGCGACGACGGCGCTCGGGGCCGGCGTGCCGGTCGTGTGCGCGCCCGCGATGCACGAGCCGATGTACGACCACCCGGGCGTGCTCGACGCGATCGACCGCGTCGAGTCCTGGGGCGTCGAGTTCGTCGACCCCCGGATCGAGGAGGGGAAGGCGAAGATCGCCGCGGAGGACGCCGTCGTCACCGCGACGGCGCGCGCGGCCGGCGAGCGGCCGCTGTCCGGGCGGCGCGTCGTCGTCACCTCGGGCGCGACCAGCGAGGCCGTCGACGACGTGCGCGTGCTCACGAACCGGGCGTCCGGGCGGACCGGCCGGGCGGTCGCCCGCGCGCTCGTCGCCCGCGGCGCCGAGGTGACCCTCCTCCACGACGCGGGCGCCGCAGGGGGTGTGGGCGAGGACCTGCCGCACGTGGACGTGGTCGACGTGGAGTCGGCGGCGGAGATGACCGCGGCGGCGGTCGACGCCTGCGCTGACGCGGACGCGCTGGTCTCGGCGGCCGCCATCTCCGATTACACGGTCGAGGCGACCGAGGGGAAGATCCGCTCGGGCGAGGAGTCGCTGACGCTGGAGCTGTCGCCGACGCCGAAGCTGCTGGACACCGTGCGCGAGGAGCACCCCGACCTGCCGCTCGTGGGGTTCAAGGCCGAGCCCGGCGGCGACGACGACGCGCTCGCGGGGAAGGCCCGCGAGACGCTGGAGCGGGTCGATCTGGCGTTCGTCGTCGCCAACGACGCAGGCGTGATGGGCGCGGCCGACACCCGAGCCCTGGTCGTCCGGCGGGAGGGATTCGACGCCTACGAGGGCTCGAAGCTCGGCCTGGGACTCCGGGTTGCCGACGAACTCGCGGCCGACCTCGCGGACCGCGCCGGGTGATCGGCGGGGCGGGCGCTCGGCGAGACGGCGGGCGACCGCGATGGGTGATCGCCGCGAACCGGCGGCGACCGCGACCACGATCGACAGACGGCGGCGGGTCCCCGTTTCCGCCGGATCACAACGGTTTTGATCCGCTCATCCCAACGAAGGGACAACAGACCGTGACAGCAATTAGCTACCGTCGACTCGACCGATCCGGCCGGGACGACGGACCCGGCCCGAGGGGGCCGCCGTGACCGCCGGGGACGTGGTGGTCCCGGTGGAGGAGTCGAGCACGCTCCGGAACACGGTCGGGTACGTCGTCCGTCGGGCCGTCGAGTCCGGGGAACCCGCCACGCTCCACTTCGTGTATCCCCTATCCAGCCGGGGGCGAGCCGGCGACGAGTACGACCGCGCGAGCGACCTCCTCGAACGGGTGGAGCTGTGGGTCGAGGAGGACCGCGGGGACGACGACGGATCGATCGCCGTCGAGACCGCGGTCGTCGGCGTCGGCGAGTACCTGTTCAGCCCCGGCGACTACGCCGACGCGATCGCCGAGTACGCCGAGGACCGGGGAGTCGGCGACGTGGTCCTCGACCCCGAGTACGCCCCGACCGGCGCGACGCCGCTGTTGCCCGCGCTGGCCTCGGAGATCTCCGGGACCGGCCTCGACGTGGAGGAGGCGCCGGTCGAGCGCGAGACGCGGCGTGGACGGCTCGTCCGTCGCTCCGGCGCCGGCCAGTTCCTCCTGCTGTTCGCCGTCTCCGCGGGCTTCTACCTGTTCCTCGCGGGGTGGTCGCTCACGCCGTACAACCTCCTCACCGGCGCGGTGTCGGCCGGGGCGGTCGCCGGGATCCTCTGGCACGTGTCGTTCACGGGGTCGATCCGGCCCCGGCGCCTGGCGGTCCAGTCCGGCAGGCTGTCCCTGTACGCGGTCTTCCTGCTGTGGGAGATCGCGAAGGCGAACCTCCAGATCGCGTACGTGGTCCTGCACCCGTCGCTGCCGATCGACCCGAAGCTGGTCGAGTTCGACGCGGACGTGTGGTCGACGGTGCCCGCGGCGACGCTGGCCAACAGCATCACCCTCACGCCGGGGACGCTGACGGTCGACGTCGAGCGGCGGCACTTCACCATCCACTCGCTGACGGTCGGATCCCGGGAGGACCTGCTGGACGGGAAGCTCGAACGCGCGGTCCGGTTCGTCTTCTACGGCCGGTCGGCCGCCCGACGGCCGACGCCGAGCGAGCGCGAGGAGGTGGAGGAGTGACCCTCGTCGCCGACGCGCTGCTGACGGCGGCCGCGGGGTTCGTCCTGATCTCCGTCGCCGTGCTGTACCGCGCCGTGAAGGGCCCGACGATGCAGGACCGCGTCATCGCGGTGAACGTCGTCGGCTCGAACACGGTCGTCATCGCCGCGCTGTTCGCGGCGGCGACCGACACGCCCGGCGCCCTCGACATCGCGCTCGTGTACGCCCTGCTGAACTTCCTGATGAGCATCGCCATCTCCAAGTTCACCGTCGAGCGCGGGGGTGTCCTCTGATGGCGACGGTCACGGAGGGCGCCGTGATCGCGCTGCTGGCCGGCGGCCTGTTCTTCGCGTTCGTCGCCGCCGTCGGACTGGTCCGGCTTCCGGACCTCTACACCCGCGCCCACAGCGCCTCCAAGAGCGACACGCTCGGGGCGGTGCTCACGCTCGGGGCGGCCGCCATCGCCTTCGACTCCGGCGTGGACACGTTGAAGCTCGTCCTGCTGATCGTCTTCATGTTCATCACCAACCCGACCGCCGCCCACGCGATCGCGCGGGCGGCCGCAGATCAGGGTATCGACCCGTGGACCGTCGCGGACGCCGACGAGGACGGGGGGGCGGGCGACGCCGCCGAGCCCGCCGGACCCGCCGACGGGGACGACCCCGACGGCGGCGCCGTCGCCGACGGGGGTGACCGGCGGTGACGCCCGTCGAGTGGGCGATCCTGGCGTTCGTGGTCGGGGCCGCCCTGGCGACGGCGCTGCTGCGGGACGTGCTCGCGTCGATCATCGCGTTCGCGGCATACAGCCTCGGGATCGCCGTCGTCTGGCTCCTGCTCCGGGCGCCGGACGTGGGGCTCACCGAGGCGGCCGTCGGCGCGGGCGTGACGACGGTGCTGTTCCTGCTGACGATCGCCAAGACAGTCCGCCCGGCCGGCGAGGACATCTTCGTCGACGTGGACCTTCGGGCGCTGGGCGTCTCGGGCCTGCTCGTGGCCGCGCTGGCGACGACGCTCTCCGCGCTGCCGCCGGTCGGGTCGGCCTCGACGCCGGTGGCGACCTCGCGGGTGACGAACTACTACCTGGCGAACGCCTACGCGGAGACCGGAGTGAAGAACGCCGTCACGGCCGTGCTGGCCGCCTACCGCGGGTTCGACACCCTCGGGGAGGCGGTCGTGGTGTTCGCCGCGCTGATCGGACTGCTGGTGGTGCTCGACCGGGAGGTGCTCGCATGAGCTTCGGCGACCCGACGGACGGCGACATCGGGGACGCCGCTCCCGCGGACGGCGAGAGCGATCGCGCACGCCGGCGGGCCGACCGCCCGTACGTCGAGAGCCCGATCATCATGGCGACCGTCCGCATCGTCGCGCCGTTCGTGTTCACGCTCGGCGCGTTCATCATGTTCCACGGCGCCGACTCCGCGGGCGGCGGCTTCCAGGGCGGCGTCATCGTCGGGACGGTGATCCTCATGATCGCCATCGCCTTCGGCGTCGGGCCGACGCGCGACTGGCTGTCGTCGTCGCTGCTCACGGTGCTGGTCGTCACCGGGGTCGCGCTGTTCATGGGGATCGGCCTCGCGGCGGTCGCCTTCGGCGGCGCCTTCCTCGAGTACGCGGCGATCCCAGTCTCCCACTCCAGCAAGTACGGCATCGAACTGGTGGAGGTCGGAATCGGTATAATCGTCTCGGGAACCGTCGTTGGCCTGTTCTTCGCGCTCGCGGCCGGCCACTCGAACGGCGAACGCGAGGAGGTGGAGGAGTGATCGACCTCCTCGCCGACCGGGCGTACTTCGTCGTCGCGTTCCTCCTGCTCGGGATCGGCGCGCACATGTTGATCGGGGACCGCAACCTCGTCAAGAAGGTGATCGGCATGAACGTCTTCCAGTCGGGGATCTTCCTGTTCCTCATCGTCTCGGCGTACGTGGAGGGCGCCTCCGCGCCGCTGCTGTCGGAGCCGGGCCCGTACGTGAGCCCGCTGCCGCACGTGCTCATCCTGACTGCCATCGTCGTCGGGGTGAGCCTCACCGCGGTGGCGCTGGGGCTCATCGTCCGCATCTACGGGGAGTACGGGACGCTCCGGGCGGACCTCGTCACGGAGGTGAACGACGGTGAGTGACCTCCCGGCCCTGCTGGTCGTCCTCCCCATCCTCGGGGCGCTCGTCTCGCTGCTTACCGGGATCCGGTGGGACCGCTCGGGCTGGTCCGTCGCGGCGGCGACGCTCGCCGTCCAGGTCGCGGGCGCGGTCGCGTTCGCGGCCGACGGCCTCTCTGGCGACCCCGAAAGCTACGCAGTCGGCGACTTCACGATCCCGTACGGCATCGAGCTGCTCGTCGACGGCCTGTCGGCGTCGATGGTCGTGCTGGTCGCCGTCGTCGCGTTCGGGGTGCTCGCGTACGCCCGCCGCGCCGGCCCGCGCTCGAACCGCTTCTACGCGACGTACCTGCTGCTCGTCACCGGCCTCACCGGGATGTCGGTCACCGGCGACGCGTTCAACATGTACGTCTTCCTGGAGATCACCGGCCTGACCGCCTACGCGCTCGTCGCCAGCGGCGAGGGCGGCCGCTCGGCGGTCGCGGGCCTGAAGTACCTGCTCGTGGGGACGTTCGGCGCCTCGCTGTACCTGCTGGGCGTCGGCTACGCGTACGTCGCGACCGGGACGCTCAACATGGGCGACCTCGCGGTCGAGTTGGCGGCCGTCGGCTACGGCTCGCCGCTCGTCCGGGCGTCGTTCGCGTTCGTCGTCGTCGGCCTGTTCGTCAAGGTCGCGATGTTCCCGCTGCACACCTGGCAGCCGGACGCCTACGCCGGCGCGCCCGACTCGGTGAGCGCGCTCATCGCCTCGCTCGTGTCGACGGTGAGCGCGTACGCGCTCGTCCGGGTCGTGCTCACCGCGTTCACGCCGGAGTTCCTGGAGGCCGTGCCGTTCGCGCGGCCCCTGCTCGCGGCGACCGCGACTGTGAGCATCGTCGTCGGGAGCCTCCTGGCCGTCTCCCAGACGGAGATCAAGCGGATGCTCGCGTACTCCTCCGTCTCGCAGTTCGGCCTCGTCGTCGCGGCCCTGTCGGTGACGAACGGCACCGCCCTCGTCGGCCTCGCGGTCCACCTCGTGGGCCACGCGGTGATGAAGGGCGGGCTGTTCCTCGCGGCGGGGCTGGTGGCGACCGGCGTCGGCGGCCGCGCCGTCGGCGACTACGACGGCCTCGGCTCGCGGATGCCGGTCGCCGCCGCCGCCTTCGGCGCGCTCGCGCTCGGGATGGTGGGCGTGCCGCCCGCCGTCGGCTTCCTCGGCAAGTGGTACATCGTCGTCGGCACGCTGGAGGCCGGCTCGTGGGGCCTCGCGGTCGTCATCCTGCTGTCGACCCTGCTCACGCTCGCGTACTTCGCGCGCCTGCTCGAACGGATGTTCTTCCGCGAGGCGCCGGAAGCGCCCGCCGCGGGCCCCCCCGACGCGGCCGTCGCCGACGGCGGCGACGGGTCGTCGGTCGCCGGCGACGGAGCCGGCCTCCCGGGCGCCGACATCTCCCCCGGAATGTCCGCCGCCGTCGTCGCGGCGGCGCTGCTCGCTGTCGGCCTCGGGGCGGCCGTGCCGGCGTACGAGACCGCCCTCGCCCCGACCATCGAGGTGCTCCTCTCATGACCGATATCACGTCACTCAGGCCGCTGGCCGCCGTGCTCGTCTCCGCCGTCGCGATCGGACCGATCCTCCTGTCGGGGGGCCGGCCGAACCTCCGCGAGTCGTGGACCTTCATCGCCGCGCTGGCCAAGTTCGGCATCGTCGCCAGCATGGTCCCGGGCGTCCTCGCCGGCGACACGTACGTCACCGACCTGGGGGCGTTCCTCCCCGGCGCCCGCTTCGCGCTGGAGGCGGACGCGCTGGGCGTCCTGTTCGCCCTGCTCGCGAGCTTCCTGTGGATCGTCACGAGCAGCTACAGCGTCGGCTACATGCGCGGGCTCGACGAGCACGCCCAGACGCGCTACTTCGCCGCCTTCGCGGCGAGCCTCTCGGCGGCGGTGGGCGTCGCGTTCGCGTCGAACCTGCTCGTGCTGTTCGTCTTCTACGAGCTGCTCACCGTGGCGACGTACCCGCTCGTCGCCCACGACGAGACCGACGAGGCGCGCGCGGCCGGCCGGAAGTACCTCGCGTACACCTTCGGGGGCGGCGTCGCCGTCCTCGCGGGCACCGCGCTCGTCTACTGGCTCACCGGCACCGTGGCGTTCACGCCCGGCGGGATCGCCGGCCTGACCGGGGCGGACCCGCTGTTCGCCCGCCTGGCGTTCGCGCTGCTCGCGGGCGGGTTCGGCGTCAAGGCGGCGCTGATGCCGCTGCACTCGTGGCTCCCGGACGCGATGGTCGCGCCGACGCCCGTCTCCGCGCTCCTGCACGCGGTCGCGGTCGTCAAGAGCGGGGTGTTCGGCATCGCCCGCGTCGTCCTCGACGTGTTCGGCCCCGAGACGGTCGCGGACCTCGGCGCCGGACTCCCGCTGGCCGCGGTGGCGGCGTTCACGCTGGTGACCGCCAGCGTCATCGCGCTCAGGCAGGACAACCTGAAGCGGCGGCTCGCCTTCTCGACGGTGAGCCAGCTCTCGTACATCGTGCTCGGGCTGGCGGTGCTGAACCCGACGGCGATCGTCGGCGGCCTGCTGCACATCCCGGCGCACGCGTTCATGAAGATCACCCTGTTCTTCGCCGCCGGCGCAATCCACGTCGAGACCCACACCGACGACATCTCCGAGATGGCCGGCATCGGCCGGCGGATGCCGCTGACGATGGCGGCGTTCGCCGTCGCCGCCGCGGGGATGGCCGGCATCCCGCTGGTCGCCGGCTTCGTGAGCAAGTACTTCCTGCTCATCGGCTCGGTCTCCGCCGGGCAGACCGTGTTCGCGGTCGCGCTGCTCGTCTCGGGCGTGCTCAACATCGGCTACTTCTGGCCGGTGGTGTACACCGCGTTCTTCGAGTCGGCGGAGGAGACCGACGAGAAGCCGCTGATCGAGGGTCCGCTCGGCGGCCGCCTCGCGTGGGGGCGGGACGCGCTCGCCGGCGGCGACGTGGACTCCGACGCCGTCGCCGACGGCGGCGCGAACGCGGGAGGCGACGGCCACGCGGACGCCCACGGCGACGGTGACGCCCACGGCAACGTCGACGCGCACGGGCACGGCCACGGCGCCGGCGGCTGGGAGCGCCGCGGCTGGACCGGCGGCGAGTCGACGTGGTTCATGATCGGACCGATCCTCCTCACCGCGCTGGGGTCGGTCGTGCTCGGGATCGTTCCCGACGCCGCGGTGTTCCTCAGGGTCGTCCGCCTGATCGTCTCGGGCGTCACGGGGGTGAGCGTCTGATGGTCGACGCCCTGACCCTGGTCCCGCCGTTCCTTCCCGTGCTGGCCGCCGCGCTTCTGGCTCCCCTGCTGGGGCGGCGCGCCGGCCACGCGCTCGGCGTGCTCGTCACCGCGGCGGTCGTCCCGTACGTGTGGCTCGCCCCGGCGGGCGCGCACCTCCCGGCGCTGCTGTTCGGCTTCGACGCCGTGCTGTTCAACGTCGACGGGTTCTCCCGGCTGATGGGCCTCGTCTTCGGCTTCATCGGCGCGGTCGCCGTCGGGTACTCGTGGGCGACGGAGGCGGACGTCCGTCAGACCGCCTTCGCGCTCGGCTACGTCGGCACGAGCCTCGGCGCCGTCTTCGGCGGCGACTGGCTCACCCTGATCTTCTTCTGGGAGCTGATGGCCGTCACCAGCACGCTGCTGGTGTGGCACTACGGCGGCCGGGCGGTGCGGGCGGGCTTCCGGTACGCCCTGCTCCACGGCGTCGGCGGGACGCTCCTGCTGGCGGCTATCGTCTGGCACTACGTCGAGGCGGGGACGTTCCTGTTCGGTTCCGTGCCGGGCGGCCCGGAGACCGCCGGCCTCGCGGGCGTCGTCGCGCCGGTCCTCGCGGCGGTCGGGATCGGCGTCAACGTGGGCTTCATCGGCCTGCACGCGTGGCTGCCCGACACCTACCCGCGCCCGCACGTCGCCGCCAGCGTGTTCCTGTGCGTGTACACCACCAAGACCGGCGTGTACGGCATGTTCCGGGCGTTCCCCGACGGGGAGATCGCGGTGGCGTACATGGGCGCGCTGATGGCCGTGTTCGGCGCCGGGATGGCGCTGCTGCAGGGCGACATGCGCCGCCTCCTCTCGTATCACATCCAGTCGCAGGTGGGGTACATGGTCGCCGGCGTCGGCCTCGGCGGCGCACTCGCGGCCGCCGGCGCCTTCGGCCACGTGTTCAACCACATCCTCTACAAGAGCCTGCTGTTCATGACGGTCGGCGTCGTCATCTACCGCACCGGCGAGGAGCACCTGGAGGAGCTCGGCGGCCTCTGGCGGAAGCTCCCCGTCACCGCCTTCGCGTTCCTGATCGCGGCGCTGTCGATCGCCGGCTTCCCCGGCTTCAACGGCTTCGTCTCGAAGGGGATGGTGATCGCCTACGCCCACAAGAAGCACTACGACGTGATCTGGTACCTCCTGCTCGCGGGGGGCGTCGGCACCTTCCTCTCGTTCATCAAGCTGGGCTACTACGTGTTCCTCCACGGCGAGTACGAGGGCGAGGTGACGCCCGCGAACCTCGGCCAGAAGGCGGCGATGCTGCTCGTCGCGGCGCTGTGTGTCGTGCTCGGCGTCTACCCGCCGGCGCTGTACGGCCTCCTGCCTGACACGGGTGCCTACGAGTACACCGCCTACACGGTCGGCCACGTCGAGGAGGGGCTGGTCCTCGCGGGGCTGGGCGTCGTCGGCTTCGCGGTCCTCAAGAAGCCGCTCTCGAAGGTGGGGCGCGTCCCCGACGTGGACGCGATATACAACCCCGCGGCGTTCTACGGCACCCGCGCGCTGGTCGTCGGCGTCACCGAGCTGTACGCCGCCGTCGACCGCGCGGTCGTCGCGACCGCCGACGCGGTCGCCGCGGGCGTGCGGGACCCGGCCGCGGTCGCCGGGCAGTTCGGCGTGGTCCGCTCGCTGGTCGGCGACGACGCCGTGGCGAACGGCGACGGCGAGGTCGGCGACCGGATCAGTCTCCGGGCCGGCTTCGGGACGAGCGTCCTGCTCGTGACGGCCCTGCTGATCGTGGCGCTCGTGCTCGTGATCTGAACGCCCCCGATCCGTCAACCTTTACGGGGTCGTCGCCGTCGGGTCGACATGGACCGCCTGCGCCAGTCCCTGCTGGACGCGCCGATCATCGAGAAGGGCGAGTACCAGTACTTCGTTCACCCCATCAGCGACGGCGTCCCGATGCTGGAGCCCGAACTCCTCCGCGAGATCGTCATCCGGATCATCCGGAAGGCCCAGATCGAGGACGTCGACAAGATCGTCACCCCGGCGGCGATGGGGATCCACATCTCGACGGCGCTGTCGCTGATGACCGACATCCCGCTGGTGGTCATCCGAAAGCGCGAGTACGGCCTCGACGGCGAGGTCGCGCTCCAGCAGGAGACGGGCTACTCCGAGGGCGAGATGTACATCAACGACGTGTTCGAGGGCGACCGGGTGCTCGTGCTCGACGACGTGCTCTCGACGGGCGGCACGATGAAGGGCATCCTCGACGCGCTCACCCACATCGGCGCCGACGTGGTCGACGTGGTCGCGGTGATCAAGAAGGCCGGCCCGAACAAGCTCGACGACACCGACCACTCCGTGAAGACGCTCATCAACGTCACCGTCGAGGACGGCGAGGTCGTCGTCGTCGACGAGTACGGCGACGGGTAGCCCGTCGCCGCGACCCCCGGTCCCGTACCCGTCCGTTCTCCCCCGGTCCCGTCCGCTCTCCCGACCCGGCCGGCTCGGCCCGGCCGGTCCCCGGGGCTTTTCACCGCCGAGCGCGCACCGCCGGTATGGTCTCCACCCGCCTCCTCGGCGTCGTCAGCACGTCGATGCTCGTCGTCGGCGCGCTCTCGATCGGGCAGGTGCTCCACCTGACGGTCGTCACCGGCCAGGTCGGCTACACGGCCACTCCGGTCGTCGTCTACGGCGTCGCCGGCGTCGTCGCCATCGCGATCGGCTACCGCGCCCGCAGGCCCGTCGCCGAGGAGTACGCGCTCACCAGCGACGCCCGCGAGCGCGGCGAACACGAGCGACGGCGCGGTCCCTCCGACGCGCCCGATTCCCGCGGGGACGCCGACGGCCCGGACGACGAGGACGGGTTCGACCCCGCGATGAGCCCGCTGGGCGACTCTGAGCCGGGCGAGGCCGCCCGGGACCGACGCGGCCGCGGGAGTGACGCCGGACCCGCGGGTGACGGCGAGTCGGACGCGGACGACGGGGCGGGTCCGGACGCCGATCGGTGAGCGCCGCGGCCGTCGGCGGCGGCGACTACCCGCCGCCCTCGACCCGTTCTCGCCCGCCCGTGTGACCGCGTAGCGAGGGAATTAAGGCCCGCGCCGCCGCTACTCGCGAACAGCGACAATGTCCGTGACAAACCGCGTCCCCGATGCCGCGAAGGGTCCCCTCGGCGTCGTCTCGCTCGGCGTCATGATCATCGGACTCGTGCTCGGGTACATCTTCACGCTGCTCGGGGTCACCCTCTACTTCGACCTGAACGGGATCGGGGGGATCTCCCCGACCGAGTCCCTCGTCGTCCTCGGGTCCGGGGTCGCCTGCATCGTCGTCGGATACCTCGGCTGGCGCGGGTTCATGGGGTTCGCCTACTGAGATGGCCGTCGACATCAGGGAGCACCCCCAGGCGCCGCCCGTCGAGGAGCTTCGGGAGTTCACGCTCGTCCCCGTCGCACGCGAGGAGGTCCGCGACCGGCGTGACGCCGGCGAGGAGCTCCGCGAGGCGAACCTCCGCGAGTCGCGCGAGGACGTGTACGTCGAACTGGACCCCGACCCCACCGAGCGCGGGGCGCACGACGACATCGGGACCGCCCTCTACCGCCTGGTTCAGCTGTTCGGCACGCCCAACGTCCCCGGGTACGACGCCGGCGACGACGTCTCCGACCGGGAGGACACGACGTTCAAATACCTCTTCCGGCTGGTCAACGAGGCCGACGAGTCCGATCGGACGCTCCCCGACGAGTGGCTGGTGACGGCGTTCGACTGGCACACCGAACTGGGCGTCGGCCTCGCCGAGTGGGGCGACGACCCCGACCCGGAGGCCGTCGACGGCGCCGTTGGACTCGTCTCGCTCGCGCTCGTCACGAACGTCGTGAGCGAGCCGGTACAGTGCGTCTACAAGGACAAGTGGTACTGACGGTACCGACGACGACCCGAGACTGACCGCGGGAACGGCCCCGCCCCGGCGCGGCGGGCCGTTCCCGTCGGCTTCCGTTCCGCTTCTGTCTTCCTGCGGGAGAGAACCCCGCCGGTTACGGCGAGGATGACGTCACCTGCCCGTCCGGTAGTGCATCACGGCGAACGCCGCCGCGATCGCCGCCACGAGCAGCCCCGCGAACGCGGGCACGACCGTCGACTCCGCGTACAGCCCCGCCCAGTAGCCCCCGTACGCGACGGTCACGAGCGTCGGGACCGACAGGAGGAAGAACAGCGACGAGAGGTACGACGCGAGCGTGGGGTCGTTGCCGTCGTTGGCGTAGGTCCCCCGCTCGCGCACCGACTTCTCCTCCGTCGGGATGTCCCGCGCCATACCTCGGGATATCGACCGACGGGGCAAATGCTTGTCGTCGTGAACCGAGACCGCGGACGGTCGCTCGGGACGGACGGAGGCGGCCGGCGGCCCCGCCCGACGGCGAGGCCGATCAGGCGGTGGCGCCGTCGTAGACGATCGCGAGCAGGTAGCCGACGAACTGCAGGGGGACCTGTCCGAACACCAGGAACGTGACGACGTCCCTGAACACCGGGAGCAGCGCGAACCCGCCCAGCGTCGAGATGTCGAGCAGGAGGTACGGGGCCACCGCCGCGGCGAACGCGAGGGCGCCGCCCGCGACGATCGCGACCGAAAGCGCCGCCAGGCTGGTGCGCAACTGCTCGCACAGGAGCTTCACGAGCACCCCGGAGGTGACCACGAGCGCGGCCATCGCGGTCTCGCCGGCCCACGCCGGCGCGAGCGTCTGGAGCCTGAGGACGTACGTCGCCATCGCCCCAAGCGCGCCCGCGAGCGTGCCCACGACCCCCGCCGACAGCAGCCGCTCCCGGCGGGACCCGAACGACGCCTCCGCCGGCCGCGCGAGCGCCGTCAGCAGCGTCGGTTCCGGGTCAGACATCGATGAAGTCGCTCCGTCCCCTGATCGTCAGCCTGAACGACCCCGACGAGACGACGCGCCCCTCCGCGACCGCAGCCCTCGTCCGGTCGAGGCGCTCCGGCGGCACGTCGGCGACGACGGTCACGGTCGCCGTCCCGCCGGCGGGCACCGTCACCGCGGCGCGGTCGCCCGCGAGCCGGGCGGTGCGGGGCGCGGAGAGGCGGTCGGCCTCGGTGGCGTTCCCCTCGAACACCACGAACGCGGACGGCTCGACCGTGACCGCGGCGCCGGTGGGGTTCGACACGGCGACCGTCACGCGGATCGTCGGCGGCTCCCCGTCGACAACCTCGTAGTCGGCGGGGTCGACGTCGACCGCGTCGCGCTCCTGCCAGGCCAACTGGGCGCCGGCCGTCGAGGCGAACGCGGCGCCGCCGACGGCCAGCATCGCGGCGAAGGCCGCGAGGAGGACCCGTTGGGTTCGCGGGGACCGGACCACGCTCAGTCCTCCGCCGGCGCCGCGCTCAGCCCGCCGTCGGAGCCGCCGAGGCTCCCGACGTCGCCGTCGTCGTAGAGGTGACACGCGACCTCGCGCGTCCCCGACGGCTGCGGCCGCGGCTCGCGCGACTCACAGGGCGTTGTGATCTCGTCCTCGAGGGCGTCGAGGGCGGCGTCGATGTCGCCGTCGAGCACCGCCTCCGCCGCCTCCGTCAGCGAGCGGCGGGCCGACGCCGGGAGGTCGATGGCGGCCACGTCGACCCGGCTGCCGCCGCTTTCCACCTCCGTCTCGGTCCGGTACTCCTCGGGCACGTCGAGCGTCAGCCCGTGTTCCACGAGCGCGTCCGCCTCGTCGGCGACGCCCCCGTCGATCACGTCGGGATTCAGGTCGCCCCGGCGGACCTTGAGCTTGAACTGGTAGGCGCGCCGGAACGCCTCCTGGCTGCCGGTCCAGTCGTCCGGCGGGATGATGTGCGCACACCGCGGGTGGTACCGACAGCCGCTGGGCGGGTTACGCGGCGAGGGTACCTCGCCGGTCGCGTTGGCCCGTCTGCGCTCCTCCCCGAGTTCCACGTCGGGCACGGCGTCGAACAGCGCCTCCGTGTACGGGTGTTTCGGGTCGTCGATGATGTCGTCGGTCGGGCCCTGCTCGACCATGTTGCCGAGGTACATGATCCCCGCGCGGTCGCACATGTACCGGATGAGCGAGAGGTCGTGGCTGATGAACAGGTACGTGAGGTCGTACTCGGCCTGCAGCTCCTTCATCAGGTTGAGCACGCCGGCACGGATCGACACGTCGAGCATCGACACCGGCTCGTCGCAGACGACGAAGTCCGGGTCGACGACGAGCGCGCGGGCGATGGCGACGCGCTGGCGTTCGCCCCCGGAGAGCTCGTCGGGGAAGGAGTCGAGGTACACCTCCGCGGGCCCGAGCCCGACGTCCTCCAGCACCCCCTTGACGCGCTCGCGCCGTTCCTCGTACCCCTCGACCATGTCGTTGATCTTGAGCGGCTCGGCGACGGTGTCGTACACCGTCATGCGCGGGTTGAGCGACTCGAACGGGTCCTGGAAGATCATCTGCACCCGCTTGCGGAACGCGCGCTCCTCCTCGCGGGTCATGTCGGTGATGTCCTCGCCGTCGAAGCGGATCGTTCCCTCGGTCGGCTCGTGAAGCTTGACGAGCATCTTCCCGAGGGTGGTCTTCCCGCAGCCGGACTCGCCCGCGATGCCGACGATGTCCCCCTGGTGGATGTCCAGCGAGACGCCGTCGACCGCGCGGACCGGCCGGGGCTCCCGACCGAGCACGGTGTCGATGACACCCTGCGACTGGTCGAAGAGCTTTCGCAGCCCCTCGATCTCTACTAGCGGCTCTCGATCCTCTGTTCGGTCCATGTGGATTCCTCCAGTGCGTCGGTTCGGATCTGTTCGAGCTCGTCGATGCGGTAGCACGCCGAGCGGTGGGCGCGCTCGTCGGTCGCCTCCTCCGTCCGCCCGAGCGAGGTGGCGGCCTCGACGTCGTACATCGGCGGGTGGCTCGCGTGACACTCCTCGATGGCGAACGGGCACCGTTCGCGGAAGCGACAGCCCTCGTCGGGGTCGCGCAGCGTCGGCGGCGTCCCGGGGATGGAGACGAGGTCCTGGTCGGTCGCGGTGATCGTCGGGAAGGAGTTCTTCAGCCCCAGCGTGTACGGGTTCGCGGTCTCGCCGAAGATCTCCGTCTTCGGACCGGCCTCCATGACCTTCCCGCCGTACATCACGGCCATCCGGTCGCAGATCTCCGCCATCACCGAGATGTCGTGACTGATGACGAGGATCGAGACGCCGAACTCCTCCTGGAGCTTCTCCAGTTCCTCCAGGATGCGGTCCTGGATGATCACGTCGAGGGCGGTCGTCGGCTCGTCGGCGATGAGCAGGTCCGGGCCGCACGCCATCGCCATCGCGATGACCGCCCGCTGCTTCATGCCGCCGGAGAACTGGTGGGCGTAGTCGTCCGCCCGGTCCGGCTCGATGCCGACCCGTTCGAGCAGGTCGCGCGCCCGCTCGTGGGCCTCCTCGGCGGTCGTCTCCGGCTCGTGCCGGAGGATCGCCTCCACGATCTGGTCGCCGACCTTGTACACCGGGTTCAGCGCGTTCATCGCCGACTGCGGGATGATCGCGATGTCGCGCCAGCGCACGTCCCGGATCTGTTTGTCGCTCAGCGCCGCCAGGTCGGTCATGCCGTCCTCCCGGACGGGCGTGTCGGGGTCGTCGATCGCCGACTGCTTGGCCTCGCCGTTCTCGTCGGCCCACTGCGGGAGGGTGCCGTCGAACCAGACGTTCCCGCTCTCGATGTAGCCGTTGTCGTCGAGCAGGTGGACCAGACTCTTCGCCAGCGTGGTCTTGCCGCACCCGGACTCGCCGACGAGCCCGTACGTCTCGCCGCGCTCGACGCTGAAGCTCACCCGGTCGGCCGCGTGCACCGCCGAGCCGTCCTCGACGGCGTATCGGATCGAGAGGTCGTTTACTTCGAGTAGTGTCATTTGAGATTCGTGTTCGTCACCGTTGCGGGTTGGTCACGTCCTCCATCGAGAAGCCGATGAAGTAGAACGATGCGGCCATCAGCATCAGCGCGATCCCCGGCGGAAGCAGCCACCACCACGCCTGGAAGATGTAGCCGGAGGACTTGATGTTCTCCAGCATGATCCCCCAGGAGTTTGCCGTGAAGTCAGCGAGCCCCAGGTACGCGAGCGACGCCTGCGCGATGACCGCGCCGGCGGCGTCCTGGGCGAGGAACACGAACGAGATGGGGAGGACGTTCGGCATGATGTGCCGGAAGATTATCCGGGTGTCCGAGGCGCCCGCCACCTTCGCCGACTCGACGTACGAGCGCTCCTTCAGCGAGAGCGTCTCCCCGCGGATGGTGATGCAGTTGTTGAGCCAGGAGGTGACCGCGATGCCGATGATGATGTTCGTCGTCGTGATACCGCGGATGGCGACGAGGACGATCAGGAACGGCAGGAACGGCAGGCCGTACATGATGTCGACGAACCGCTGGATCGCCTCGTCGATCCACGTGTCGCCGTAAAACCCGGAGATGAGCCCCAGGGGAACGCCGACGAGGCTGGAGAGCAGCCCGGCCGCGAGGCCGATGTACATCGCGTTCTTCGCGGAGTAGATCACGAGCGTCAACACCCCGTAGCCGTTGGCGTTCGTTCCCAGGGGCGCGAAGAACGGGTCGCCGAAGGCGGGCGGGTGCGGGAGCGACCGGATCTGCTCGCCCGTGAGCCGTCGGTCGAACGGCGGCTCGCCGAGGTAGGCGACCCACTCGGTCGAGTGGGGGGCGAACACGCCCGGCGCGATCGACCACAGCGAGTAGATCACGATGATGATCAGCCCGACCACGCCGATGCGGTGCTCGGTGAAGCGGTCCCAGCCGCGCCGGAGCCGTTCGATCCGCGGCTCCCAGCGGCGCTTGAACGATTCGCCGTCGGATCCCGATGATTCCTGTTGCGTCGCCATTATTCACCCTCCCCGAACTTGATCCGGGGGTCGAGGTAGGTGTATATCACGTCGGTGAGCAGCCGCATCACCACGATCAGTACCGCGAGCATGAAGAACACGGCCTGCGCGACCGGGAAGTCCCGGTTGAGCACCGCGCTCACGATGATCTGTCCCATCCCCGGCCAGTTGAACACGTTCTCGATGATCACCGAGCCGTCGATGAGGAACGCGAGGCTGACGACCGCGCCGGTCGCCACCGGGATGAGCGCGTTGCGGGCCGCGTGTTTGACCATCACCGTCCGCTCGGACAGGCCCTTCGCCCGCGCGAGGAACACGTACCCCTCGTCGGTGACCTGGTTCATCGTCGGCCGCATGATGAGCATGGAGCCGACCCACCCGATGAAGGTGAGGCTGATGATCGGGAGCGCGATGTGGTACAGAACGTCCCGCATCACGGTGAACGCCGTCCACTCGAACTCCGGGAACTGGGTGAACATGTACGCGCTGGGAAGCCACCCGAGCTCGTAGTTCAGCACCCAGATGAACAGCCAGGAGATCCAGAAGCTCGGCATCGAGTACAGCAGCAGCGACGTGCTGAAGACGGTCTTGTCCTTGGTCGACCCGCGCCACCAGCCGAGGTACATCCCGACGAGCGGGCCGACGATGAACCCGATGATGAACGTGGAGCCGAACAGGACCAGGGTCCGCGGCATCCGGCGGACGATGAGGTCCATCACCTGATCGTTGTAGGTGGGCGACCGGCCGAAGTTCCCGGTCTGGTAGTTGATCATGAAGTTCAGATACTGTTTCCACAATGGTTCGTTCAGACCCCACGTCTCCCGGATGCGTTCGATCTGTTCGGCCGTCATGCCCGACGATATCATGCTCGTGATGAACGAGCCGGGCATGCTCCGGAGGAGAACGAACAGAAGCGACATGATCACCAGGAGCGTCAGGTACGAGACGACGATCCGTTTTGCGAGGTACTTTCCACTGATTCTGGTCATGCGTTGTGGGACCGCTCGGCGTACCGATATTTGGTGAAGGCGACGGTATGAACCTGTTGCATCGTCCGTTTAGGATCCGACGACGCCGTATGAAACCCCGACGGGGACGGGGTGCCCGACGTCGCCGCGACCGCGACGGCGTCGTTACTCCTTCTGGTGGACCTGCAGGAACTGTGTCCCGAGGTACGTCGACCCCGGTCCGGGGATGTTCCCCACGAAGCCGGACCAGTCGGACGAGTTGACCGGCCACTTCGTGACGTCGTAGGAGGTCACCATCGTCGGGAAGTCGAGGTAGATCTTCTCGACGGCCTTCCGCGAGGCCTCGTTGCGGGCCTGTGTCTCCATCGTCGTCTGAGCCTCGTTGATGAGGTCGTCGGCGCCGGCGTCCTCGAACAGCCCGTAGCCCATCGGGTTGTTGAGCAGGGTGCTCGTGTTCTTCTCGGCGCCCTCGCTCTCGGCCACCGAGTGGTCGTCGGCGTTATCCGAGTGGAACAGGCTGTACAGCGTGTTCGTCGCGAACGGCGACAGGTTCACCCACCCCATCGGGAAGATGTCGAAGTCCTCCTCGGCGTACACCTTCGTCAGCATGGTGTTGAACGACATCACCTGCCGGTTGATCGGGATCCCGATCTGCTGGAGCGCGCTGATGTAGTTCTCGACCATCTTCGCCGTCTGAGGCGCGTCCTTGGCGGGGTAGACGTACATCGTCAGCGGGCCGCCGTTCAGGTCGGTGATCGTCTGCCCGTTGACGCGGATCTCCTTGTCGGGGTTGGCGTCGGACTCCTTGAGCACCTGCGACTGGACGGAGCCGAAGGTGTAGTCGTGTTTCGAGGAGGACTGGCTCGCGGAGACGCCCGTGAGGCTCCCGGGGTACTCCTGCCCGACGAAGGTTCCGGACTCGCCGGTGATCGACTTCCCCTCCGTGAGGAACGTGCGGATCCCCTCCACGTCGGGGACGCCCGGCGAGGACTGTCGGAAGTGGAACGCCTGCGTGGACTTCCCGGTGAGCAGCTTCTGGTCGCTGCCCGTCTCGGGACGCACCGCCTTGTACCCGGGAGGCATGACGAAGTCGCCCTCCTGGGCGTACCCGCGCTGGAGGCGCTGGGTCCAGTAGATGTCGTCGAACGCGAACCCGAGGATCTGACGGAACGTGATGTCGTCGAGCGGCGTCCGCCTGAGGTTGAACGAGTAGTGCCCGTAGCCGGTGTCGAAGCCGTCGATCAGGCTCAGCCCCTCCGTGTTCTGCACGTCCTCGATCCGCGAGGTCCGGATGCCGCTGTACATCGAGTCGATGTCCCCCTCGAAGAACGCCTGCGTGAGCGCCGAGGTCGAGGAGTACACCTTGATCCGGATGGTGTCGATGAACGGTCCCCCGCTGATGATCCCCGGGACCTCCTCCCGCCACGACAGGTCCGCGAGGTTGTACTCCCCCTTGCGTTCGGCGAAGGAGATCTCGATGGACGTGTCGGGCTCGTAGCGGGTGACGACGCCGGGACCGAGGCCGACCGGCCCGCCGTTCTTGTACGGCTCGTACGTCTTGAAATCGGAGACACCCTCCCACTTGTGCTTCGGGAGGATCGGCAGCGCCAGCTGCGTGGACGCGTACGTCCCGATCGGCTTGTTGAGGATCATCTGCGCGTCCCAGTCGTCGCTGTCCGCCTTCGAGACGCTCATGATCGGTGAGAGCGACGCGGTGAACCCGCCGGGCATCTGTTCGAGGAGGTAGTTGTACGACCAGATCACGTCGTCGACGGTGAACTCGGTCCCGTCGTTCCACGTCAGCCCGTCGGTGCGCACGTTGAAGCGGATGCGGACGTTCGGCTGGTCGTTGTCGCCCGTCTCGTCGAGTTCCGTGAAGTCCCAGTCCGTGAAGACGTTGGGGTGGACGCCGAAGTTGACCGGGTCCAGAGTCGTCCCGGACTCGTAGACGCGGTCGGTAATGACGCCGGAGTACGCCGAGGACGTCGCGAGCACGTTGATCCCCTTCGGGGCGGTCCCCATGCCGAAGCTGAAGGTCCCGCCCTTCGGGATATCGCTCGCGTCGGACTGGTTCTCTGTGGGGGTCTTGTCTTCCGTGGTCGTGGCCGCCGCGGAGGTGGTGGTCTGGGAGTCGCCGCCGGTGCCGGAGCACCCGGCGAGACCCGCGGAGACCGCAGCGACACCGGTTCCCTGGAGGAATCGGCGCCGGCTGGATCCGGACTGGTTGTCTGACATACGAGCCTTCGTTATGGAATCCCACACTTAACTGTGCGGGTTTCCCCCATGAGGAACCGGGACAGATAGATCCGACAATAGGGAACCGATACCGCACTGCTCGGGCGCTCGAAGGACTGACACACCGGCTCGAGTGATCGAACGTCCGGGTTTCTCTCGGCGTCGAGGTGGCGAAAACGGCCGGAAACACAATTCGAGTTCCTCCCGTCGGGACGCGCCGTCGGATCGGTTCCGCCGGCACGCGTCGTCGGATCTGACGCCTCACTCGGTCCCGTGCCCGCGTGCGCGCAGACCGAAGTACATGGCGAGCGTGGCCGCGGCCATCCCGCCCGAGAGGTACGTCGTCGCCGGGACGGTCACGTCCCCCCGGCGCGCCAGTTCCATGCCGAGAAACGCCCACCCGGCCGCGGTCGCGAACCCCAGCGCCATCGTCGCGTAGCCGGCCTCCTCGCGGCCGGTCGCGTGGAGGTAGACCCCGACCGACAACACCGCGCCGCCGATGAGCGCGAGGACCGTCCGCGTCCCGACTGCCATAGCCGGCCGTTGTCGGGCGGCCGGGATAAGCGACCCGGGCTCGACCGCGGGCGGCCGGCGGGGGAGGTCCCCGACGGAGATCGATCCCCGCGACCGCCCGTGTGCCGCTCTCGGATCCCGCTTCCGCCGACGACACCCTTTCCGGGGTCCGGACCCGACTTCCGCGTGCATGAGCGAACCCGACACGGCGCTGTTCGTCGTCAGCGAGGAGGGGTACTGGGCCGAGGAGTGTATCGAGCCGCTCACGACGCTCGACGCCGCGGGCGTCGACGTGAGCGTGGCGACGCCGTCCGGGTCGCCGCCGGAGGTGGACGAGCGCTCGCTCGACCCCGACGACGTGGGCGAGGAGACGGCCGCCGAGTACCGCGAGATCCACGAGACCGACGACCGCCTACGCGACCCCGAGCCGCTCGCGGCGGTCGAGGCCGGCGACTACGACGCCGTCGTGTTCCCCGGCGGCCACGGCACCGTCTGGGACGTGAACCAGGACCGCCACGCCCGCGCGGCGCTCCGGGAGGCGGTCGCGGGCGACGACGGCGTCGCGCTGGTCGTCTGTCACGCGGTCGGGATCCTCGCGTTCACGCGGACCGACGACGGCGGGTTCCTCGTCGACGGCCGAGACGTGACCGGCTTCCCGAACGAGTGGGAGGAGGGTATCGTCGACGACCTCGACCGTATCGAGGGCCGCAAGCTCCCCTACTGGGTCGAGGACGAGGTCGTCGCCGCCGGCGGGAACTGGGACGCCGAACTGGACGCCGACACCAGCGTCGCCGTCGACGGCGACCTGATCACCGCCCGCGGCCCCGGCTCGTCGAGCGAGGCCGCCGAGACGCTGCTGGCGGAGCTGGGCGTCGAGACGGTCGCGTAGACACGGACACGCCGCCGCGCGGTCGGTCCGCCCGCGGGCCGCTCCCCGTCGCTCGGACCTCAGCCGTCGGACTCGATGACGAAGGCCGGTTCCTCGACGTTCTCGGCCCTGCACTCGGGGCACCGCGAGGGCGCGTTCACGGGGTCGTCGAAGCCGTCGAAGCCGCAGTCGCGGCACTCCGGCGGCGCGACGAGGAACTCCTCGTCGTCGGGCAGCGAGCGCGCGACGTGGTCCAGGTGATCGTACACCGCCGCGCGCGTCAGGTCGAACTCGGCGGCGAGCGCGCTCCCCGCGAGCGGCCGGTCCCGAAGCTCGTCGGCGATCCGCTCGCGGGTCGTCCGGTCGGGCATACCCGCCCGGAGCGGACGCGTGGACGAAGCCCTTTCGCCGGGGCCTCGACCCCGCCCGCCGTTCCCCGCATCCGGGTCCACGAACGTACGCGGGGTGGGACGGGCGGCCGTCACGACGAACCGGGAACCGCCCGCCTCGATAGAGGAAAGAACCTTGTCGGTGGGGCCTGACGGGGCGCCTATGAAGGCAGTCGTTCTCGCCGGCGGGTACGCGACGAGGCTGTGGCCGATCACGCGCCACCGCCCGAAGATGTTCCTGCCGGTCGGCGACAACACCGTCATCGACGAGATATTCGCCGACCTGGAGGCCGACGACCGGGTCGACGAGGTGTTCGTCTCGACGAACGAGCGCTTCGCCGAGGAGTTCGAGACGTACCTCGCCGACTCGCGCTTCGAGAAGCCGACCGTCTCCGTCGAGGACACCAGCGCCGAGGACGAGAAGTTCGGCGTCGTCGGCGCGCTCGCGCAGCTCATCGACCGCGAGGGCGTCGACGACGACATGGTCGTCATCGCCGGCGACAACCTCATCTCCTTCGACGTCGCGGAGTTCGTCGACTTCTTCGAGGAGAAGGGGACTCCGGCGCTGGCGGCCTACGACGTCGGGTCCCGCGAGCGCGCGAAGAGCTACGGACTGGTCCAGCTCGACGGCGACCGCGTCGTCGACTTCCAGGAGAAGCCGGACGACCCCAACAGCACCCTCGTCTCCATCGCGTGTTACGCGTTCCCGCGCGAGACGCTCCCGGACTTCGAGGAGTACCTCTCGGACGGGAACAACCCCGACGAGCCCGGCTGGTTCATCCAGTGGCTCCAGTCGCGTCAGCCGGTCCACGCGTTCACGTTCGACGAGGCCTGGTACGACATCGGGACGCCCGAGAGCTACCTCGAGGCCGTCGCGTGGTACCTCGACGGCGGGACGGTCGTCCACCCGGACGCGACCGTGGAGGACTCCGAGCTCGGCGAGAACGTCCACGTGATGGCGGGCGCGACGGTGACGGGCTCGTCGCTGTCGGAGTCGGTGGTCTTCCCGAACGCGACCGTCCGGAACGCGGACCTCCGGCGCAGCATCGTCGACGAGGAGACGGTCGTCGACGGCCTCGACCTGTCGGGCGCGCTCGTGGGCGCCCACTCGCGGCTGACGACCCAGGACTGAGGACTCGTCCCCCCGCGGGGCCGGTCCGGGCCGGGGCGGCTCCCTCACTCCCCCAGCCGCGCGTCAGTCACCCGGATCCGCCCCCTCGTTCCGTCCCATTCGGTGTCGTACTCCAGTTCCACGGGCCGGTCCATGTGCGGGCCGTCGGTGACGAACGTCTCGAACTCCCCGCCCTCGCCGAGGAGGTGGACGCCGTACTCCTCGTTCAGTTCCGACAGGTCCGCCAGCGCGTCGCGGTCGAGCGTCCGGCCGAGCCAGGACTCGTCCAGCCCCGCGGCGGCGACCTGGAGGACCGTTATCTCGAAGCCCGCCTCCAGCATCTCGTCCGCGAGGGCGCGCGGGTCGCGCTGCCACAGCGGCGCGAACAGGTCGATCCCCAGGCGCCCGCACATCGACTCGATCCGGCTCGTCTGGAACTCGGACTCGACGGCCCCGGCCGTGACGCCCCCGAGCGGGAGGTCCGCCGCGAGTTCGCGCAACGCCGCCTCCATCGGCTCCAGTTCGGTGTCACCCTGCGCCCCCGAATCCGTCGTCGAGGCGGCGTCGAAGTCCTCCGGCTCCACCTCGATCAGCGGGACCCCGATGCTCTCGGCGGCCAGCGCGGCCAGCCGCGTCTCGGGGACGTGGTACATGTAGGAGTCGCCCGCGGGGTGGACGGTGAGCAGGCGCTCGACCGGGAGCCCGCGCTCCAGCGCCCGGTACACCGCCCACGAGGAGTCCTTCCCGCCGGAGAACAGCCCGACGTAGGCGCCCCCGTCGGGGAGGTCGGCGTCCGCGTCGTCGCTCATACCGCGTGTACGTCCCGAGGCGACCTTACCCGTGACGGTTCGGCCGACGGCGGCTCGCCGGACCCCGACGGGCGATACCGGTTTGAGACTCCGCGCCCTAGTCGAGGTATGTCCGGGTCACCGGGGACCGGCTCGGGACTCAGGGCGGCGATGGCGGTCGCCGGCGTCGCGACCATCGCCTTCTACGCCGTCGCCGCCTCCCTCGTCGCGCGCCTCGCCGGGTTCGTCTGGGCGAACCGTCCCGACCTGCTCACGCTCGCGTGGGCGTTCCTCGCGGCGACGCTGCTGTCGGGATACCTCACCTACCGGTTCGGGACGGGCCGCACGCTGGCGGGGCTGGACGCGCGCGAACTCCCCCGCGAGCGCGCGCCGTCCGTCCACCGGATCGTCGACGCGCTCTCTGCGGAGATGGACGTGTCCCGACCGCGCGTGTACGTCGCCCGGCTGGACGAGCCCAACGCGTTGGCGTTGGGCGGCCGCCCGCCCGCGCTCGTCGTGGACTACTCGCTGTTCCGGCTGCTCTCGGCCGCCGAGCTGGAGGGGGTGCTCGCCCACGAGTTCGCCCACATCGAGGGCCGGGACGGCCTCGTCCAGACGCTCGGCCACAGCGTCGTCCACACCGCCGTCGGCCTCGTCGCGCTGGCGCTGGTCCCGCTGGCGTTCGTCGCCGGCGGCTTCGCCCGCGGCCTCGCGCTCGTCCGCGGCGAGCCGGGGCGCTGGCACCACACGGTCCCCGGCCGTCTGCGGGTCGGTCTCGCTCAGGTGCTCACGCTCCTGTTGATCGGACTGACGGTGTTCCTGCGGGCCTACTCCCGGCGGCGCGAGCACGCCGCCGACGACCGCGCGGTCGAGGTGACGGGGCGGCCGCTGGCGCTGGCGCGGGCGCTCCGGAAGATCGACCGGGCGCGGGAGGGGGGGTTCCCGCTCGCGCCGCTGTACCGGCGGGACGCGTCCGAACAACACCCGATAGGCAGGCTCCTCTCGACGCACCCGCCGATGGAGGAGCGGGTCGAGCGCCTCCGTCGGCGGGCGGCGGAAGCGGGTCGTTCGGGGGAACGGACCGGCGGTCCGCCCGGTACGGGCGCCGGTGACGGGCAGGCCGGGGGCGGCCTCCGACCCGGTCGGCCGAACCGCGCGGACGACGGGTGGACGCGGATCCCGATCCGGGAGCGGTGACGCGCGGCTAGCCGTCGGAATACGGGGGTGAGAACGGGATCGGTCGGCCGCCGGTTCGTCGTCCGCGGCTGAGCGTCAGCGGCCCGTCGTCACATGTACCCCAGGTCGCGGAGGCGCTCCATCAGGTCCTCCTTGTCCTGGGCGCGGCCGGCGCGCTCGGTCGTGTTCTCCATGTCCTGCAGCCAGGCGGGCTCCTCGGCGGACTTGTCCGTCGAGATCTCAGAGCCCAGCGAGCGGAAGCCCGCGAAGTACTTCGGCGAGACGGGGATGTCCTCGATCTCGATGCCCTCCGGGAGGTCGTCGAACCCCTGCGGGACGTAGCCGTCGTCGGGGTAGCCCTCGACCGTCTCCGGCACGACGAAGTACCAGAAGGCGTCCCACACGTCGGCCTCCTCGAACTGGAGGATCGGCTGAATGCGGTCGTGCGGCGGGTAGATGTCCGGGTCGTGGCGCGGCGAGAAGAACGTCTCGTCGGCGCGCGCCTCCTGTTCGTCCCAGCGGATGCCGGAGATGATGCCGTCGATGTCCTCCGACTCCAGCGTGTCGTTGAGCGCGACCGTCTTCAGCAGGTGGTTGCCGACGTACGTGTCAAGCAGGAACGGGAACGTCTCCTCCTCGTACTCCAGGATGTTCCGGATGTGGTGCTGGTTGTGCTCGGAGAGGCCGTCGACGGGGATGTCGTCGCCCGGCTCCAGGCCGTTCTCGTCGACGTACTCGCCCACGTCCGTGTTGCGGGCCCAGACGACCTCCAGGTCCCACTCGTCGGCCCAGTGGCGCACGAAGTCCATCAGCTCGTCGAAGTGCTGGTAGTGGTCGATGAAGACCGTGACCGGCAGCTCCAGCTCGTCGTGCTGCTCGACGACCTCCTTCACGAAGTACAGCGTCAGCGTCGAGTCCTTCCCGCCGGTCCACATCACCGCGGGGTTCTCGTACTCGCGCAGGCCGGTCTCGACGACCTCCAGCGCCTTCTCGATCTTGTGCTCGATGCTCGGGTAGTCCGCCGGCGACTCGCCCTCGCCGTCGGTGTAGTCCACGTCCAGGTAGTCCGGGAACTCCTGCTGAGTCTCTGCCATGCGTGTTAATGAGATATAATTACTGTCTTAAAGGTCTTGTGACCCTAACCGCGAATCCGAACCGTTCGGATCCGGTAGCCGCCGCCTAGCGACGCTCGAACGGCCCCGACGGTCGGCCCCGGCCCGCGTGGCCGATCAGCTGATGAACTTGTTGTCGCGCCACTCGACGCCGCCCTTCTCGGCGTCGCGGTTGGGCGTCTCGACGACCTCGACGCTGGCGGGGCGCTCCTCGCCCTCGACGATGCGGTGTGCGTGCAGTTCGTTGTCGACCTCGGTGATGGCCGTCAGCGTCCCCTTCTCCGAGAGCAGCGCGATCTCCCGGAGCACGAGGAACATCGGATACTGGAGCGCGGTGTTCTGCAGCACCGTCTCGCGGTCGCCCTTGAAGCAGGCGAACTCCACGAGCTCGGAGGGGATCTCCTCCTCCTCCTCCTGCATCCAGCCGCCGCCGGTCCGGGGCGGCTCCTCCTCGTAGACGCGCGTCTCGGAGACGCTCGCCTTCAACTGCGCGGTCGGCGTGTACTTGCCGATCGACTCGTCGTCCGAGACCGCCTTGAGGATGAGCGTGTTGTTTCGCCTGGTGATGTCGACGTCCTCGACACCCTCCGGGAGCTCGGGATCGCTGTCGAAGTGGTCCTGAAGGTCTTCGAGCGGCAGTTCGAGCGTCGAGTGAAGTCGGTATACGCGGCCTGTCATATGTGTGGGGTGGGGTGGGTGGGCGCGACGGGTCGACCGCGGCCTCCCGCGGCTACCCGTCGAGTTGTCCCTACTCGGGTTACGGTACGCGCCGGATCGGTAAAACACCTGTCCCCGACCGCGGTAGCCGGTGGCACGCCCCCGGGCGGACCGGGAGTACCCCGTCGCTACGCCTCGACGCCGAGCGTCTCGGCGAGTTCGCCGCGCTCGTCGAGTTCGGCGAGCACGTCGCTGCCGCCGACGAACTCGCCGTCGACGAACGTCTGCGGGATGGTCTCCCACCCGCTCTCGGACTCCAGGGCCGCGCGGTACTCGGGAAGCGCGGGGAGCACGTCGACCGTCTCGAACTCCTCGACGTGCTGGGCGATGAGTCCGACGGCGCGCTTGGAGTAGCCGCACTGGGGCATCAGCCGGTTCCCCTTCATGAACAGCACCACGTCGTTCTCGGCGACGGCCTCCTGGACGCGCGCCTCGGCCTCCTCGGGCGAGAGTTCGCTCTCGGGCTGGAACGTCATGGGAGCAGGTAGGCGACTGCGGTTCATAGACGTTGCGTCGGCGACGAGGAAGCGACGCCGGATCCGCGTAGGGACCGCGGTATCCCGTGCGGCGGCGACGCGACCGGCCTCGATCAGTCCCGGCCGACGCCGACCACGTTGATCAGCGAGTAGACGGGGACCCCGCCGACCTCGTCGAGCCCCTGCTTGTCGACGATGACGACGCACGCCTTGGGCTGGCCGCCCTCGGCCTTCACCGCCTCGACCGTCTCTGTGAGCGTGGTCCCGGAGGTGACGGTGTCGTCGACGACGTAGCACTCGCGCCCGCGGATCGTCGCGAAGTTGCGCGAGAAGCCGCCGCCCACGTCGTCGATGTCGCCCTCGTCCCACTGGTGCTTCGCGGGGGCGTACGCCGCCATGTCCGTGTCGAGTTCGCGCGCGATGGTCGTCGCCAGCGGCGTCCCCGCCTTCTCGATGCCGACGGTGAGGTCGACCGACTCGCCCTCCTTGGCGAGCAGGTCGGCCATCGCCCGGCCGATGTGGGTCAGCCGCTTGGAGTCGCGGCCGATCGTCGACCAGTCGACGTGGATGTCCTGCGGGCCGGAGGGCCCGGTCGCGGCGGCCTCGGCCGAGTCGGCGGGCTGTGCCCCCGAGCGGTCCACGAGCCAGGAGGCCGTCTCCCGGGAGACGTTCAGTTCGTCGGCGATCTCCCCCTTCGAGAGCCCGCGCTCGGCCAACTCCGCCGCGTCGTCGATCAGGTCGTCGACGTTCTTCATCGTGCGCCGAATTCCACGGCCGTCTTGATAGTGGTGTCGTCGTCGTCGAAGGCGCGCTCGAACTCGTCGAGCCCGTACACCCCGGTCACCAGCGCGTCCGTGAACCACTCCGGCAGCGCCGCGACGGACTCGACGGCGCGCTCGAAGTGGCGGACGTTCGAGTTGACCGACCCGACCAGCGCCTTGTTGTGGAGGACGAACTCGCGGTGGAGCGTGCCGCCGTCGACCTCGAACTCCCAGTCGTTCGGCACGCCCAGCAGCGCCCCCACGCCGTTGGGCGCGAGCGCCTCGATGGTCTCGAAGGCGTGCCTCGCGTAGCCGGTCGCCTCGTACACGAAGTCCATCGCCTCGTACGCCTCGGGCACCTCGTCGACGGGCGTCTCGCGGGAGTCGACGTACGTCGCCCCGAGCTCCTCGATGATGTCGATGGTCGGGTCCGGCCGGTCGCGCCGGCCGAGACAGTAGAGGCGCTGGAAGGAGTCGTCGAGCATCGCCACCGTGAGCAGGCCGAGGCTCCCGTTCCCGAGCACGAACGCCGACTCCGGCGACCACTCGAACGCCGACCGGCTCGCGCGGGCGTGTTCGATCGCCTTCTCGGTGATCGACGCGGGCTCGACGAGGAAGCCCAGGCCGGCGAGTTCGGGCGGACACCGGACCAGGTGCTCGGCAGGGCTGACGAAGTACTCCGCCATGAACCCGTGGGCGCCGTCGATGCCGCGCTCGTGGTAGAACCCCTCGGGGGCCATGTCCGGCTCCCCCCGCGCGAAGTAGTCGTTCGAGCCGTTCGGTCGGCGGCGGACGGTCGGGACGACCACGTCGCCGGCCGAGAGGCCGGTCCCGTTGGGGTCGACGACGACGCCCACCGCCTCGTGGCCGAGCACGATGTGGTCCTCTCCCTCGGGATAGCCGCCGTGGCTCCCCGAGATGACCTCGTGGTCGGTCCCGTCGACGCCCACGCGGAGCGTCCGGACCAGCGCCTCGCCGTCGGCCGGCTCCGGACGGGGCTTCTCGATGAGCGTCGGGGACCCCTCCCCCCGACGGACCGCGATAGCTTGCATGCACACCGCTACCGTCCGAGTCGCCAAAAGGCTTATTCTATACTGAGTAAATAGTTGATCCAGCGGCGGACCCGGAACGGGGCGGTCGTCGAGTCGATCGACGCCGCGCCCGACCGTCTGTCACCACAGCTACCACGTCACGTCACCGGGTGTCGCCGCGTTCCGTGCCACGTGCCGGCCGCCCGGGCCGCCTCCGTGCGGCGGTCCGGGACGCGTCGGCGCCGTCGCGGACCGATCCTGCCCGGGAACCGCGTCACTCGACCCGCCGGTACATCCCCTTCGAGGCCGGCCTCGTTTCCTCGTAGCCGAAGCGCTCGTAGAAGCCGTCCACGTCGCCCATGAGGTTGACGTACGCGCCGCTCGGGGCGTGGTCGTCGACGAACCGGTCGACCGCGCGCATCAGTCGCGTGCCGAGGCCGCGCCGCTGGTGGGCCGGGTGGACCGCCATGTCGCAGACGTGGTAGACCGAGCCGCCGTCGCCGACGACCCGCGCCATCCCGACCACCTCGCCGTCGTCGACGCTCGCGTCCGCGACGGGAACGGACCCGGGGTCGCGGTCGGTGTCGACGACGCGGACCGCGTACACGCTGTTCGGGAGGCCCCGTTCGACGCCCTCGGGCGGCCGCTCGGCCATGTCGGCCAGCGCCCGCAGCCGCTGGAACTCCTCGACGGTCGGCGGGCCCACGCGCAGGTCGTACCCGTCGTCGTCGGGGTCGATGTCGACCATACCCGGCTCACCGCTCCCGTCGGAGAAAAAGCCGTCCGGATCGGCGGCGGCGACACCGTCGTCGGATGCCGAAGCGACGCCGTCGGGACGGCGACGCCGGGCGCGCGGCCGCCGGCGACGCGTCGACCGCGCGGTTACTCGTCCTCGCCCTCGGGGTCGGCGAGGAACTCGAACTCGTCGAGGTATCCCTCGATCGAGGCCGTGTCGTGGTCGACGTACTGCTCGTCGTCCACGTCGATCGTCGCGAGGCCCACGCCCTCCGGTTCGAGGCCCCCGTCGTCGCCCGACTCCGCGAGCGCGGCCAGCGCGAGTTCGATCCCCTGCTCCTGGCTGAGGTCATCGCTGTAGCCCTCCTCCAGCCGCTCGCGCACGTCCGCGCGGTTCGCGCCGATCGACAGCGCCTTCCACTCGTAGGGGGTGCCCGACGGGTCGGTCTCGAACAGGCGGGGCTCGCCGTTCTCGATGCCGCCGACGATGAGCGCGACGCCGAACGGGCGCGCCCCCCCGACCTGTGTGTACTGCTGGATGTGGTCGGTGACCGACTTCGTCAGCGTCTCGATGCCCATCTCCTCGCCGTAGCGGAGGCGGTTCACCTGCGCCTGCCGGCGGGCGAAGTCGATGAGCTGGCGGGCGTCGGCGACGTGGCCGGCGCTGGCGATGCCGACGTGGTCGTCGATCTTGTGGAGCTTCTCGACGGAGGCGGGCTCCATCAGCTCCGACCGCGAGCGCTTGTCCGCCGCGAGCACGACGCCCTCGGCCGTGCGAACGCCGACGCTCGCCGTGCCGCGCTTGACCGCCTCCCGGGCGTACTCGACCTGGTAGAGGCGCCCGTCCGGGGAGAAGATGGTGATCCCTCGGTCGTACGCCTGTTGTTGGGCTTGTCCCTGCATCGTGTATCAGTGTCCGTCCGAATCCGCGTCGTCGGCCGGGTCGGACCGACCCGGCGCGGAGGTCTCTGCGGCCGTCGCCGCGAGGAACCCCGACGACGTCGACACGTCGACCGCGCCGTCGCGACGGCGGCGGCCCGTGCCGGCCTCGCCGGCGTCCGCGAGCTCGACGGTGCTCTCGTCCACGAGTCCGCCTGCGTCGCCTAAATACCTTTCTTCACCGGCCCGTATCGTCCCGGAGACGCCGCGAACCCTGATCCCGACGGGACGCCCGTCTACCTCGCCGACGCACGCCAGCGCGGCCCGCGCGCGGTCGACCTCGCCGCGCCGGGCGCGCACGAGCGCCTCGCCGCGCCCGTCCGCGAATCGGAACCGCACGACCGTCAGGTCGGCGTCGGCGCTTCCCGGGTCGCCCAGGAGGTTCTGGGCGGCGTACCACGCCTCGCGCTGGAACGCCCCCCGCGTGAGGTCGGCGTCCGGCCACGACTCCAGGCCGACCGCGAGGTATCGCCACCGCGGCCGGAGGTGTTTGGGGAGGTGTCTCACTGCGCGCCCCCGCCTACGTCTCCCGGCCGCCGGAGACGACGCGCTCGGCGGTGATCACGCCCACCTGGTCGTGGACGCGGTCCACCTGCGTCACGGCGTAGCCGGCGTCGGTGAAGTAGTCGACGAGCGTGCCGACGGTCGCGGGGTCGTCCACCTCGGGGCTGTAGAACGGCTCCTCGGGGTCGGGCTCCCCGAAGAACATCACGTCCCCGAGGACGATCCGCCGCGGGCCGACCGAGTCGCTCCGGCTGGGCGTGACCCCGCCGTCGAGCGCGGCCCACGTCTCGATGGCCTCGCGCTTCTCCTCGTCGGCGAGGTGGTGGAGCGCGAAGTTCGAGGTGACGACCTGCGCCTCGCCGTCGTACCGCGGGTCGCGGAACTCGCCGTAGCCGAACTCGACGCCCTCGATCCCCGCCTCCGCGGCCTTCCGCTCGGCCTGCTCCAGCATCCCGTCGCTCACGTCGCGGCCGACCACGCGCGCGGCGTCGTCGGCGAGCGCGAGCGCGATGGCGCCGGTGCCCGTCCCCAGGTCGAGGACCGTGTCCGTGCCGTTGGGCGCGGCCCGCCGGACGACCAGGCCGGCGCACGCCTCGTACTCCTCGCTGTTCTGCTCGTCGTCGTAGTCGCCGGCGGCCTCCGAGAACCGCGCCGCGTGTTCATCGATCGTCTTCTTCACACCCGTCGACTCGGACCCCCGGGGAAATGAACTCCGCGGACAGGCGCTCGCGGTTGCGCGCCGCGAGCCGACCCCACTCCGCGAGCCCGGCCCGGATCCACGCCGGCTCGAACCCCAGTTCCTCGCCGAGCGCGACCAGCTCGCGGGGCGCCCGGAGTTCGAGATGGGAGGCCGGCCGCGCGCTCACGACGTACGGCGCGTCGTAGTGGCCGACGATCTCGCGGAGCTTCCGGAGCCCCTTGAGCGCGCGCACCCGGCTCCCGCCGGACTCCCGCAGCGCCGGGCCGAGGTCGAACTCCACGCGCGTCCCGTGTTCGCGGGCCGCCTTCGCGAGCACGTGGTTGACGCCCCCGTCGCCCGACAGCGGCGCCGCGAGCACGTCGACGCGGTCCTGCTCGACGGCGAAGCGGTTGAGCGTGTCCGTCCCGCCGCGCACGAGGACCACCGGGTAGTCGGGCCGGAAGTTCCCGACCGCGCCGCTGGCCGAGGAGGGCTCGTCCGCGACGACCTCGACGGCCGGCACCACGTCCACGTCGTAGCGGTCGCGGAGGTCCGCGGGGTCGAACTCCGCCTCCCTGGTTCGAACGACGAGGCCGCCGTAGCCGTGGCGCCGGGCGGTCTGCGCCAGCCGGCCGACCGTCGCGTCGCCGTCGGGATGGGCGTAGGCGGCCTCGTAGGGAGGAAACTCCCCGTCGGCCTCCGGCCCGCCGTCGGCCGGTAGGCCGGCTCCCGGCTCCCCGGCTCCGGGCCCGTCGTCCGCCGACTCGCCGTCCGTCACCGCTCGTCACCGCCGGTCGCGTCGTCGCCGTCGACGCCCCCGTCGCCGCGGTCGGTCACGGCGTCGAACCCCTGTGGGTCGGCGGCCGCGGCCGCGACCCGCACGGCGGCGACGTTCTCGGCGGCGTCGTGGACCCGGACGACGTCGGCGCCGTTGGCCGCCGCCAGCGCCGTCGCCGCGACGGTACCGTGGGGGGCGTCGCCGGCGGCCTCGCCCGTCAGCTCGAACATCGACTTGTGGGAGTGGCCGAACAGGACCGGGCACCCGAGCGCGTCGAACTCGCCCAGGCGGCCGAGGAGCTCGAAGTTCTCCCGCGCCGACTTCCCGAAGCCGACGCCGGGGTCGACGATCACGTTTTCCCGCGGGATCCCCGCCTTCTCCGCGAGCAGGACCCGCTCGCCCAGCTCCGCGATCACGTCCTCGACGACGTCGTCGTAGTCGGGGTCGTTGTCCGGGTCGACCGGGGCGTCGATGCTGTGCATCACGATCACCGGCACGTCGCGCTCGGCCGCGAGGAAGCGCATCCCGGGGTCCTCCAGCCCGGTCACGTCGTTGAGCACGTCGGCGCCCGCGTCCAGCGCCGCCTCCGCGACGGCGGCCTTCCGCGTGTCCACCGAGATCAGCGCGTCGGCGTCCGACACCGCCTCGATGACCGGGACGATGCGGTCGATCTCCTCGTCCGCGGGCACCTCGTCGGCCCCCGGCCGGGTCGACTCGCCGCCCACGTCGAGGATGTCGACGCCCGCGTCGACCAGCGCCTCCGCCTGCGCGAGCGCGTCCGCCTCGTCGAAGTACTCCCCGCCGTCGTGGAACGAGTCGGGCGTGACGTTGAGGATCCCCATCACGGCGGTCCCCTCCTCCCACGGGTAGCCGTCGGCGGAACCGTCGGTGGCGTCGGAGGGCCCCGACGCCCCCGACGCGCCGACCGAGCGGTCCCCGCTCGAGCCGTCCGGTCCCGCCGCGATCCCGACCGCCTCACGGAGATCGGCGGCGACGCCCGAGAGGCCGTGCCCCCGGCCGTCGAGCGCGTCCGCGAGCATGACGAAGCCGGCTCGGCTCCCCGACAGCACGGCCTCCGAGAGCTCCCCGCCGTCGACCCCGGAGACGCCGCAGGCGACGCCCGTGCGGGCGGCTTCCCGGCGGATGACGGCCGCCTGCGCCTCCGAGACGCGGGTCTTCACCGTCTCGTGGACGGCCTCGTCGGCGACCCCCTCGGCGTCCGCGTCGGGGACGTCCGCGGCCGCGAGCGCCTCGCGCGCGGCCTCCGGGCCGTCGATGCGCTTCGGGACGACCTGCCGCGTCCAGGTCGTGCGCGCCGCGGCGACGCAGAACAGCGACCCCGTGAGGAGGACGCAGTCGTCGTCGTCCGCCGCCGCGCGGGCGGCCGCGAGGGCGTCCGCGACCGCGTCGCCCGCGGTCACGTCCGCGTCGCCGGCGCGCTCGAACACCCGCGCGAGCACCGCGGGGTCCTCCGCGCGGTCGAGCGCCGGCGCACAGGTGTGGACCGTCGCCGGGTCGGGCAGCGCCCCGGCCATCTCGTCGTGGTCCTTGTCGTGCATCGCGCCGAACACGAGGTGGAGGTCGTCGAACTCGAACTCCCCCAGCGTGTCCGCGAGCGTCGCGCAGGCGGCGGGGTTGTGCGCGCCGTCGAGGACGACCAGCGGGTCGCTCCCCATCACCTCGAAGCGCCCGGGCCAGTGGGCGTTCCTGAGGCCGCGAGCGAGCGTCCCGCCGTCGGCGACGCCCAACTGCCGCACGAGCGCGGCGCCGACGCCCGCGTTCGTCGCCTGGTACGCCCCCAGCAGGGGGATCCGCGTCTCGACGGCCCAGCCGTCGCCCACGAGCGCGACGAGCGACTCCTGGGGGCTGACCGCGCCCTCGTAGGTCGCCGAGAGGTCGGCGTGGGCCGGCTCCGGGCCCCCCGTCGGGCCGGATACCGTGAACACGTCGCCGGCGACCTCCCGGACCGTCTCCAGGGCCGCGCCGTCGGTCGCCGTGACGAGGGGGTTCCCCGACGACTCCGGCGCGACCTTCGCCTTCGTGCGCGCGATCTCCTCGACCGTGTCGCCGAGGACGGCGGTGTGCTCCAGCGAGACGTTCGTCACCGCCGCGGCGGCGGGGTCGACGACGCTCGTTGCGTCGTACTCGCCGCCCATCCCGACCTCCAGCACCGCGACGTCGACGTCGGCGCGGTCGAACCGCCACAGCGCCAGCGCCGTGACCACCTCGAAGAAGGTGAGCGGCTCGCCGTCGGCCGCCCGCTCGACGAGCCACGGCCGCGCCGCCTCGACGAACGCCGTCACCTCCGACTTGGGGACCGTCCGCCCGTCGACCCGGACCCGCTCGCGGAGGTCCTCGAAGTGCGGGGAGGTGTACAGGCCGACGCGGCGGCCGTCCTCGCGGAGGACGGACTCGACCATCCGGGCGACGCTCCCCTTCCCGTTCGACCCCGCGACCTGGACGAAGTCGATCCCCTCGTGGGGGTCGCCGAGGTGCGCCAGCAGGTCCCGCACCGACTCGGTGCCCGGCTTGACCTGGAAGCGCCGGAGGTCGAAGAGGAAGTTCGCCGCCTCGTGGTAGCGCATACCCGGAGGGACTTGCGGGGCGCGCTTATGGCTAACGGGAGCGCCCGGGTCCGCGTCGCGTACGGCGGCCCTACCGGGATCGTGTCCCCGTATAACAAGCACCGCTCCGCGAGAACCGGCGGACGGTGAACACGGAATGGTACACCAGATAGTCTGTGAGGACGCCGGGATGGACTGCTCGTTCGTCGTGAAGTCGGAGTCCGACGACGAACTCGTCGAGATGGCGAAACGGCACGGCGAGCGGCGGCACGGCGTGGAGATGGACGAGAACGACGTCCGCGACCTGATCAAGCCGGCCTGAGTCGGGGGCGTCGCCGAGCCGGAGCGAACGCCGGGTCGAACCGACCGCCCGGGGCGGTCACGCCGGCCGCTCAGTCGTGGCGGAACGCGCGGTCGCCGGTGAACACCATCGCCATGTCGTGCTCGTTCGCGGCCGCGATCACGTCGTCGTCGTTGACGGAGCCCCCGGGCTGGATGACCGCCTCGATGCCCGCGTCGGCCGCCTCCTCGATGGCGTCCGGGAACGGGAAGAACGCGTCCGAGGCCATCACGGCGCCATCGGCGGACTTGCCCTCGGCGTCCTTCTCCGCCTTCATCGCCGCCAGCGTGACGGCGTCGACCCGGCTCACCTGCCCCATCCCGACGCCGACGGTCTCGGTGCCGGTCGCGAACAGGATGCCGTTGGACTTCACGTGCTTCATCACGCGCCACGCGAACAGCATCGTCTCCACCTCGTCGTCGGTGGGCGCGCGCTCGGTGACGACCTCCAGGTCGTCGCACTCGGGCGCCTGCAGGTCGCGCTCCTGCACGAGGCGACCGCCGACGATGGGCTTCTCGGTGAGCGCCTCGGTGCGCTCGCCGAACGACTCCTCGTCGCCCACGTCGAGCACGCGGAGGTTGTCCTTCCCGAACAGCACCTCCAGCGCGTCGTCCGTGTAGCCGGGGGCGACGACGACCTCCTTGAACGAGTCGACGATCAGTTCCGCCGTCTCCGCGTCGCACTCGCGGTTGAGCGCGACGATGCCGCCGAAGGCAGACTTCGCGTCCGTCGAGAGCGCGTCCGCGTACGCCTGCGCGAGGGTGTCGGCGGTCGCACAGCCGGCGGGGTTGGTGTGCTTGATGACGGCCGCCGCGGGCTCGTCGAACTCCTTCACGAGGTTGCACGCGCCGTCGGCGTCGTTGTAGTTGTTGTACGAGAGCTTCTTGGCGCCCTCGTTGAGCTGGTCGGCGGCGACGACGTTCGCCTCCGCGCAGGTGGTGTCGGCGTAGAGGGCGGCGTCCTGGTGGGGGTTCTCCCCGTAGCGGAGCTCCCGGACGCGGTCCTCGCTCGTCGTCCGCCGGGCGGGGAAGCGCCCGTCTCCGGCGTCGTCGCCCTCGACCGTCACCTCGTGGGCGTCGAGGTCGACCGTCACGCGCCCGTCCGCGAACCACTTCACCGCGCGGGGGTACGCCGCGAACTCGGCCTCGTACAGCACGCGCTCCTTCAGATCGGCCACGTCGTCGCCCTCGTAGACGGGCACCGCCTCCTGAGTGACGATGGGGCCGCCGTCGACCTCCTCGGTGACGACGTGGACGGTACACCCCGTCTGGCGCACGCCCGCGTCGAGCACCCGTTCGTGGGCGTTGCGCCCCGGGAACGACGGGAGCAGCGACGGGTGGACGTTCAGCGTGGTCGGCGCGGCGTCGAGGAAGGTGTCCGTCAGGACGCGCATGTAGCCGTCGAGACAGACGACATCGAAGTCGTGTCCCGAGAGGGCGTCGAGGACGCGCTCCTCGTGGGCCTCGCGCGCCTCGTCCTCGTCGCGCTCGACGACCTCGGTCGCGACCCCGCGCTCGGCCATCGCGTCGAGCACCGGCGCGTCGGCGTCGTTCGTCAGGACGACCGACAGCTCAGCCCCGCCCGGCGCCCGGTCCGCGACGTTCCGAAGGTTGCGCCCGCGATTGCTCGCCATGCCCGCGATCTTCATACGCCAACGCTCCCGCGCCGCCGGAAAGAGCGTTGCGGTCCGGCCCCGATCGGTATGCACGAACGCGCATCGAATCGGCCGAGGATCGGGAGACAGTGCCACCACGTATGCACGCCCGTGGTGGTTCCGGGCTCCGCCGACCGAAACCGCTTTGCCGCCGGCGTCGGGAGCGCGGGTATGGACCTACCCCGGGAGGACCCCCTCGCCGCCGTCTCGCCGCTCGACGGCCGCTACGCGGGCCGGACGGAACCGCTCGTCCCCTACGCGAGCGAGGCCGGACTGATCCGCGCCCGCGTCCGCGTCGAGGTCGCGTACCTGCTCGCGCTGGCCGACGAGCCGGGCGTCGCCCTCGACCTCTCGGCGGACGAGCGCGCCGACCTCCGCGCCGTCGTCGAGGAGTTCTCCGCGGACGACGCCCGCCTCGTCAAGCGCCTCGAGACGGAGGGAGCCGAGGGCTACGCGGCGACCAACCACGACGTGAAGGCCGTCGAGTACTTCCTGCGCACGGAGACGCCCGAGCGCGTCCACCCCTGGATCCACTTCGGGCTCACCAGCGAGGACGTGAACAACCTCGCCCAGCGCCTGCTCGTGAAGCCGGCCGTCGAGTCGGTGCTGGTGCCCGACCTGCGGGACCTGCGCGACACGCTCGCCGACGAGGCGCGCGAGCACCGGGACGTGCCGATGCTCGCGCGGACGCACGGCCAGCCCGCGACGCCGACGACGTGGGGGAAGGAACTGGCCGTCTACGCCGCCCGACTCGGGCGGGCGATCGGACGCGTCGAGGCGGCATCGGGAGACCTCTCGGGGAAGCTCGCGGGGGCCTCGGGCACCTACGCGGCCCACCGCGCCGCCTACCCCGACGTGGACTGGCGGGCGTTCTCCCGGGAGTTCGTCGGGTCGCTCGGGCTGGATCACACCGCGCTGGCGACGCAGGTGAACCCCTGCGACGACCTCGCGGCGCTGTTCGACGCCCTCCGCGGCGCCAACAACGTCCTCCTCGACCTGGACCGGGACGTGTGGCTGTACGTCTCGGACCGGTACCTCGGCCAGGAGGCCGCCGAGGGCGAGACCGGATCGTCGACGATGCCGCACAAGGTGAACCCCATCGACTTCGAGAACAGCGAGGGCAACCTCTCGAAGGCGAACTCGGATCTCACCTTCCTCGCGGACTACGTCACCACCTCGCGCCTCCAGCGCGACCTCTCGGACTCGACGGTCAAGCGCAACGTCGGGGCCGCGCTCGCGCACTGTCTCATCGGCTACTCGAAGACCGCCGCCGGGCTGGCGAAGGTCGTCCCCAACGAGCGGGTCATGCGGGAGGAACTGGAGGCGACGCCGGAGGTGATCGGCGAGGCCGTCCAGACGGTCCTCCGTCGCGAGGGCGACACCGCCGCCTACGAGCGCGTGAAGGAGCTGACCCGCGGCGAGCGCGTCACGCTCGCGGACTTCCGCGACCTGTTCGACGACCTCGACGTGGACGCGTCCGTCCGCGAGGAACTCCGCGCGCTGACGCCCGCCGGCTACGTCGGCTACGGCGGCGAGTTGGTGGAGGAACTGGACGACGGGTCGTAGGTCCGCCCTCAGCGCGGCCGGACCGACGCGAACCGCTCGTCGTCGAGGTACACCGCGCCGTCGCGGACCTCGACGCCGACGGGGTCGAGCTCCTCGCCCACGCACGGACCCCACGTGCACAGGCCGTCGCCGCACTCGAAGCGCGCGCCGTGCTCGTGACAGACGATCTCGCCGCCGTCGACCCGGGCGCCGCGGCCGGGGTCCAGCGGGACCTCGGGCTTGTGCGGGCAGGAGTTGCGCCACGCGAACACCTCGCCGGAGTCGGCGTCGCGCCGGAGGATGAACCCGACGCCGCGGCGCCCGTCCGGGCGCATCGCCGTCCGCCGGATCGTTGAGTCGGTCGGCACCTCCTCTAGGGGCGCGACGAACAGCGGGTCCCCGTCTGCGTCGTCGCCGTCGACGTCGTTCCCGTTGCCGTCCGCGTTTCCGTCGTCGCCCCCGGCGGCCTCGCCGGGGTCGTCGCCGTCCGAGTCGCCCGCGCCGCCGACGCTGAACCGGAACGTCGCGCCGCCGGCCTCGACTTCCCCCTCGGAGTCGTAGACTGTCTCGCGTGTCGTCTCGTCGTCGGACTCGACGGTCACGCGTGCGGGGTCGTCCATCTCTGGCGGTCGTAGCCCCACGACGCGGATATGCGTGTCGTTCCGGAGGGGACGGCGATGCGGCAGTTCGGACGCTACCGACTGGGTGTCCGGACGTGAGAAACAGGGGAGCGGTTCGAGCGCGGCGGGGGTGACTCGGCTCAGTACTCCTCGTACGCGAGGTTCATCAGCCACTGCGTGAACGCGTCGGAGTTGGGGTCGATCTCCTCCTCGCCGATGAACGGCGAGAGCATGTCGCCCGCCATCAGCAGCGAGAAGTCGAGGTCCTTGGCGGTCGGCGCCAGGAAGTAGGTGTTGTGCCCGTCGTAGACGGCGTCCTCGCGCTCGATGAGGCCGAGTTCCTCCAGTTTCTCGGCGATCCGGCTCCCCTTTCGGGAGGAGACGTCCAGTTCCTTCCAGAAGTCGGACTGGTGGATGCCGCCGCTCTCGCGGACGAGTTCCAGCCCGGCGCGCTCGTCCTCGGAGAGGTCGGCTTCGGCGTCGGAGGCGCTCATACACGGCCCAACGGCGTGCCCCCCGTTTACCCTTTCCCTTCCGGCTCCCGCGTCCGACCCGCTCAGGCGTCGACCGGGACCGGCTCGAACGCCGTCTCGCAGGGCGGCCCCTCGGCGTGGTCGTAGCGGATCCCCCCGGCGCCGACGCGGACGAGGCTCGCGGAGACGGTGCCGTACCCATCCCCGTGCACGCACACGCCGAACTCGTGGTCGCCGAGGGCCTCCCCCGCCCGGTCGAGCCACTCGTCGGCCGACTCCCCCGGCTCGGGAGCGAGGTGCGCGCGCAGTCGACCGGCGTTGTGCGCCTGCTCGGGGCCGGCCTCCGGCCGGCGCGGCGGCTCGACGTAGGTTCCGTCCGCGCCGACGTTCACGACGACGTGGACCCCCGGCTCGAACGGGGTCACGGAGAGGTGGCCGTCCCACTCCAGCAGGATCGCCGCGGACTCGTCGGCGACGACGAGGTTGAAGCCGTCGTACTCGTGCTCGCGGCAGGACCGCTCGACCAGCCTGGCGGCGTCCTCGGCCGATCCCGCCCGCAGGCAGTCATCGACGAGCAGCCCCCGCGAGCGCTCGCCCGCGAGCCCCTCGACCCAGCGGTTCGTGACCCCGACGAACAGGCCGTCTCGGGTGACGCCCATCCACGTGCCGCCGGCCTCGGCGTCGCGCGGGGCGATGACGCCGCCGTCGCGCTCGGCGGGGGGCTCGGAGGGGCGGCCGTACGACTCGTCGCGGTTGGCCGCCACGCACACCGGCGCGTACTCGAAGACCTGCCAGGCCAGCGTCAGCGTACACATGGGGAGCCCGTAGCACGCCGGAGGTGAAAGCCACGGCGGTCGCGGAGGCGACGGCGGCCGCGCGGGACGCGACCGCCGCGGTTCAGCCCACGAGGGTCCCGACGGCCCGGCGAACCGCCTCGGCGGCGTCGCGGACGCGGTCGACGCGGACGTACTCGCGCTCGCTGTGGGCGACCGCGCCGTCCCCGTCGGCGAGGTGACCCGGCCCGAACACCACCGTCGGCGCGGGCGCGAAGTACGACGCCTCCGTCGCCGCGCCGAACGGCCGTCTCTCGCCGTCTCCGGACCCGCCGACCGCCCGCGCCGCGTCGCGCACGGCCGTCGCGAGGGGGTGCTCGGGGTCGGTGTCGAACGCCTCGAGGAACGGCGTGGGCCGGTCGGTCAACTCGAACGCCACTCCCACCTCGTCGGCGACGGCCCCGTGGACCGCCGACGCGAGCGCCTCGCGGAACCCCTCGGCGGTCTCCGGCGGGACCGACCGCCGGTCGAGCGTGACGGTCGCCCGGGCCGGCACCTGGTTGGTCGCCTCGCCGCCCGCGACGCCCGTCGGGACGAGCGTCGGCCCGCCGAGCAGCGGGTGCGTCGCCGCCCCGTCGTCGAAGGCGCGTACGGCCGCGAGGGCGTCCTCCAGCGCGGCGACGGCGTTGACGCCGGAGCCCGGCTCCGCGGCGTGGGCGGCCGAGCCGGTCAGCGTCAGCGTCCCCTCGAACCGTCCGCGGGCGGCGACGCAGACGTCGCAGTCCGTGGGCTCGCCGACGAGGAACAGGTCGCCGCCGACGGGGTCGACCGGGCCGTCGGGGTGGTCGGCGCCGCGGCCGCGAACGAGGGCGTCCGCGCCAGTCGACAGCGTCTCCTCGTCGGGCGTGACCGCGAGCGTCACCGCGCCCCGTGCCGGCTCGACCGCGAGAAACCCCGCCAGCAGTGCCGCGAGCGGTCCCTTCGCGTCGCAGGAGCCGCGCCCGCGGAACACCTCGCGACCCGCATCGTCCGTCCCCCGCTCGAACTCGACGTGCGGCGGCACGGTGTCGATGTGGGTGTTGAGGACGAGGTGGGGCCCGTCGAGGTCGTCGTCGGCCGGCCCCCGAGCGGCGCCGTCGGGCGTCTCGCCCGCCGCGGCGCCGGTGTCGCCGTCCGCACGCCTCGTCGCGCGGACGTTGCCCGCGTTGTCGACGCGCGCCTCGACGCCGTGCTCCGCGAGGGTGTCGACGAGGAACCCGCGCATCTCGTCCGACGACTCGTGGGACTCGACGGGGACCGCCTCCGCGAGGAACGCGACCGGGTCGAACGCGGACGCGACGCCGCTCCCTCCCTCCTCGCTCATTCCTCGCCCTCCGGCTTCGAGTCCGCCTCCGAGCCGGGACCCGGCACCGCGAGGTCGACGGCGAACTCCCGGGCGGCCGGCCCGGTCAGCGTCGCCGGCCCGCCGTCCGGCACCGCGATCCGGAGGGTCCCGCCGGGGGGAGAGACGGCGAGGTCCGCGTGCTCGGTCAGCCCGAGGCGACGGGCGACCGCGCCCACGGCGACCGCGCCGGTGCCGCAGGCGCGCGTCTCGCCCTCGACGCCGCGCTCGTAGGTTCGCTGGTCGAAGGAGTCCGGGCCGGTTTGCGTCGCCAGCGTGACGTTCGCGCCCTCGGGGAAGACCGCGGCGTGGCGGACCGCGGGGGCGACCGCGTCGAGGTCGACGCCGTCGACCCCGCCCGCGTCGGCGTCGACGAACGCGACCGCGTGCGGGACGCCCGTGTCGACGGCCGTGACGGTCAGGCCCTCGACGTCCTCCTCGATCAGCGGCCCGTCGCGGTCGTCGGCGAGCGGCACGTCCGCGGGGGCGAACGACGGCCGTCCCATCCCGACCTCGACGGTCACGTCGTCGCCGCGGGCGTCACCCTCGCCCGTGTCGTCGGCGTCGTCGCGGACGACCGCCCGACGGGTCCCAGCGGGCGTCTCCAGGTCGACGACGCGCGCGCCGGTGCGCTCGCGGACCCACGCCGCCGCACAGCGCGCGCCGTTGCCGCACATCTCCGCGATGGAGGCGTCCGGCTGGACGAGCGTCATCGTCGCGCGGGCGACCGAATCGGCACCGTCGCCGGCGTCGCCGGCGTTCGTGACGTCGATGAACAGGACGCCGTCCGCGCCGGTCCGCTCGGCGCCCTCGACGCCGGTCTCGCGGTCGCAGTGGCGGACCGCGAACGCGCCGCGGTCGGGGACGTCCTCCGCGGCGTCGACGACGAGGAAGTCGTTGCCCGTGCCGTGGTACTTCGTCGCGGGCACCGTTCGCTCGGCGTCGGCGTCCCCCGCCCCGCCGCCGTTCGCGGCGTCGCCGTCGACCGCCGGGTCGAACTCGCTCATTCGTCCGCGCCTCCGCGCTCCAGACGGGTAACTCCCGCGAGCGTCTCGCGCTCGCGCAGGACGTCGCCGTCGAGCGACACCTCCGCGGGCCGCGGCCGGGAGTTGTACGTCGAGGCCATCTCGTAGCCGTACGCGCCGGCGTTTCCGACGGCGAGCAGGTCGCCGCGCTCGGGGATCGGGAGCTCCCGCCCGTCGCAGAAGGTGTCGCCCGTCTCGCAGATGGGACCGGCGACGGTGACCGGTCCGACCCCGCGGCCGTCGTCGGCGTCGCCCGCCTCCCCGCCGTCCTCGCTCGCGTCGAGGTTCCGGATCGCGTGGTACGCGTCGTACATCGCCGGGCGGAGCAGGTCGGTCATGCCGGCGTCGACGCCCGCGACCGTCGTCTCCGGGGTCGGCTTCACCGTGTTCACCCGGGTCAGGAGGACCGACGCGTCGGCGACGACGTAGCGGCCGGGCTCGACCGCGAGGTCGGCGTCCACGTCCCCGAGCGCCTCCCGGGTCGCCGCCGCGACGGCGTCGAGGTCCAGTGGCGGCTCGTCCTCGCGGTACGGGACGCCGAAGCCGCCGCCGACGTTCACGAACGCTAGGTCGCCCACCTCGCGGGCGAGGTCGCCCATCCGGGCGACGAGGTCGCGGTGGGCCGCCAGGTCCTCCTCGCCGTGGATGCCGGACCCGGCGTGGGCGTGGAGCCCGACCACATCGACGCGGTCGCGGGCGGCCGCGACGAACTCCGCCGCGCGGTCGTACGGAACGCCGAACTTGGGGGCCGCGCCGGTGCGCACCTTCTCGTGGTGGCCGGCGCCGACGCCGGGGTTGACGCGGACGCGGACGCGGCCGTCGAAGCCGCGCTCTGCGAGGCGGTCGAGCGTGTCGCGCGCGCCGACCGTGACCGTGAGGTCGGGGTGGTCGCCCCACCACTCGACCACGCTGTCGAGGTCGCGGGCGGGCGGGTTCACGGCCGTGTAGTCGACCCGGTCGCCCGGGAAGCCGGCGTCGAGCGCCCGTCGCACCTCCCCCGCGGAGGCACACTCGGCGTCGAGGCCGGCCTCGCGGACCGTCTCCAGCACCGCCCGGCCGGTGTTCGCCTTCACCGCGTAGCTGACCCGGGCGTCGGGGAAGGCGTCGAGCAGGCGCCCGCAGTTCTCCGCCACGCGGTCGATGTCGGTGACGTACAGCGGCGTGCCGTGCGCTGTCGCCAGCTCGCGCAGGCGGTCGGCGTCCCAGTCGGCGAGCCGCCGGACCGCGAGTCCGCCGTCCGGGTCGCCGCCGGCGGGGTCCGCGTCCTCGCCGTCCGCGCGGCCGCCCCCGTCGCGCCCGTCCTCGGCGCTCATTCCCGGAGCGCGTCCTCCCGCCGCGTCGCCTCCAGCGTCTCGGTCTCCACGTCGGTGGCGACGACGGCGGGCTTGTACGCGCCGCCGTCGAACATGTCGTGGTCGCTCACGCTCGACTCGACGAACCGGGTGAACGCCCGACGGTTCTCGGGCAGGTGGCCGTACACGACCTCCTCCGCGACGAGGTCGTACACCGGGATACGCGGCGTGAGCAGCGTGTTCTCGCCGACGACCGAGTTCGCGCCGACGCGGAAGCCCGAGGTGACGCGGCAGCCGGCGCCCAGCGAGACGCCGTCCTCGACGATCACCGGGGCGTCCTCCACCGGCTCCAGCACGCCGCCGATCAGCGTGTTCGCCCCGAGCTTCACGTTCTCGCCCAGCTGGGCGCACGAGCCGACGGTGTCGCAGGAGTCGACGAGCGTCCCGGCGCCGACGTGCGCGCCGATATTGACGAACGACGGGCTCATCATGATCGTGTCGTCGCCGAGGTGCGCGCCCCGGCGCAGGACCGTCCCGTCGGGGGTGTTGCGCGCGCCACGGGCCGCGAGGTCATCGGTCTCGCGCAGCGGGAGCACGTCGTAGTAACCGACGTCGCCGTACTCGCGGCGCTCGGTCTCCCGGAGCCCGAAGTTGAGCAGGACGCCGCGCTTGACCCACTCGTTCGCCTCCCAGGAGTCGACGCCGTCGCCCGTCTTGCGGGCCGCGCGGACCTCGCCGGCCTCCAGCGCGTCGAGGAACTCGTCGAGGGTCCGGCGGACGGACGCGTCGGCGTCGGCGGCGGTCAGTCCGTCGTCGTAGCGGTGCCACAGGTCGTCGATGTCGGATTCCAGTGTCGTCGTCATTCGAGTACCTCCGCGAAGTCGTAGGCGCCGGCCTCGCGGCCGGCCAGCCACGCGGCGGCGTCGAGCGCGCCGGCGGCGAACACGCGCCGGGAGCCGGCGCGGTGGGTCAGTTCGAGCACGTTCTCGTCGCCGGCCAGCAGCACCTCGTGCTCGCCGGCGATGTCGCCCGCGCGGCGGGCGTGGACGCCGACCTCCCCGTCGGTCCGGGGAGCGTCGCCCTCGCGGCCGTGGACGCGCTCGTCCAGGTCCGGCCGGGCGTCCTCGACGTCGTCCAGGAGCGTGAGCGCCGTGCCGCTGGGGGCGTCGACCTTCCCGTTGTGGTGGGTCTCGGTGACCTCCACGTCGTAGCCGGGGAGCGCCGCCGCGGCCTCCCGGACTGCCCTGCGGAGGGCCGCGATCCCCCGCGAGAAGTTCGAGGCGCGCAGCACCGGCACCCGCTCGGCGGCGTCGGCGAGGGCGTCCTCCTGCTCGGCCGAGAAGCCGGTCGTCCCGACGACGCAGGCCACCCCGGCCTCGGCGGCGGCGGCGACGTACCCGACGCTCGATTCCGGGCCGGTGAAGTCCACCAGCACGTCCGGCGACTCCTCGGCGAGCCGCGCGGGCAGGTCGTCGGCGTCGTCGACCGTCACGCCGGCGACCGGGTCGACCGGCGAGCGGTTGACCGCGACGGCGACCGCGCAGTCGTCGCGCTCGCGCGCGGCCTCGATCACCTCCCGGCCCATGCGGCCGCCGGCGCCGGTGACGGCGAGTCGGATCGGGGCGTCCGTCTCCGTCCCCATTTCAGGCCTCCGTCGCCGGCGACCCGGCGTCCTCGCCCCCGCCGTCGGCCGCCTCCAGCTCGGCGAGCAGCTCCGTCAGCACGCGCAGCGTCTCGTCGCTCCCGCGCGTCAGGGGCGGGCGCATCTCCGCGGGGCCGTACCCGCGGATGGCCATCGCCTCCTTCACCGGGATCGGGTTCGTCTCGCGGAACAGCGCGCGCGTCAGCGGCCCGAGTTCGTGGTGGACCTCCCGGGCGCGCTCGAAGTCGCCCTCCAGCGCGGAGTGGACCAGCCGGCCGGTCCGCTCGGGCTCGACGTTCGCGACCACCGAGATGGTGCCCGTCGCGCCCATCGCCATCAGCGGGAGCGTCATCCCGTCGTCGCCCGAGAGCACGTCGAACGCCTCCTCGCGCGTGCGTTCGATTATCTCCGAGATCCGGTTCGCGTCGCCGGAGGCCGCCTTGTATCCCCGGATGTTGGGGTGGCCGGCCAGGTCGACGACGGTGTCGAGGTCGAGGTTCAGGCCCGTCCGCGAGGGGACGTTGTAGACGACCTGCGGGAGGTCGACCGCGTCGGCGATCGTCGTGTAGTGGTCGTACTGGCCCGCGGGCTCCGGCTTGTTGTAGTACGGCGAGATGAGCAGCAGGCCGTCGGCGCCGGCGTCGGCGGCGCGCTCGGACAGGTCGAGCGCCTCGCGGGTGGAGTTCGATCCGGTGCCGGCGATCACCGGAACGTCGACGGCGTCGACGACCGTCTCGACGACCTCGGCGTGTTCGTCGTGGGTGAGCGTCGCGGCCTCGCCGGTCGAGCCGACCGGGACGAGCCCGTCGACGCCGGCGTCCGCCAGGCGTCGCGCGTCGGCGGCGAGCTGTTCGTGGTCGACCTCGTCGGTGCCGTCGGCGAACGGCGTCGTCATCGCCGGGTAGACGCCGGCGAAGGTGTCGTGTGGTATCGTCATGGGTGTCGCGTGTGGTTGTGGGGTTCGGCTGTCGTGTCGGGTAGTCTGCTGTCGGTGCGTCTACGGGTGCGGACCGGAACTCGTCCCGGATCGGACGCTACGCCTCGCCGGGAGCGATCTCACACACGTTTCGGTTTCGCGGAGAAGGAACGGCGGACACCACGCTCGACGGCCACGGCGCGCGTCGAGGCCGGCGTCTCGCTCATTGCCGTATCCAACTCCCGTCACCAGTAAATGCGTTTCCCTGTGGGCCGATTTTGTGATCCCGCCGTCGTCGTCGGGGTTCCCCGGCTGCGTGTGGGGAGGGGTCGCACGGACGGCGCGCCGCCGCGACCGACGCCGCGGTCAGTCGCCCCGCCGGTCACGCGAGACGGCCTGTAAACCCTTATACGAACACCGGAACGATGGGGCGGTAATGAGCGACCTCCCGGACGACTTCGACTGCACGGTCACGAATTGGGAGTACATCTACGGGCTGTGCCGCGAGGTCTCGGACCAGGTGAAGGCCGCCAACTTCGAGCCGGACGTGGTCGTCGCGCTCGCGCGCGGCGGCTGGTTCGCGGGGCGGTGCATCTGCGACTTCCTCGGGCTCAACGACCTCACGAGCCTGAAGATGGAGCACTACGTCGGCACCGCCGAGAAGTCCGGCGAGCCGACCGTTCGCTACCCGATGCCCGAGGGGAGCGTCGAGGGGAAGGACGTGCTCATCATCGACGACATCGCGGACACCGGCGGATCGATCGAGCGCGCCCACGAGTACGTCACCGACCGCGAGTGCGGGGAGGTGCGCACCGCGACCCTCCAGCTGCTTCAGACCTCCGAGTTCGAGCCCGACTTCGTCGGCGAACAGCTGAAGGAGTGGACGTGGATGGTGTACCCCTGGAACTTCATCGAGGACATGATCGACCTGACGAGCGGTGCGATGGAACAGGCCGACGAGGAGGCGTTCACGCTGGAGGACGTCCGCCACTACCTCGCGGAGTTCCACGGCATCGACCGCATCGAGATGGAGATCGCCCAGCCCGGCCGCGTCGGGGAGGTGCTCGAGGAGATGGAACGGCGCGACGTGGTGCGCGAGACGGCCGACGGCTACCGGCTGATCGACGCCGGCGACGAGGAGTGACCGCCGTGCGAACCGGCCGTGGCCGGCCCGGGATGAAGTATGTCTCTGTTGAAACGTATGGGTTGGATTATACGACCGCGCACGCAAGGGTGGGCCCATGGTCACGTCCCCACTGAGCGAGATCACCCCGTTCACCGCGCCGGACCGGCGCATCTCGGTGCTCCTGGTGGACGACGACGAGGACATGGCCGAGCTGTCCGCGACGTTCCTCGAGCGCGAGCTCTCGGACGCCGAGACGACGACCCTCACGAGCCCGGAAGACGCGCTGCGGGAGCTGCGCGACGCGGAGTACGACTGCGTCGTCAGCGACTTCGACATGCCCGGGACGGACGGGCTCGAACTGCTCGAGGGGATCCGCGGGGAGGGGATCGAGACGCCGTTCGTCCTGTTCACGGGGAAGGGGAGCGAGGAGATCGCGAGCCGGGCGATCTCGGCGGGCGTCGACGAGTACCTCCAGAAGGGCGGCCCGGAGGAGTACCCGGTGCTCGCCAACAAGGTCGAGAACCTGGTCGAGAAGCACCGGGCGGAGACGCAGGTCCGGCGGGGGTTCCAGGCGATCGAGTCCGCCGAGGAGGGGATCGGGATCATCGACGAGGACGGGGTCTATCAGTACATGAACGATGCGTACGCGGGGGTCTACGACCGCGACCGCGCCGAGCTGATCGGCGAGCACTGGGAGGTGCTGTACCCGCCCGAGGAGACGCGGCGCTTCACCGACGAGATCCTCCCGCGGCTCGAGTCCGAGGGGACCTGGCGGGGGCGCTCGACCGGCGTCGCGGCGGACGGCCGGCCGGTCCCGGAGCGGCTCGTCCTGACGCAGATGGACGACGGGGGCCACGTGTGTATCGTGCAGGAGCTGGACCGCGAGGACGAGCTCGAGGCGGAGCTGGCACTCAAGACCGACGCGCTCGACGCCGCCGAGCTCGGCGTCGTCATCACCGACCCGACGCGGGAGGACAACCCCGTCGTCTACGTGAACGACCGGTTCGAGGAGATGACGGGGTACGACGAGTCGGAGGTCGTCGGCCGGAACTGCCGGTTCCTGCAGGGAGCGGAGACCGACCCCGAGACGGTCGCCGAGATCCGGGCGGCGGTCGACGCCGGCGAGCCGATCTCGACGGAGATACGCAACTACGACGCCGACGGGGAGCTGTTCTGGAACCAGCTCAACGTCTTCCCGATCCACGACGAGAACGGGGAGGTCACCGAGTTCGTCGGGTTCCAGCGCGACGTGACGGAGCGGAAGCGGCGCGAGGAACGCCTGCGCGCGAGCACCGCGCGGCTGGAGGCGCTGTTCGAGAACTCCCCGGACATGATGGTGATACACGACGCCGAGGGCGTCGTCCGAGACGCGAACCGCCGGTTCCGCGAGGAGCTGGGGTACGACGAGGAGGAGCTCGTCGGGATGCGGGTGTGGGAGCTCGACCCGACGGTCGACCCGGAGCACGCGCGCTCCTTCTGGGCCGACCTGCCGTCGAACACGCCGCGGCGGTTCGAGGGCGAACTGAAGCGCGGCGACGGCACGACGTTCCCCATCGAGGTCCACCTCATCAGGCTCGACCTCGACGGCGAGGACCGGTTCGTCGCCATCGACCGCGACATCACGGAGCGGACGGCACGCGAGCGGGAACTGGTCGACCGCAACGAGCGGCTCGACCGGTTCACGAGCGTCGTGAGCCACGACCTGAGAAACCCGCTCGCGGTGGCACAGGGGCACCTCTCGCTGCTGGCGGAGGAGACGGAGAGCGAGCACGTCGACCGGATCGGGACGGCGCTCGACCGGATGGACGCGCTCACGGACGACCTGCTCACGCTCGCCCGGGAGGGCGAGGAGGCGATGGACCTCGAACCGATCCGGCTCGGCGAGCTCGTTCGCGCCTGCTGGGAGACGGTCGCGACCGCCGACGCGTCGCTGTCGGTCGGAGCGGACGCCGTCGTCGAGGCGGACCGGGACCAGACCCGCCAGCTCGTCGAGAACCTGATCCGGAACGCGATCGAGCACGCGGGCGAGGACGTGACGGTGTCGGTGGGTCGGACCGACGAGGGGTTCTACGTCGCCGACGACGGCCCGGGGATCCCGGCCGACGAGCGCGACACCGTCTTCGAGGCCGGCTACTCGACCGCCGACGAAGGGACGGGGTTCGGCCTGAACATCGTCGAGCAGATCGCGGACGCGCACGGCTGGCGGGTCCGGGTCGGCGAGAGCCGGACGGGCGGCGCCCGATTCGAGTTCGCGGGCGTCGACGTGCGGGACCCCTGAGTCCCGACGCGGTGGGACTGCGAGGTCGGCCCGGGGCCCGAACGGGCTCCGCCGGTCAGGGCGGCCGTGGCGCCTGCCGGAGCCGATCCGCTCTTGGCGTCGCCCGCTGGAACGGCCCACGTGGCGCTGTTCGACATCTTCGCCGGAGCCGTCCTCCCCATCGTCGCGGTCTCGGCCGTCGGCTTCGTCCTCGGCCGCACGAGCGACCTCGACGCCGGGCCGCTGAACACCGTCACCGTCTACGTGCTCGCGCCGGCCCTCGTGCTCCACAGCCTCGCGACCGCCACCTTCTCCGGCGCCACGATCGCGAAGATGACGGTCGCGGTGACGGCGTACATCGTCGGGATGGTCGTCGTCGCCGAGGGCGTCGGCAGGCTGTTCGGCGAGTCGGAGCCGCGGCTCTCGGCGCTCGTGCTGGCGGCGACGTTCCCCAACTGCGGCAACTACGGCATCCCGCTGTCGGACTTCGCCTTCCCCGCGGGGGGACGCGCGGCCGCGGTTCTGTACCTCGCGATCCAGTCGGTGCTGGTGTACACCGTCGGCGTGTACGTCGCCTCGCGGGCGGGCGGCGGCGGGGGCCTCCGGGGCGTCAGACGCGTGCTCCGGATCCCGCTGGTGTGGGCCGTCCCGGTCGCGCTCGGGGCGCGGGCGCTCGGGCTCGTCCCGCCGGTCGACGGGACCGCGATGCGGACGCTCCAGCTCGTCGGCGACTCCTCGATCCCGGTGATGCTGCTCATCCTCGGGATCCAGCTGTCGCGGACCGACTACGGGACGGCGCTCTCGCAGGCGGCGACGCCCTCGGTGCTGAAGATGGTCGTCGCGCCCGCGGTCGCCGTCGCCGTCGCGCTCGCCGTGAGCTTCCAGGACGCGACGGTCGCGCGGGTGTTCGTCCTCGAGTCGGCGATGCCCGCGGCGGTGACGCCGATGATCCTCGTCGGCGAGTTCGCCGACGACCTCGAGGTCGGCGGCGTGGCGGTCCCCGAGTACGTGAGCACGGTGATACTCGTGACCACGCTCGCGTCGATCCCCATGCTGACGGGGCTGATCGCGTTGCTGGAGAGCGGGACGCTGGTCTGACGGCGGTCGACGCCGGCGACGCGAGTCGACGCCGGCAACCGAACGGACCGAGCGGGCCCGTCGCCGCCGACGGCTACGCTCACCCGAGTTCGAGCGTCTCGACGTACCGGACGCACGACTCCAGCGCCGGGTTCGGGTGGTACCGAACGACCTCCGCGTCGGCGTCGTAGCCGATCACGCCGACGTCTTCGAGCTTCGGGAGGTGGACGTGCACGAGCGACGTCAACAGGGCGTCCCGCGAGCCCGGCGGGTCCCGCACGGGGATCGACCGTTCGCGCTCGTGAACCGCGTCCGCGAGGCGGTCGAGGCCGATCTCGTCGTCCGGGCACGCCCGGAGCATGTACAGCAGCGTCCGCCGGCGGGGGTGGGAGATCAGATCGAGCACCGTGTCGAACGAGTACGGGATCGGGACCGCCTCCGGTTCGCGGAGGTCGGCATCGCCCGGTCCCACGGGCGGGGTCGTCGCCGCCCGGAACGACGGGTCGGCCGACGAGCCCTCGTCGCTCGCGACGATCCACCCCTCGTCCGGGACGTGTTCGACGACGGTATCGTACAGCGGGCGCAGCGTCGCGAGCGTCTCCTCGTCGTGGGCGTCGGGGTCGATGTGGTGATGGGCGAGCACGCCCAGCCGTTCACAGCGGTCGTTCAGCCCGTTCACCAGCCCGATCACGTCCTCCCGGGGGAAGGAGTCGAGCAACGCCGAGAGCGAGTGGAGACACAGCGTCGACCGCACGTCGGTCGCCTCCCATTCGCCCAACGTGGATCCGATCGACAGGGCGAGGTCGACCAGGTCGCCGTCCTCCGGAAGCACCTCGACGTCGACGGTCGGGAACTCCCCCGACGCCGCCGCCTGCGAGGCCCGCGTCGCCCCGCTCCCCCCGTCGATCACCCGGGCGCGCGACGGGAGCGTCCCGCCGACCTCCCGCATCCACACGGACAGTCGCTCGTCGGGCGTCGCCTCCAGCGTGACGCTCAACACGTTCGCCTGCCCGGGGTCGACGGGGGTCAGCAGGTCGATACAGGCCTCGTCGTCCGGGGGGTCGTAGGCGGGGGCCACGAGCAGCACCGAGGAATCGTCGAGGAACGAGTGGTCGACGGAACGATAGTCATCTGTCATTACTGACTCTAGACGATCGGTCCGTTTGGGCCTTCTCTTTCGTCGGATCCGAATTTCTGCCCGAGTATAGCGATCGATCTGCCACGATCGGTCGACCCGCCGACGTAATCGAGATAGGACATCTGGACCGATCTATATCTATTTCAATTAACCCTATTTTATAATCATTGAAAACCGAATCGATATATAGATCCAACCGAACGTACTGTTCAGAATACGTGACCGGAACCTGGTAGGTATCTCTACACGCCGACACTCCGCCACCGTGGGTCCGGTCGACCACGACTCACCGTCACTCGCCAAACCGACCTCGCACGACCGGAGCCAGCATCAGGAAGGGGATGGCTCCGAGGAGGAGCCCGTGCGTGACCGTGTTTCCCGCGACACTGATCGCCGCCTCAGTGACCGTTGCGCCGCTCAACAAGTAGAACGCCGTTCCCTCGAACACGGCCTGGGCGAGGGCGCCGCAGACGCAGGCGGCCACCTGCCACCGGCGGTCGTCGGCGTCGGGGGCGACTTCCTGGAGCACCCAGCCGAAGACGAGAAAGCCGACCAGATAGCCGACGAAGCCGAAGGGGTCGTCGAGTTCAAACCCCTCCAGGAGGTCGAGGGTCCCCTCGCCGACCGCCGCGCCGGCGCTGGCGGCGAGCGTCCGCTCGTCGAACCGGGCCGTCGCGATCACGAGGTACGGGAGGACGAACGGCTTGAGGTCGACGTCGACCCCGAGTTCCCCGACGCTCTCGGCCGGGAGCAGCCCGACGACGAACAACACGGCAGAAACAACCGCGTACAGGAGTACCCGACCGACGGTCGCAGTCGCGGTTCCGTCCGCGTGTATCGACCGGGACATATTCAGACGAGTTGACGACTCAACAGCAGGGTCATCTACTTTTCTATGTCGGCTATATACTCTCTCAGTGGACTCTACTGTCCTCATAGCAGCGTTCAACAAACGGTTGTCGAATCCTTGCGTGTCGAATGGATCCTCGGGACAGGGGGGTCGCGACACGTGTGGTCGTCGTAGCGACGCTCCTGGCCTTCCTGGGACTTTACCTGTACAACTTCGTCAGACTGGAGCAGACGGGGGACATCGACGCCCTGCGCGAGTACATCTTCGTCCTGTTGTTGGCAATGCCGGTGGTGGTCCTCACAGGCTGTGTGCTGTGGATGCACAACTCGGATATCGACCAGGCACTCCTCGTCCGGCTGCTCCCGTGGATGGGCGGGTCGACGATGCTCAGCGTCGTCGGGATCTGGCTCACTGCGTACGCGGTCGGCGCCTCCTTCGACCGGGGAGAGCAACTGCTTCTGGTGAACGTTGCCTCCGGCTTCGGCGTCTCCGCCGGCACCATCGTGGGGATAATGGAGCTGAAGGCGATCTGTCGCGCCCGCGCCCAGACCAGATCGGAGCTACGGGCGGTACGCGTCGAACGCGAGCGCGAACGGCTCCTGTTCTTCAACTCGTTGCTGCGCCACGAGGTCCTCAACAGCGCGAACGTGATCCACGGCTACGCCCGGCTCCTCCGCGAGGAGGCACCGTCGGACGACCAGATGGCGGACCGGCTGGCGACGATCCGCGACCGCAGCGCCGACATCTCGGCGTTCGTCTCGTCGGTCAGGGAGATCCTCAGCGAGTCCGAGCGGCCGACGCTCGAGCCGGTCGCCGTCAGGGACGTGCTGCTTGCGGAGGCAGACCGCGTCGAGGACTCGTTTTCGGTCTCGATCGACGTCCGGGTCCCCGCCGGGACGGTCGTCCTCGCCGACGGGCTCGTCAAGACCGTGTTCTCGAACCTGCTGGAGAACGCGGCTGTACACGCCGGCGAGCGGCCGTCGGTGGTGGTGTCGGCGACGACCGACGCGGAGACGACGGTCGTCGAGGTCGCCGACGACGGCGAGGGAATCGACGAGGAGGTCAGCGGCGAACTGTTCGAGCCGTCCCCGTCGTCGGACCACGGAAACGGACTCTACCACGTCAGGAACATCGTGGAGAGCTACGGCGGTCGGATCCGCGTGTCGTCTTCGGACGAGGGGGCCACGTTCGCCGTCGAGTTCCGTACTCCCCCCGAGCGGGAGCAGATCGCGGACGAGGCGACCACGGGGCAGCAGCCGGCTTCGAGCGCCGGCGCCGACGCCGACGAGCAGCGAGGGGGCGACGGGGACCCCGACTGGTTCACCGCGATCTGATACTGTCGGACGTGACTTCGTGAAGACGTTCGCCACCCCGAGGTGGCGAAACTCTCGAACTGCGGACGTCTGACAGTATGAGGCGGTCGGGACCACGCCCCGGAGACGACTCGACCATGAACGCTCGATCGCTCGCGCCGGGTCAATCGTCCGCGGGGACGCCCGACTTCGGCTCGACGACCGCCTCCGTCCACGACCCCCGGGCGAGCCACGCGAGCGCGACGAGCGCGCCGACCGTGTCGCCGGCGACGACCGCCCACCAGATGCCCGTCGTCCCGAGGTCGTACACGAACACCGCGGCGTACGTGGCGGGGACGCGCACGACCCACACCGCCACGAGCGACAGCACGAGCGCCGTGGTCGTCCGACCCGCACCGCGGAACGCCCCGCGTGCGACCTCGAATACGCCCAGGAAGACGAACATCACCGAGGCGACCCGCAGGTACGTCGAGGCGTACCCGATCGTCTCTGCCGCCCCCGCCGACCCTGGCGGGAGGAACACCTGGACGATCGGGTCGGGGAACGCGGCCGCGACGACAGCCACCGGGAGCATCACCGCGCTCACCACCGCCAGCGCCGCGCGGACGGCGCGCCACGCACGGTCGGGGCGCTCGGCGCCGAGGTTCTGCCCGACGACGGTGTTGACCGCCTGCGCCAGCCCCATCGCCGGCAGGAACACCAGCGAGATGAGGCGGTTGCCGAGCCCGTACGCCGCCACGACCGCCGGAGGGAACGTCGCCACCAGCGCCGTGAGCACGACGAACGCCAGCGAGACGCCCGACTGCTCCAGCGCGGACGGGACGCCGAGCCGGAGGATCCGCCGGACGATGCCGAGGTCGGGCACCAGGTCCGAGGGCCGGATCTCTGGCCCCGCGCTCGTCCCGAACAGCACGTACCAGCCGACGGCGGTGGCGACGCCGCGGGCGACGAACGTGGCCCAGGCGGCACCCTCGATCCCGTAGGCCGGGACCGGCCCCCATCCGAAGATGAGGATCGGGTCGAGGACGACGTTCACGGCCACGGAGACGACCATCACCCGGAGCGGCGCGCGCGTGTCGCCGTAGCCGCGCATCAGCGCGACGAAGGTGTAGAAGCCGAACAGGAACGGCGTCGCGAGGAAGAACACGCGCATGTACGCCGCCGCGAGCGGCACCACGTCCGTCGCCGTCCGCGCGTCCGCCGGGATGAGCGCCAGCGCCGGCTCGACGGCGACGTAGCCGAGCGCGCCGAGCCCGAACGCGACCAGCGTCACGAACCCGAGAGCCGTGCCCGCGACGCGGCCGGCCTCGCGGTCGCCGGTCCCGGCGGCGGCGCTCGCGCCCGTGTGCTGGGCGACGAGGATCGCGCCCGCGGCCGTGAAGCCGCCGCCGACGCTGATGAACAGGAACACGATCGGGAACGCCAGCGAGAGGGCGCCGACCGCGTCGGCCGACAGCCGCCCGAGCCAGAAGGTGTCGGCGACGTTGTACATCACCTGGAGCAGCTGGATCACCACGAGCGGCCAGGCGACGCGCAACATCGGCCGGAGGAGGTCCCCCTCGACGAGATCCGACGCGTGCGCTCCCGAGGGAGGGTCGTCCATGGGACCTACGAAGCGAAGGTCGGTAATGAACGCTTCTCACCCGTGGTATCACCGACCACGCCACCCGAACGCCTTTCCGGCGATCCGCGCACATCCCGATATGACGGACGCCTACGTCGTCAACGTCGACGCCGCGGTGTACCGCCTCCGCGGCGGCGAGCCGCGGTACCTCCTCATCGAGCGCGGCGCCGCCGAGGACCACGCGCCCGGGTCGCTCGGCCTGCCGGGCGGGACTCTCGAAGCCGCCCCCGGCGACGCCGACGCGATCGAATCCACACTCCGACGGGAACTCCGCGAGGAGGTCGCCGTGGAGGCGGGCGACACGACGCTCGTCACGAGCGGCGTCTTCGAGCTCGACACCGGCGAGCCGTGTCTGAACGTCGTGCTCCTCGCGGAACACGAGTCCGGCGACCCCCACCCCGCGGACCCCGAGGAGGTCGCCGCCGTTCACTGGTACGACCTCGACGGGCTGCGCGAGGACGACGCGGTCCCGGCGTTCACCCGCGGCTACGTCGAGGCGGCGGAGGAGACGCGGACCGCGGGTCGCTGAGGCGCACCCGGTCAGGCCTCGACGCCGGGGACGTCGAACTCCCGCGCGCGCCGCCGGATCGACCCGGCGTCGAGCGTCCGGTGGCCGCCGCGGGCCTCGTCGTACAGCACCTCGCCGTCGACCATCGTGAACGTCACGTCGTCGCCGTGGGCGGAGAAGACGAGGTGGCCGATCGGGTCGTGCAGGGGCGTCGCCCGCGTGGCGTCGGTGCCGACGCCGATCACGTCCGCCTTCCAGCCCTCGCGGAGCGCGCCGACGCGCTCGAACCCCGCGGCGCGCGCGCCGTTCCGCGTCGTCATCCGGAACGCAGTCGGCGCGTCGACGGCGGTCGGGTCGCCGGCGTCGACCTTCGCGAGCAGGCTGGCCTGCTTCAGCTCCGTGAAGGGATCGAGCGTGTTGTTGCACGGCGCGCCGTCGTTGCCGAGGGCGACGTTGACGCCGCGGTCGAGGTAGTCCTCGACGGGCGCGACGCCGGAGGCGAGTTTCATGTTCGAGGACGGGCAGTGCGTCACGTGCGTCCCGGTCTCGGCGATGATCTCGCGCTCGCGCTCGTCGGTGTGGACGCAGTGGGCGAGGATCACGTCCTCCCCGGTGAGGCCCACCTCGTGGAGGAACTCGACGTTGCGCGCGCCGGTTCGTTCCTCGACGACGGCGACCTCGTCGGTGTTCTCGGAGGCGTGGGTGTGGATCCGCACGCCGTCGTACTCGTCCGCGAGGTCGCGACACCCCCGCAGGCACTCCTCGGTGCAGGTCACGGCGAACCGCGGCGTGACCGCGTACCGGATCCGGCCGCCGCCGGCGCCGTGGTACCGCCAGATCAGCACCTCCGATTCCGCGAGGGCGTGCTCGGTGTCCTGACGCAGGCCGTCGGGGGCGTTCGTGTCCATCAGCACCTTCCCGGCGCGGGCGCGGATACCCGACTCGACGGCCGCCGCCAGCGCCTCGTCGGCGTGGTGAACGGAGAGGTGGTCGACGACGGTCGTGACGCCGGACTCGATGCACTCCAGGTAGCCGAGTTCGGCCGCGAGGCGCATTCCGTCGGCGCCGAGGCCGGCCTCCATCGGGAGCACGTGGTCGTTCAGCCAGTCCAGCAGCGCGGCGTCGTCGGCGATGCCCCGGCCGAGCGACTGCACCGAGTGGACGTGGGCGCCGACGGTGCCGGGCGCGACGATCCCGAACTCGCGGCGCTCGTGGTCCGGGTAGCGGTCGCGGAGGGTCGCCCCGTCGCCGACGGCGGCGATCGCGTCGCCCTCGACGACCACCGCCCCGTCCTCGATGACGGTCCGGTGGTCGGCGACGACGGTTCCGGCGAGTAGCATGGGTCCGACCGGAGTCCACCGTCCGGACGTAAATGCGTACGGATCCGGGTCGCCGCGTGCTGGCCCGGCTCACTACGAGTATTTGTCCCCTCCCGTCGTACCGGAGACATGAACACGATCCGAGTGGAGACGGAGATAGACGCCCCCGCGGCGCTCGTGTACGAGGTACTCACCGACTTCGACGCCTACCCCGAGTGGAACGACTACACCCGCATCCAGGGCGAGGCGGCGTCGGGGGAGCGCCTGACCGTCAGGCCCGGCCCCGCCGCCGGGTCCGCGCCCACCTTCCGGCCGACCGTCCGGCAGGCGGACGGCCGGGAGCTCCGCTGGGTCGGCCACCTGTGGGTGCGCGGCCTGTTCGACGGCGAGCACGGCTTCCGCGTGCGCGACGTGGACGGCGAACGGTCGGTCCTCGTCCAGGACGAGCGGTTCGCCGGCCTGCTCGCGGGGGTCCTGTTCCGCCGCTACGGCGACGACTGGACGGCGACCTTCCGGGCGGTCAACGAGGCGCTTCGCGACCGTGCGGAGTCGCTGGCAACCGAACGCGCGGGCGACCCGGTCCCGAACGCGAGTTGAACGGGGCGAGCCGCCGACGCGCCGGGCGGGCCCGATCACCGAGCCGACCGATCCGCATCCCTTTAGCCGGAACCGCCAGAACCCTGACGCACATGACGATCGGCTTCATCGGCGGCAGCGGCATCTACGAGGCGCTCCCGCTCCGGAACACCCGCACCGAGGCGGTCTCGACTCCCTTCGGCGAGCCCTCCGCGCCCCTGGAGATCGGCGAGTTCGGCGAGACCGGCCGGGAGGTCGTCTTCCTCCCCCGTCACGGCCCCGACCACCAGCGTTCCCCGACGGACCTCCCGTACAAGGCCAACGTTCACGCGCTGAAGCAGGCGGGCGTCGAGTACGTCATCGCCAGCAACGCGGTGGGGTCGCTGAAGGAGGAACTCCCGCCGCAGACGCTCGTGATCCCGGACCAGATCTACGACCGCACCAAGAACCGAGACCTCTCGTTCTTCGGGGACGGGATCGTCGTCCACCAGCCGTTCACGCGCCCGTACTCCCCGAAGCTCGCGGACCACCTCGCCGAGTCGGCCGAGCGCGCGCTCGACGGCCTCGACTCCGACGCGGACGTGGTGGACGAGGGGACGTACGTCTGCATCGAGGGGCCCCAGTACTCCACGAAGGCGGAGTCCGAGTTCTACCGCGCGCAGGGGTGGGACCTCGTCGGCATGACCGCGATCCCGGAGGCCAAGCTCGCTCGCGAGGCGGAGATGGCGTACGCGACCGTCGCCGGCGTCACCGACTACGACGTGTGGAAGCAGGACAGCGAGGTGACGCTCCAGGAGGTGCTGGAGAACGCCGCCGCCAACGAGGAGGCGATCAAGGAGACCGTCGAGGAGGCCGTCCGCACCTTCCCCGACGACATGGACTGCGAGGCTCACGGCTCGCTCGACGGGACGATCAACACCCCGGCGGAGGCCGTGCCCGCGGAGACCCGCGAGCGCGTCGGGATCTTCGTCGACGAGTACCTGGACGGCTGAGGCTCCCGGGTCACCCGTTCCGTTTTGTCGTCCCGTCGCGTAGATCTGTCGTCGTGTCCGACGCCGTCGCGCGCGACGCCGCCGTCGGGATCGGGTACGCGGTGCTCGCGGCCGCGACGACCGCCCTCGTCGCGAACGCCGCTGGCGACCCAGCCGTGCTGGCGACGCTCGCGGCCGTCGCGGGATTCGGGTACCTGCTCGGGGGCGTGGTTCGTCGCCGCCGGAGCGGCGGTGAAAGCTGAGCGCCCGAGCGTGCCCGCGGAACCGTGCCGGGGGACGGAGCGCTGCCTCCCGTCAGTCGGCGATCGCTTCCTCGCCGGCGGCGACGACGCCGGCGTCCCGCACCCACAGGTCGCCGAACAGGTCGTCCTGCTCCAGCGTGATCTCGCCGCGGTGCGCGAGGAACAACAGCGCGAGGTACGTCATCACGGCGGTGCTGCCCACGTCCGAGACCTCGCGGAACAGCACCTCGCCGCGGCCGCGCTCGTACTGCGGGCGCAGCCGCGCGCGCACGTCCTCGATGACCGTCTCGATGTCCTCCTCGTGGGTCGTCCCTGTGACGTCCTCCTCGCCGGGTTCGCCCTCGCGGCGGAGGTCGTCGGCGCCGTGGTACTCCAGCGTCTGGGTCCCGCGGGAGAACCCTCGCGGCGACTCGCTGGTGTCGTACTCGCGCGACTCCTTCCACCAGGTGCCCCGCTCGGCCTCCCGGAGCTCGCGGACGAGTTCGTCCAGCGTCTCGGGCGACCCGCGCGTGCTCTTGCGCTCCAGCCGGCGGTCCATCTCGTCCTCCAGCGCCGACACGGGGTCGAAGCCGTCGGCGGCGTGGGCGTCCGCGCCGCCCATCGCTTCCCCGCCCTCGAAGGCGGCCTCCCACGGCTCCAGTTCCTCCCCCTCGTCGGGGTCGTCGTCCGCGAGCATGTCGTCGGACTTCATCCGGAGGAGCACGCTCGCGTAGAACAGCGCACGGCCGCCCGTCCGGAGGTCGGCCTCGTCCAGCCGTTCGAGGAAGGCGTCGGTCACCTCGACCACGTCGATGTCCCACGGGTCGATCTCGCCCTCCTCCGCGAGGTTGACGAGGAGTTCGACCGGCTCGACCTCGTCCTCGTCGGCGCCGTCCTCCGGGGCGCCGATCCCGCTCACGTCGCCGGGCGCCTCAATCATCGGCCTGCACCTCCGGCACCGGCTCGCCGTCGTCGCCCAACTGGATGCCCGTGACCGCGGAGACGTTGTCCGACTGCATCGTCACGCCGATGGCGCGCTCGGAGCGCTCCAGCAGCGCCGAGCGGTGGCTGACGACGACGAACTGCGCGTCGCCCGCGAGGTCGTGGACCATCTCGCCGACGCGCTCGGCGTTGACCGCGTCGAGGAACGCGTCGACCTCGTCGAGGGCGTAGAACGGCGCCGGGTTGTGCCGCTGGATGGCGAAGATGAACGCCAGCGCGGTCAGCGACTTCTCCCCGCCGGACATCGCGTCGAGCCGCTGGACCGGCTTGTCCGCCGGCTGCGCCTTCATCGTCAGCCCGCCCTCGAAGGGGTCCTCCGGGTCCTCCAGCACCAGCTCGCCGGTCCCCGCGGAGAGCCGCTGAAAGATCTCGGTGAACTGCTCGTCGATCGCCTCGAAGGCGTCCATGAACGTCGCCCTCTTCTGGGACTCGAAGCGGTCGATCCGCTCCTCGATCGCCTCCCGCTCCTCGACCAGTACGTCGCGTCGCTCCCGGAGGTCGTCCAGGTCCGCCTGCACGTCCTCGTACTCGTCGATCGCGAGCATGTTCACCGGCTCCAGCGCCGCCATCTCCGACTCCAGCCGCTCGATCTCCGACTCCACGGTGTCGTGGTCGGGGATCTCCTCGGGGTCGTAGGCGCCGACCTGCTCCTCCAGCGACTCGATCTCCCACTCCAGCCGTTCGGCCGTCTCGCGCAGGGAGTCCAGCTTCGAGACGACCCGCTCGACCTCGGTCTCCTGCTCGTCGCGGGCGGACTTCGCCTCGCGGTACGCCTCCTTGACGGACTCGCGCTCCTCCTTGAGGTCCGCGAGCTCGTCCTCCAGCTCCGCGATCGCGTCGCGCTTCTCCTCGAGGGTCGCCTCCTTCTCGGCGATGCGCTCCTCGAACTCCGCGATGCGCTCCTCCGCGTCCGCCTTCTTCTCCTGTGCCTCCTCGACGGTCTCGTGGTGGTCGTCGATGGCGTCCTCGGCGTACTGCTTCTCCAGCTGGAGCTGGTTCAGCTCCCCGTCGAGGTCGTCCATCCGGTCCTCGATGTCCTCGATCTCCGCGCGGATCTCGTCGGCCTCCGCCGACAGCTCGGGGATCTTCGAGTCGGCGAGCTCCGCCTCCAGCTCCTCGATGTCGGCCTCGACCGTCGCTATCTCCCTGTCGGCCGCCTCGATCTCCCCGTCGAGCTCCGTCATCTCCGCGTCGACCGACTCGCGCTCCTCCTCGAGGTCCGCCAGGCGCTCCTCCAGTTCCTCGATGCGGGCCTCCTTCGCCTCGCGCTTCTCCTCGGCGCGCTCGATGTCGGACTCGATGTCGCGCACCTTCTCGGCGGCGTCGGAGGCGCGAGAGCGGGCGTCCTCCAGGTCCTCGTCGATGTCCGCGATCTCGGCTTTGATCCGCTGGCGTTCGTCCTCCAGGTCGTGGATCTCCTCTGCGACGCGCTCCAGCTTCCCCTTCCCGGACTTCGAGAAGGAGTAGCGCGAGCCGCCGCCCGATCCTCCGGTCATCGCGCCGGACTTCTCCACGAGGTCGCCGTCCAGCGTCACCATCCGGTAGTTCCCCATCAGGTGCCTGGCGGTGTCCATGTCCTCGACGACGAGCGTCGACCCGAGGACGTACGAGAAGATCCCCTCGTACTCCGGGTCGTAGTCGACGAGGTTGCGCGCGAAGTCGACGACTCCCGGGTCGTTCGGCAGGGACGGGAGGCCGCGGTCGTCCATCTCCGTGATCGGGAGGAACGTCGCGCGACCCGCGTTGCGCTGCTTCAGGTAGTCGATGCAGTCGGAGCCGACGCCGTCGTCGTCGACGACGACGTTCGCGAGCCGACCGCCCGCGGCGGTCTCACAGGCTGTCGCGTACTCGTCCGGGACCGACGCGAGCTCGCCGACCGGGCCGTGGACGCCCGAGAAGTCGGCGTTCGTCACCGTCGTCACCGCCCGGGGCCAGGAGGTGTCGCCGGAGTCGCCCGCGCGGGCCTCCAGCTGGGAGTACTCCTGCTGTTTCGCGCGGATCTCCTCCTCGACGCCGTCGAGTTCGTCCTGGAACTCCTGCTTCTCGGCGCGGAGGTCCTCGATGACGCCGTCGATGCTCGCCTTGTTCTTCTCGGCCTTGTCCAGCTCCGAGTGGAGGTTCGAGACGCGTTCCGTCAGGTCCGGGATCGCCTCGCGGGTCTCCTGCAGCTCCTCCTCGACGTCGCCGATCTCGTTCGAGCGCCGTCGCGCGTCGTCGAGCAGGCGGTCCTTCTCCCGCTGGAGCTCGTTCTTCTCGGCCTTCAGCTCCTCCAGGGTCTCCTTCTTCTCCGCGAGGTCGGCCTTCAGCTCGTCGAACTCGGTGTCGACGCTGTCGATCTCGGCTTGCACCTCCGCGAGGTCGCTGCGCTTCGTCGTCAGCGTCGACTTCAGGTTCGCCTTCTCGACTTTCACCTCGCGGATCTCCGACTCCAGCTCGTCGATCTCCTCGTCCTTCTTGTCGATCGCGACGAACGCGTCGCGCCGCTCGGTCTCGGCCTCCTCCACGCGCTCGCGCTGGTTCTCGATCTTCCCCTCCAGCCGCGAGACGTCGCCCTTGATCTCCTCGATCTCGGCCTTGATAGCGATCTGCTCGTCCTCGCCCTTGCGCTCGATCTCGCGGTTGATCTCGTCGAGGTCCGCCTCCAGGTCGTCGACCCGCGCCTGCCGCTCGTTGAGCTCCGCGCGGAGTTCCTCGAGGTCCTCCTCGCGGGACTCCATGGAGGCGCGGGTGCTCTCGAGGTCCTCGCGCTTGTCCTCGAGTTCGGCGGCCTTGAGGTAGCCCTCGTACTCCTGCTTCTCGTCGCGAAGGTCCCGGTACTGCAGCGCGGTCTCGCGCTCGTCGGCGAGCTGGTCGAGGCGTTCCTCCTTCTCCTCGATCCGGAGGTCGGCCTCGTCGATGCGCTCCTCGACGGTCTCCAGCTCCTCGAAGGCGTCCTCCTTCTTCGCGTCGAACTCGGCGACCCCGGCGATCTCGTCGACGATCCCCCGGCGCTCGTGGGGGGTCATGTTGATGATGTCGGTCACGTCGCCCTGCATGACGACGTTGTACCCCTCCGGCGTGACGCCCGCCTGTGCGAGCAGGTCCTGGATGTCCGAGAGGTTGACCGAGCGCCCGTTGAGGTAGTAGTAGGAGTAGTAGTTGTCCTCGGTCTCCTTCACGCGGCGCTTGATCGTTATCTCGTCGACGTCGCCGACGTCCTCGCTGCCGGCGGCGCTCACGACCTGCGAGCGGTCGAGCGTGCCGTCGCCGTTGTCGAGGACCACCTCGACGCTGGCCTCTCGCTCGCCGGAGGGCCCCTCGCCGTCCTCGAAGCCGGGGTTGTAGATGAGGTCGGTGAGCTTCTCCGCGCGGATGCCGCGCGTCCGCGCCAGTCCGAGCGCGAACAGCACGCCGTCGATGATGTTCGACTTCCCGGAGCCGTTCGGCCCCGTGATGACGGTGAAGTCCTCGTAGAAGGGGATCCGCGTCGGCCGTCCGAAGCTCTTGAAGTCGTCCAGGACGAGTTCCTTGATGTGCATACGTGTGTCTGGAGCGTGGTGTGTCGACCGCGACGCCCCGCTCCGGGGGGCGCCCGGGGTTCGCTTACGCGACGATGATGTCGTCGGAGTCGTCGTCCGACGAGGACTCGGACTCCTCGGCGGCCGAGCCCTCGGTGCCGCGGGCGGCCTTCTGGGCGTCGTCCTCCTCGTCGGACACGGCCGTGTCGTCGTCGGTCACGTCCTGCGTCGCGGACTCGTTCGGCACGAACTCCGCGTTCGGGTTGTGGTCCTCCGCGGAGGGCTCCTCCACCGACGTGGACTGCTCCAACTGCGAGATGCGTTCCTTCGCCTCGACCAACTCCTCGGTGAGGCCGTCGACTGCGGCCTGTAGCTCAGCGACCTGCGTCTCCAGGTCGTCCACCCGATTTCCCATACACGGAGACGTGGCCGCATCCGTATAAACCCGCGTCAGACGGACGGATGACTCCCGAGACGGCCCGAGTCGTCCGAATTCGAACGTATCAGGCGTTCAATCGCCGGACGACTTCGCCGGTTCCGTAAATCAGTGACCGCTATACCGAATCGCGGCGGGCGGATCGACCGACTCTCGCGGGCCCGCATGCCGCCCCGGGGAGCCCGCTCTCCGGGGCGACCCCCGCGCGTCGGGCAGGCGGGTCGGCGCGACAGCCCGTCGGGTCGTCCGGAACCACAACCACCAAACGCCGGCCGGCGCAACCCAGTGGCGATGAACACACGTGCGGCGCGCGGCGCCCTCCTCGCGGGACTGCTGTTCCTCGTCGTCCACGTCGGCGCCGTCTCGCTGGCGCCCACCTTCGAGGCGGCCGGCTACCAGACGGTCGAGGACCCGCAGAACCCGACTAACTCCGCGCTGTACGTCGGGGCCATCCTCGTCGTCACGGCGCTGATGCTCGCGGCGTTCAAGTACGACTTCGACTGGGCGATCCGGCTCGTCGTCGTCGGGGCCTCGGGGCTGCTGTCGTGGTACGTGTTCTCGGTGTTCCTCCCCGGGGTCGCGGCGCTGGCGGCCGCGGCGCTCGTCGCCGTCGCGCTCCTGGCGTACCCCGAGTGGTACGTCATCGACGCCGCCGGCGCCCTCATGGGCGCGGGCGCCGCGGGGCTGTTCGGTATCTCGTTCGGCCTCCTCCCGGCCATCGTCCTCCTGACGGTGCTGGCCGTGTACGACGCCGTCTCGGTGTACGGCACCGAGCACATGCTCGACCTCGCGGAGGGCGTGCTCGACCTCAACGTCCCCGTCGTGCTCGTCATCCCGCTGGAGTGGTCGTACTCGCTGCTCGCGGAGGGGTCGACCGAGGGCGCGACCGAGGGGGCCGACCGGGACGAGCGCGACGTGTTCTTCATCGGCCTCGGCGACGCGGTGATGCCGGCGGTGATGGCCGCCTCGGCGGCGTTCTGGTCTCCCGCGCCCGCCTTCGGGCTCCCGGTGGTCCCCGCGATGGGCCTGCCCACGCTCCTGGCCATCGTCGGGACGTTCCTCGGCCTCGCCGTCCTGCTCCGGATGGTCCTGAAGGGGCGTCCCCACGCGGGGCTCCCGCTGCTCAACGGCGGCGCCATCGGCGGCTACCTCCTCGGGTCGCTGCTGGCGGGCGTCCCGCTGGCGCGGGCGCTGGGCGTCGCGGCGTACCTGTGAGCGAGCGCGGCGGCGCCCCGGGACGCGCCGGGCGACGGTCCGGCCCGCTCGCGGACCCGCGCGTCCGCGGCGCCCTCGGCGTCGGCGCGCTGTTCCTGGCGGTCCAACTGCTCGCGCTCGCGGTCACCCCGCGGCTCGCCGGCTCCGGCGTCAGCTACGGCGACGGCGGCGACGCGCTCGTCCCGCTGGTGCTCGGCCTCGTCGTCGGGACCGCCCTCTCGCTGGCGGTCGTTCGACACGGCGCGAGCCGACGCCTCGTTCGCGGGGCGATGTTCGTGTCGCTGGCGACGGCACAGTGGTTCGCACTCTCGCCGTTCCTCGGCTCGGTCGTCGGCGCCGTCGCGGCCGTCGCCGGCGCGCTGCTCGCGTGGCGCGTCCCCCGGCCCGCCGTCCGCAACACCGCCGCCGCCGTGGGCGTCGCCGGCGGCGCCGGCCTGTTCGGGGCGAGCCTCGCGCCCGTCTACGCCGCCTGGGCGCTCGTGGTCGCCGCGGGCTACGACGTCTACGCAGTCTACGGCTCGGGTCACATGGGCGAGTTGGCCGACGCGAGCGCCGACCTCCGGATCCCGTCGATGTTCGTCGTCCCGACGGACGACGGGTACGACGACGGCGAACTCCGCGTCGCCGGCGGCGGCCGCCCCGCGGCGACGGTGCTGGGTGCGGGCGACGCGCTGTTCCCCGCGATGCTGACCGCCAGCGTCGCCGTCGCGTCGCCCGGGACGCTCGCCCCGCTCGCGCCCCTGCTCGGGTCGCTCGTCGGCCTCGCCGCGCTCCAGGTGTTCGTCCACCGGCGGCGCGGCATCCACGCGGGGCTCCCGTTCGTCAACGGCGGGGCGCTGATCGGGTGGGCGATCGGGGCGCCGCTCTGGTAGCCCGGGTCCGACCCGTTTCGGCCTCCGATCCGCGCCGCCCGCCGGCGGTTTCGCCGACAGTCTTATTCCGTTCGTCTCCCGACCGCCGGACGTGGGGGACCCGCGTGCTTGGGTCGCCATCCCGCCCCCGATCGGGGGACGCGGGCACCCCCACCCCCACCCCCACCTCACCCCCGGGCGCCGGGTACGCTACTCCGGGCCGGCGCCCGACCGCACCTTCACCGCCATCCCGGTCGAGAAGTCGCGCATCTCCGCGGCCGCCAGTTCCGCCCGTCCGACCGCGAGGACGGTCCCGTCCCCGTGGACGACGACCACCTCGTCGCGCGGGCGGACCGCCCCGCCCACCTCGCTCACGAACTTCGCGAACACGTTCTTCCCGTCGCGCACGAACGGCGCCGACTCGTCGCCGACGACGACGCTGTATTCGGGGTGCGGCAGGACGGAGCGGAGCCGGCGACCGCCCTCGACGCCGAGGGTGAACCGTCCGTCGGTGCCGTAGGAGACGATCCGGCCGGCGTCGCAGGTGACCTGCCGGGGGCGCCCGCTCGTGGAGCGCCGGACCGTCACGTCCTCCCCGGGAGGGAACAGCGCGTCGCCGGCGCCGGCGCCGAACTGGTAGTCCGCGACGACCCTGAGGTCCGCGAGGGTCGCGTCGCCGCTCATAGCAGGAACGTGTCCTCGCGCTCGCTCATGTCGACGAAGGAGTCGGCCGCCTCCTTCAGCTCGGCCGCGGCCGATTCCTCGAACGCGACGACCTCGACGCGGACGCCCTCGTGGCGGAGGTGCGAGCACAGCCGGGAGAAGTCGCCGTCGCCCGTACACAGCACCATCGTGTCCACGTGGTCCGCGAGGGTGACGGCGTCGAGGCTGATCCCGACGTCCCAGTCGGCCTTCTTGCTCCCGTCGCCGAACGTCTTGATGTCCTTGATCTTCGTCTCGAACCCGATGTCGCGCAGCGCCTCGAAGAACGACTCCTCCTCCGGGGAGTCCGCGCGGATGACGTACGCGATGGCGCGGGTGAGCTGGCGGCCCATCACGGCCTTCTCCAGCATCTTCGAGTAGTCGATGTTGCGGGAGTAGACGCTCTGTGCGGAGTGATAGAGGTTCTGCGAGTCGGCCAACACGGCCACTCGTTGTCCCTCGTGTATCTCGGTCATATCTGACCGTGACGGACGGGCCGTTTAGTCGTGTCGGGGCGACGCCATCCCCGTCGGCAAGGACCCGGCCGGCGGGGTGGAACGCGAGAAACCACAGGACTGCGGTCCGAATCGGAGAAACTCCGAGCGGAGGTGTCGGCGAACCGGGTGTCGGGCGGGAGGACGATTCCTGCGCCGGTAGCTACAGGGACTCGGCCGCCGAACAGCGGGTATGGAGTCGTCGACGGAGCGACTGCCGGAGCGGTTCGCCGACCTGGACCACGAGGAGTACGTCCGCGAGAGCCTGGAACTGGCGCGGGGCGCGGCCGAGCGGGGGGACGACCCGTACGGGTCGCTGCTCGTCCGGGCGGCGGACGGGGACATCGTCATGGAGGAGCGCAACGCCGTGAACACCGAGAACGACGTTCGCCGCCACCCGGAACTGACCCTCGCACACCGGGCCGCCCGGGAGTTCTCGCCCGCCCAGCGCGCGGACCTGATCATGTACACCAGCACCGAGCCGTGTCCGATGTGCGCCGGCGGCATCGCCCACGTCGCCCTGGGCGCGGTCGTCCACTCCACCTCCGCCGAGCGCGGGGCGGAGCTGTACGGACGCGACTCGCACCTGCCGTCGAGCGAGGTGTACGAGCGGCTGGGCAGCGACGTCGTCGCCGCCGGCCCGGTACTGCCCGCCGAGGGCGACGCAGTCCACCGGAACTACGGGGGCGTCACCGGCGAGTGACCGGACCGGTTCGGGATCGCAGGACTCCGCCGGGTATCGGAGGACTCTGACGGGACGGGGGAGTTCGACGGGGCGGGGAACTCCGCCGGGGAATCGCGCGTGCGGCCGCGACCCGCGCGTGCACCCCGGGGAGCGACCCGTCGCCGGAACCCTCGGATGTTTAGTCGCGGGGCGGCCGAGGGGAACGCGATGACCGACCCGACCGAGACGGCGAGCGTCGACCGCCGGGACGCCGCGCTCGTGGACGCGTTCACGACCGACCCCCTCGCGGGCAACGTCGCGGGCGTCGTCGCGGACGCCGCGGGCCTCGACGAGGACCAGATGCGGGCCGTCGCCCGCGAACTGGGCGCCAGCGAGACGGCGTTCGTCCGCCCCTCCGGGGAGGCCGAGCGTCGCCTGCGCTACTTCTCGCCGACGACCGAGGTGGACCTGTGCGGCCACGCGACCGTCGCCGCCCACGCGCGCCTGTTCGAGACGGGCGCCATCGACGCCGGCACGCACTCGCTGGAGACGAACGTGAGCGTCATCGAGGTCGAGGTGACCGAGGAGGGCCGCGTCTGGATGACCCAGAACGCGCCGACCGTGTACGAGGTCGAGGTCGACTACGACCGCCTCGGCGACGTGCTCGGCGTCGACGACAACGCCTTCCGCGACGTGGGCGCGGACCTCCCCGTCGCGTACGCGACCTCCGGACTCCCGTTCCTCGTCGTCCCCGTGAACTTCCTCGAACACCTCGGGGACATGGACCCGGACTTCGGCGCGGTCGAGGCGCTCGCGGACGAGCACGACGCCGCCGGCGTCTACGCGTTCACGTTCGACGCGCTCGACCGCGAGTCGACGCTCCACGGGCGGTGTTTCGTCCCCGGGAGCGGCATCGACGAGGACCCGGTGACGGGGACGGCCAGCGGCGCCTGCGGCGCCTACCTCGACCACTTCGCCGCCTTCAGCGGCGGCGACGCGAGCGAGGCGCCCGGTACCCCGGCCGGCCCGGGCGAGTCGACGGGGACGCCCGAGGAGATGGTGTTCGAGCAGGGCCACTACGTCGACCGGCCCGGCAAAGTCCGCGTCCGCGCGACCGGGGCGAACCCGGCCGTCGGCGGCGACGCGGTCACGTCCTTCGAGGGGACGGTCCGCGTCCCCGCGAGCGACGACGACGAGATAATCGAGGCCTGACGGCCTGCCTGGGATCGGTATCCCCGATCTGTATCGCAGTCTGTCGGTTTCGATCTCGCGTTGTTATTGCAGAAAACCGGTACACGTCCCTCAGGACCGCCGCCGAGCCGCCGCCAGCGCGTCCTCGGGGGACCGCTCCGGCGTCGCGTCCGGGTTCGCCGCCAGGTACGCCTCCGCGTCGTCGATCACCTCGCCGTTCTCCAGCCCGTACGATCTGGCCGTCGGAGCGTCGACGCTGGTGTCGACGACCGTGGGGACGTCCGTCCGGTCGTCCGCGTCCTCGCCGACGTGTCGGCGGACGACGATCGCGGCGGTGATCGCCGCGGCGACGGCGCCGACCGCGAGCCCGTGCGCGTCCGCCAGCAGCCATCCCGCCGCCGGCAGGCCGACCGCCGACAGCGGGACGAGCGCGAGCACGATCCGCCGCCGCGAGCGCGCGCGCCGCTCGTAGGTGGTGACCACCGACGACCCCGCGCCCGCCGGGACGACCCGGTGGACCGGGCCGCCGTCGTCCTCGTACCGGAGCACGTCCCAGCGATCGGCGGCGGCCGCGGCAAGGTACGGCTCCTCGGGGGGGTCATCGGGCGCGGCGGACGCGTCTGCCATACCGGCCGTCGGCGTGCGGACGGTGAAAACCACACGATCCGGGGGAGGCGTGCGAACACCGGGAGGCCGGCGGGGTCGTCGAGAGGTACTCGATCGCGAGTACCGATTTTTCCACCCTTGCGTCGGTCGGAACCTTCTTGGTCACGTCCTCGGTCCCTCCTCGTACGAAATGGCTGTACTTTGGCTGGACGACGTCTCCGCCGACGACCTGGACACCGTCGGCGGGAAGGGCGCCTCGCTCGGTGAGCTGACCGCCGCGGGGCTGCCGGTGCCGCCGGGGTTCGTCGTCACCGCGGGGACGTACCGCACCTTCATCGAGGAGGCGGGCATCGACGAGGAGCTGTTCGCCGCCATGGACATCGACCCCGAGGACTCCGCGGAGCTGCGGGCGGCCGAGCAGACGGCCCGCGACCTGATCCTCGGCACCGAGCTGCCGGAGTCGGTCCGCGCGGAGATCCTCGACGCCTACCGGACGATGGGCGACGGCGAGGAGGCGTTCGTCGCCGTGCGCTCGTCGGCGACCGCCGAGGACCTCCCGGACGCCTCCTTCGCCGGCCAGCAGGAGACGTTCCTCAACGTCCGCGAGGAGGCCCTGCTCGAACGGGTGAAGGAGTGCTGGGCGTCGCTGTTCTCCCAGCGCGCCATCTACTACCGCCAGCGCAAGGGCTTCCCCCACAGCGAGGTCGACATCGCGGTCGTCGTCCAGCGGATGGTCGACGCCGAGAAGTCCGGCGTGATGTTCACCTCCCACCCGTCCACCGGGGAGCCCGAGATCATCATCGAGGCGGCGTGGGGCCTCGGCGAGGCGGTCGTCTCCGGCTCCGTCTCCCCCGACAACTACGTCGTCGACCGCGAGACGGCGTCCGTCGAGGAGGTGACCGTCGCGGACAAGAAGATCCTGATGGAGAAGGACCCCGAGACGGGCGAGACCGTCGAGCGCGAGGTGGCCGACGAGCGGCGCGAGCAGCGCGTGCTTACGGACGGCGAGATCGAGCGGCTCGTCGAGCTCGGTCGCCGGGTCGAGGACCACTACGGCGACCCCCAGGACGTGGAGTGGGCCGTCTACGACGGCGAGGTGTACATGCTCCAGTCCCGGCCGATCACGACCATCTCCGACTCGACAGGCGGCACGGGGACGAACCCGGCCGACACGGAGCGCGAGAGCGTCACGAACGGGGGGTCGGACGCGGAGGCCGCCGCCGGCGCGACGGCGACGGGAACCGACGGCGGCGACGACGACGAGGTGCTGCTCCGGGGGCTCGGCGCCTCGCCCGGGGTCGTTTCCGGCGAGGTTCGCATCGTAACGAAGCTCGATCACCTCGACCAGGTGGCCGAGGGCGACGTGATCGTCACCGAGATGACGATGCCGGACATGGTGCCCGCGATGAAGCGCGCCGTCGGCATCGTCACCGACGAGGGCGGCATGACGAGCCACGCCGCCATCGTCTCCCGGGAGCTGGGCGTCCCGGCGGTCGTCGGCACCGGGTCGGCGACGAGCGTCCTCTCGGACGGCCAGGTCGTCACCCTCGACGGCGACAAGGGGACGATCAGGCAGGGCCGCGCCGCCGGGGACGAGGAGGACGAGTACGAGCCCGTCGAGGCGGTCCGCCCCGAGACGCCGGTCAAGCCGATGACCGCCACGGAGGTGAAGGTGAACGTCTCCATCCCGGAGGCGGCCGAGCGCGCGGCCGCCACCGGCGCCGACGGCGTCGGGCTCCTCCGCATCGAGCACATGGTGCTGTCGCTGGGCGTCACCCCCGAGAAGTACATCGCCGACAACGGCGCCGACGCGTACGTCGAGGAACTGGTCGACGGCATCCGCGAGGTCGCCGAGGAGTTCTACCCTCGGCCAGTCCGCGCGCGGACGCTCGACGCGCCAACCGACGAGTTCCGCGAGCTGGAGGGCGGCGAGAGCGAGCCCGACGAACACAACCCGATGATGGGGTGGCGGGGGATCCGTCGCTCGCTCGATAAGACGGACGTGTTCCGCCAGGAGCTGACGGCGTTCAAGCGCCTCTACGAGATGGGGTACGACAACGTCGAGCTGATGCTCCCGCTCGTCAACGACGCCGCCGACGTGGAGGCGGCGAAGCGGCACATGGAGGCGGTCGGCATCGACCCCCAGAAGCGCCGTTGGGGCGTGATGATCGAGACGCCCGCGAGCGCGCTCGCCATCGAGGAGCTGGCCGCGTGCGGCATCGACTTCGCCTCCTTCGGGACGAACGACCTGACGCAGTACACGCTCGCGGTCGACCGCAACAACGGCAACGTCGCCGGGCGCTTCGACGAGCTCCACCCGGCGGTGCTGACGCTCATCGGCGACGTCATCGAGACGTGCCGCGAGCTGGACGTGGACACGAGCATCTGCGGGCAGGCCGGCTCGAAGCCGCGGATGGTCGACTTCCTCGTCGAGCAGGGCGTCACGAGCATCTCCGCCAACATCGACGCCGTCCGCGACGTGCAACACGAGGTCAAACGTACCGAGCAGAAGCTCATCCTCGACGACGTGCGCTGACCGGACCCGGCACACCCCGAACCGGACTCGGACCCGGAACCGGAAAGCGCAACCCCTAACTCCCGCTCGGTTCCTCCCTTCGCCAATGCAGTCGCCCGTGGACGACCGGCGCCCGCAGTCGTTCGACCGGGTGCTCTCCTCGATGTGTACCGAGCCGCACCCGGCGGCCCGGCGTGCGGCCGAGCGCTACCTCCCCTCGAACCCCGGCGACCCCGCGACCTACGGCGCCGTCGCCGACCTGGAGGCGGAGGCGGTCGCCGGCCTCGCGGCGGTGACCGGGCTCGCGGACGCGCTCGGCGGCGACGCCGGCGACGCGGGCGGCGCCGGATCCGGGGCCGCCGACGCCCCCGACGGCGCCGCCGATGCGCTCTCCGCGCACGGCTACGTCACCAGCGGGGGCACGGAGTCCAACGTGCAGGCGGTGCGCTCGGCGCGCGACCGCTCCGACGCCGCCGACCCGGCCGTCGTCGCCCCCGAGTCGGCCCACTTCAGCTTCCACAAGGCCGCCGCGGTGCTCGACGTGGACCTCCGGACGGTCCCCACCGACGACGACGGCCGGGCGGACGTGGACGCCGTCGCGGCCGCCCTCGACGAGGACGCGGCGCTCGTCGTCGCCGTCGCCGGCTCCACCGAGTACGGCCGCGTCGACCCGGTCCCCGCGCTGGCCGACATCGCGGCCGACGCCGGCGTCCCGCTCCACGTCGACGCCGCGTGGGGCGGCTTCTACCTCCCGTTCTCCGGACACGAGTGGGGGTTCGCGGTGGACGGCGTCGACACCGTCACGATCGACCCCCACAAGGTCGGCCGGGCGGCGGTGCCCGCGGGCGGCCTGCTCGCGCGCGACCGCGCGGCGCTGGACGCGCTGGCGGTCGAGACGCCGTATCTGGAGACCGCCTCGCAGGCGAGCCTGACGGGGACGCGCTCGGGGGCGGGCGTCGCCTCGGCGGCCGCCGCGATGGACGCGCTGTGGCCCGACGGCTACCGCGAGGAGTACGGGCGGGCGATGGACCTGGCGACGTGGTTCGCGGACGAACTCCGCGGCCGCGGGCTCCGCGTGGTCGACCCGGAACTGCCGCTGGTCGCGTTCGACCTGCCGACGGACGACTTCGAGACCCTCCGCGGACGCGGGTGGCGGCTCTCGCGGACGACAGCCGGGGAGGCGCGCGTCGTGGTCATGCCGCACGTCACCCGGGAGTCGCTGGCGGCGTTTCTGGACGACGTGGACGACCTGTCGTGACGAGGCCGCCGGCGACGTGAGGCGGTCGACGGTTTCGACGACTCACCGCCCCGACTGGAATCCTCGCCGGGAACCACCGGACTTATTCTGCGGTACCACCGGGGTTCGAACGTGACGCTGGTCCCCGCCTCGCTCGCGCTCTCGACGGCCGCGCCCGCCGACCTCGTCGCGTTCCCCCTCGGCGCCGTCGCGTCGGGCCTCGCGGAGGCCGCGCTCCCGCTGTTCTCCGAGCCGGGGTGGTGGCCCGACTTCGGCTGGCTCACCCGACTCGTCGAGACGGCGACCGGCTGGACGGGGCTGGGGATCGTCTTCGTCTACTCGTTCCTGATCGCGTTCGCCCTGCCCGGCGTGAGCGAGGTGGTGCTGCTCGCGCCGCTCGACCTCGGGCTGCCGCAGTGGGCCAAGCTCTCGCTGATCATGCTGGCTTCGGGCCTGGGGAAGGCCGCGGGCTCGGTGTTCGCGTTCCACATCGGCCAGGAGGCGAAGCAGTCAGGCCCGATCATCCGGTGGCTCCGCCGGTCCCGCTTCGACGTGATCGAGTGGTCCGAGACCACGACCGCCGAACTCGCGCGCAAGTACGGCTACGCGGGGCTCGCGCTGGCGCTGTCGGTCCCCTTCTTCCCGGACACCATCTCCATCTACGCGTTCGCCGTGCTGGAGCGCGACTACTGGCGGTTCGCGCTCGCGACGTTCGTCGGCAGCGTCGGACGGCTCCTCGTCACGCTCGGGCTGTTCGGCGCCGGGTCGTACACGCTCGGGTTCTTCTGAGCCGAGGGGTCACGTCACTCCGGACCCTCGCCCGGCGGGTCGAGGTGCTCGTGGCGCACGCGGTAGCCCGTGGCGGTCTCCCGGACCGACGCCGCCTCGTACACCCGGACGTCCCGTTCCGCCTTCGTCACCACCGGGAAGTCGTAGTGGGTCGCCTCGTACGCCGGCTCCCCGTCACGGCCGGCGAGGAACTCCCGGTGTTCGCGGAGCCTGCGCCGGCCGCGCTCGCGCGACAGCGCGGGCGCGTCGCCGACGCGGTCGCGGAAGGACGCGAGGAACCCCGGGTCGCGCTCGACGCCGACGGAGTCGCGGCCGGCGGCCATCGCCGCCAGCATCGTCGTCCCCGTCCCCCAGAACGGGTCGAGCACCCTGTCGCCGTACGCCGAGTACATGCACACCAGGCGGTACGGCAGCTCCAGCGGGTACGCCGCCGACCGCTCGCGGGGTGCTGACTCGCCGAGCGCCTGCTCGGCCCCGCGGAGGTCGCTCCAGGTGTCGGAGAACCAGCGGTTGCGCTCCTCCCAGAAGTACGCCGAGGCGTACCGGGCTGGGTCGCCGGCGTCGAACGACCGGCGGCTCCCGTTGCGGAAGACGAGGACGTGCTCGTGTTCGAGCGTGACGTAGGCGTTCGGCGGGAGGGTGCCGCTGCCCATGAACTTCGTCGGCGCGTTGGTCGGCTTTCGCCACAGCACCCCGGGCAGGCGGTCGAGCCCCGCGCCGTCGAGCGCGTCGGCGACCCGCGTCGCGTTGTCCCACAGCCGGAAGCGTCCGCCGGCCGAGCGCGTCGCGTCGCCGACGTTGACGCAGGCGACGCCGCCCGGCGTGAGGACCCGGGCGAGTTCGTCCCAGGCGGGCGCGAGAACGTCGTGCATCGCCTCGAACGCGCGCTCGGCGGCCGTGTCGTCGCCGTCGGCGGCACGGTCGAGCGCCGCCGCGACGGCGGGGTCGAGGTCCGCGAACAGGTCGTCCCACTGCTCGACCATCGGGTACGGCGGCGAGGTGACGACGAGTTCGACGCTGTCGTCCGGGAGCGGGAGCGCCCGCGCGTCGCCGACGGTCGCCGCGTGCTCGGTCTCGAACGTCGCGTCGACGCCGGGCGTGCCCGCCGCCGGGTCGCCGTCGCCGCTCATCGCTGCATCGGTTCGGCCCGGGGCGGGCGGGCGAATAAACCCCGGCGGTTCGCGGGCGCCGGTCGGGGACCGTCGGCTCCCGGTCCGTCGGGAGCGCCTACTCGGCGCAGCTCTCGAGCCACTCGCCGGCCCACGCCTCGACCTCCCGGAACACCGGCGACAGCGACTCCCCCTTCGGCGACAGCGAGTAGTACGTCGCCACCGGGGAGTCCGGCTCCATCCGCTTCTGCACGAAGTCCATCTCGCGGAGGTCGTCGAGCACGCGAGAGAGCGTCCGCGCGCTCGCGTCGGTGGAGCGCTTCAGCTCGTTGAACCGCTTCTCGCCGTCCTGCAGGTCGTGGAGCACGACCAGTCGCCACTTCGACCCGACCTGTTCGAGCGCGTCGACGATGGGGCACGGCCCCGCGTCGAGCGACTCCGTCGCCTGCGCCTCTTCGACTGCCATGGGCCACCGTACGCCGTCACGACGTATAGTAGTTCGTATCCGAACCGGGTTACGAACGACAACCACGTGTCACGGGGATATCACTCGTCGAGGTCGGCCCCCTCGGGTTGATCGCCGACGGCCGCCCGTCGGGCCTCCCAGGTCTTGAGGGCGTCGCGGACGGCCGCCAGGTCCTCGGGGTCGCCGGCCTCGCGGCTCTCCACCACGGTCCAGCCCTCGTCGGGGTCGTGGCCGAGGCCGTGGATGGTCTCGCCCGCCTGGACGGCGAGCGCGCGGACGGCGTCGTCATCGACTCCCAGCGGCGCCGCCTCGGTGACGCTGTCGGCCTCGCGGAGCGCCTCCAGTTCGGCCGACCGGAGCGGACGGGGCGGGAGCGACTCGATGAGGGTCATACCTGTCGGGAGGACGCGGTCGGGGTTCAACGGTTCGACTCGTCGCCGGCCCCCGGGATTCCGTATCGCGCTATCGGGTTTACCTCACTCGAACGCCGCCGTCGGCTCCGGGTCCGCGATCCGCCGCAGGTCGTCGGGAGAGAGCTCGAACACCGCGTCCGGCGTCCCGGCGGCGGCCCAGATCCGGTCGTGGGTACGCAGCGACTCGTCGAGGTAGGTCGGCACGCTCCGCTCGTGACAGAACGGCGGGACGCCGCCGATGCTCCACCCGGTCGCGTCCTTCACCTCCTCCGGGTTCGCGGTTCGCACCGTTTCCGCGCCGAGTTCGGACGCGAGCGCCTCGGTGTCGACGCGGTTGTCTCCGGCGGTGAGCACGACCACGACATCGCAGCCGTCGTCGTCCGCTTCTGCGACGCCGTCCTCCGCGACGAGGACGATGCTCTTGACGATCTGGCCGACCGAACAGCCCACCGCCTCTGCCGCGTCGACCGCCGTCTTGGTCCCCTCGGGGAACTCCTCGATCTCCGCCTCGAAGCCGTACTCCTCGCGGGCGCGCTCGGCGAACCGCGCTGCGCTTGCGTGCATACCACGCCGGAACCCGTCGAGGGGCAAGTACCTACGGGAGCCGACACCGATCCGCACGACCGCCAGAGGGAAGTTCCCCGGGAACGGACTGTCGGTCGATGACGGTCCCGGCGTCCCCGATGCGCATGCGCGAGTCCTGTAGCGCCGGGTGGAGCGCCCGCCGCCCTCGCGGCCCGTAACGGGGTCGCGTCGGCGGCGGCGTGAACTCCGGCGCGCCGTCGGGGGACTGACGACGCCCACGGGCGGGGAGCGTTCGCCCGTTTCGGCGGGCTTTAGGCCCGCATGCACGACACGACATCCATGAGCAGCGAACACACCGACGAGTCCCGCGAGGCGTTCCCGACGGACGCGCCGGCGGTGGTGACGTGCGGGCTGCCGTACGCCAACGGCGACCTGCACATCGGCCACCTCCGCACGTACGTCGGCGGCGACGTCTACTCGCGGGCGCTGGAATCGCTCGGCCAACGGACGGCCTTCGTCTGCGGGTCCGACATGCACGGCACCCCGATCGCCGTCCAGGCGATCGAGGAGGACATCGACCCGGAGGCGTTCGCCCTGGAGTGGCACGAACAGTACGAGGAGACGTTCCCGAAGTTCGACGTCGACTTCGACAACTACGGCCACACGCACGACGACGCGAACCGCGAACTCACCTACGAGATCGTCGAACGCCTGGAGGAGGAGGGGTACGTCTACGAGAAGGACATCAAGGTCGCGTGGGACCCCGTCGACGAGCAGCCCCTCCCGGACCGATACGTCGAGGGGACCTGTCCCTACTGCGGCGCGCACGCCCGCGGGGACGAGTGCGACGAGGGCTGCGGGCGACACCTCGAACCCGGCGAGATCGAGGACCCCGTCTCGACGATCAGCGGCAACCCCGCGGAGTACCGCGACCGCACGCACAAGTTCTTCCGCGTCTCCGAGCTCGCCGACTACCTCGACGGCTTCCTCGACCGCCTGGAGGGCACCAGCAACGCCCGGAACCAGCCCCGTCAGTGGTTGGAGGACGGCCTTCAGGACTGGTGCATCACGCGCGACCTCGACTGGGGGTTCGACTACCCCGGGGAGGAGGACCTGGTGCTGTACGTCTGGGTCGACGCGCCCATCGAGTACGTCGCCTCGACGAAGCAGTACACCGACCGCGTCGGCGCCGACGAGTACGACTGGGAGGAGGCGTGGCGCGAGGACGGCGACATCGTCCACGTGATCGGCCGGGACATCATCCAGCACCACACCATCTTCTGGCCCGCGATGCTCCACGTCGCGGGCTTCCAGGAGCCCCGCGCCGTCATGGCCAGCGGCTTCATGACCCTCGACGGGAAGGGCTTCTCGACCTCGCGCGACCGCGCGGTGTGGGCCCGGGAGTACCTCGACGAGGGGTTCCACCCGGACCTCCTGCGCTACTACCTCGCGACCAACGGCGGCTTCCAGCAGGACGTCGACTTCTCGTGGGAGAAGTTCCGCGACCGCGTCAACAACGAACTCGTCGGCACGGTCGGCAACTTCGTCTACCGCTCGCTGCTGTTCGCACACCGCAACTTCGAGGGGACGCCCGAGGCGGAGGTCAGCGAGGAGGTCGAGGCCCGGATCGGGGAGGCGATCGACGACTTCCGCGCCGGGGTGAACGACTACTCCGTCAGGGAGGTCGGCACCGCGACCGTCGAGCTTGCCCGCTTCGGCAACGAGTACATCCAGCGCGAGGAGCCGTGGAACCTCCTCGGCGAGGACGACGAGGCCGCCGCGCAGGTGATCCGCGACTGCGTCCAGATCGCCAAGGCCGTCGCCGTCCTCTTCGAGCCGGTCGCGCCGGGGACCAGCGAGGAGCTGTGGGGCCAACTGAACGAGGACGGCTCGGTTCACGACGTGACGACCGACGCCGCCCTCGCGGCGCCGCCCCGGGACATCGGCGCGCCCGACGAGCTGTACGAGAAGATCGAGGACGAGCGCGTCGAGGAGCTCAACGAGAAGCTCGAGTCCCGCGTCGCGGAGGCGGCCGCGGCGGCGGACGACGGTGCCGGGACCGAAACCGATGACGCCGAGCCCGACGACGGGGGAGACGTGACCGACCTCCCGCCCGTCTCGGAAGACCGGATCGGCTTCGAGGAGTTCCAGGAGCTCGACCTCCGCGTCGGCGAGATCGTCGACGCCGTGGGGATCGAGGGCGCCGACGAACTCGTGAAGCTCACCGTCGACATCGGCGTCGAGGAGCGCCAGATCGTCGCCGGCCTGAAACAGCTCCACGACGTCGAGAGCCTCCCCGGAACGCGCGTCGTCATCGTCGCGAACCTGGAGAAGGCGGAGCTGTTCGGCGTCGAGTCGAACGGCATGGTGCTGGCGGCCGGCGAGGACGCCGACCTGCTGACCACCCACGGCGACGCGCCGCTCGGGACGAAGGTCCGGTAGCCCTCACGCGTCTCCGTCCCCGCGTTTTCGCCCGCTCGTCGCTGTCTCCCCCGCCGAGCAGCCCTCGCTCGATCCCGCCCATACATCGGATACCGCGATATCAAATCCTCCGGATCAGGCGGTCACGCCCGTTCATGCGAAGTTCGCGGACACGGCAGGCGAGAACGAGCGGCCCGGCCCGCGTCGACAACTGAGCCCTCGGGTCAGTCCGACTCCGTCGCGATCCGAACCCCGATCCCGTCCGGGTCGTCGACCGCCACCGCTTCACCGTCGTCGGTGACGGTCACACCCGCCTCGGCGAGTCGCTCCCGAACCGCCTCGAGGGCGTCCCCGTCGGGGACGAGTACCTCGAACTCCGCGAGCCCCCGCCCCGACGCCCGGGCGCCCCGCCGGTTCCACGTGTTGAGGCCGACGTGGTGGTGGTAGCCGCCGGCGGCGACGAACAGCGCGTCCGCGTCCCACCGCTGGCGCACGTCGAACCCGAGCGCGTCGACGTAGAACGCCTCCGCCGCGTGGAGGTCCGTCACTTCGAGGTGGACGTGCCCGACCGCCGTCCCGGCCGGGACCGAGTCGCCGGGGTCGTCCGCGTCGCCCGCGCGGTCCGCCCGGAGCGCGTCCAGGTCGAGCGGGAGCGTGTCCATCTCCACGCGGTCGCCGGTCCCGGGCCACTCCTCGCGGGGGCGGTCGCGGTACACCTCGACGCCGTTGCCCTCCGGGTCCCGGAGGTAGAGGGCCTCGCTGACCAGGTGATCGGAGGCACCCGTGAGGCCGTGGTCGCCGGCGTCGACGCGGGCGAGGGCGTCGCCGAGCGCGGCGCGCGACGGGACGCGGAAGGCGGTGTGGAACAGGCCGGCGGCGTCCGCGGGTCGTGGCCCCGCCGCCGGGTCGACGTCGAGAACCAGCAGGTCCTCCCCGTCGGTTCCGAGGACCGCGCGGTCGGCGTCGCGCTCGCGGACGCGCAGGCCGACCACGTCGCGATAGAACGGGACCACGGCGTCGAGGTCGGTCACCGTCAGGGCGACTCGGCCGATGCGCGTCCCGTCAGAGAGCCGGGTGCGTGCCATACGTAACCTCCGTCTCCGACGGGAGAAATCGGTGGCGGTGGGGTACCGTTCGGCCGGTATCGCGGGTCGCTCGGCGCTCGGTCCCCCCGACGGGCCGCGTCGTCACTCCGGAAGCCACGACGCGCGGTGCGCGAGCACCATCCCGACGAGCAGCACGGCGAGTCCGCCCGCGGCCGCGCCGAAGACGGCGTCGTAGCCGAGCCCCGCGCCCCGGAGCGCCCCGACGACCGAGGACCCCCCGGCCTGCACGAGCATCATCGACGCCGAGTAGACGGCGTACGCCGAGCCGCGGGTCGCGTCCGGGAGCGTGTCGAGCAGGTACGTGTCCATCGCGGGGAACAGCGAGTGGATGACGTACCCCGTCACCGCCGAGACGACGAGCAGCGGGACGAGCCCGGAGACGGACACGAGCGCGAACAGGCACGCGACGAACGCCGCGAGCACGCCCAGGAGGTACGGCACGTGGGGCAGGCGGTCCGCGAGGCGACCCGAGACGAGGAACGCGGGGACGCCCGCGCCGAACACGACGGTGAGGGCGTTGCGCGCGACGTTCGGCGCGAGCCCCTTGTCGAGCATGTACAGTTCGTAGAAGTTGAAGACGCCCTGCCAGACGAAGCCCGTGACCCCGAGGATCAGCACGCCGGTCGCGATGGTGCGCCACTCGGTTACGGCCGCGCCAAGCAGGTCGCGGTCCTCGGCGCCCGCTTCCGGCAGGTCCGCGCCGCGGGCGGCGACGACCACCGCGGCGGTGACGACGGCCGCGGCGACGGCCATGACCGCGAAGACGGCGCGCCAACCGGCCGCGGCTTCGATGCCGAGGCCGAGCGCGACCGTGACGAACGGGGCGGCGGAGACTGCGGCCAGTTGGCTCGCCGTCCCGTGGATGCCCATGACGCGGCCGACCGTCCGGGGGAACAGTTCCGAGACGAGCGTGTTGCCCGCGATGAAGTAGACGCCGGACGCGAGCCCCATCCCGACCGCCGCGAGCATCAGCACGTCCACGTTCGGGGCGACCGTCGCGAACGTCGACGCGAGCGTGAGCACCACGCCCGCCGCGATCACGACGTAGTGGCGCGGGACGCGCGTGAGGAGCCAGCCCACCGGGAGGCGCGGGGCGGCGCTGCCGACCCACACGAGCGAGACGAGCAGTCCCGCGGTGGCCTCGCCGATGGCGAACGTGTCGATGAACTCCGACAGCAGCGGCGCGAACACCACCCGCGCCATGTTGACGAGGAACACCGCCCCGCACAGCGTCCCGAACAGCCGTCCCCGTGACACACCCGGCGTTCCCCGCGGGCGGAGTCAAGCCTTCCGACTCGCGTCCGACGTGCGCCCGGTTCCCACGCAACGCCGTGTTTTTGTGCCCCACGCGAGTACGGGCGAGCGTGAAATCCACACGGAAGGGGCTCCGAGAGGGAGAACTGGAGAAGGACAACTACGAGCGGGTCAAGTGCGTCGAGTGCGGCGAGACCCTGGCGAAGGAGAACCCCCCCGACGAGGTGTACGCGATCCGGACCTGCCCCGACTGCGGTCGCGAGTGGAAGGAACTCCGCTGAGCGCGCCGACGCGACCGACCGAGCCCCTCCCGCTCCCGACCCGTTCTCCGGCCGCGACGACCGACAGCCCGGGCCCTCCCGCACGCGTCGAGGGTGACTCCTCGCGAGCGGATCGGTGGCGCCCCCTCGCGCGGCGGCGGGTCGCTCCGATACCCGCTCGCGTCGCTCGGTTTCTCGGAACGTCGGGGGCGGCCGCCGGACCGGTAGGACGCCCCTACTCGAAGACGGCGTCGAACGCCGAGGCGCCGAGCGGGTCGAACGTCCCGGCGGCGACGTTCTCACGGAGGTGTTCGACGCGACTACACCCGACGAGCGCGGCCGTCACCGCCGGCGCGGACCGGGCGAAGTTGAGCGCCCGCTGGGCGGGGGTGTCACCCTCCAGTCTGGCGTCCACGTCCGCGGGGATAGCGCCCGGTTCGGTCAGGTCGCCCTGGCCGAGGCTGGCGGAGGCGAACACCGAGATCCCCTCCCGATGGCAGAACTCCAGCGCGGTGAGGGGGCCGTCCGCCCCGTCGGCGTCGTGGGCGGCGACCGTGAACGCGTCGGCCATCCGGACGTTGAACGGGAGCTGGACCGCCCGGAGGCCGTGGTCGTCGACGCCGACGGCGTCGGCCGCCGTCCGTGCCCGGTCGAGCACCGCCGCGAGGTCGAGATGGGCGTCGTGGTCCGGTGGGACGCGGAACGCCTCCCACGTCGCGACGCCGTAGACGCCCAGGTCGCCGGCGGCCCGCCGACGCTCCAGCGTCTCGAAGGCGGCCTCCAACTGGTCGTACACGGACGCGCGGTCGCGGGTCGCCAGTTGCGTCTCGGGGTTGTGGACGTAGTAACAGTCGAGCGTCTCGACGCCGACGGCCCTCAGCGAGCGGTCGAGCATCGCGTCGAGGAAGCGGGGCGCGATGCAGTGGCTCCCGCGCGCCAGGTCCGCGGGGTCGACGAGGCCCGGGTCGAGGAACTCCTCGCGGACGTAGCGGGCGGGGTCGTCGGGGCGGTCCCCGTCGAACGGGAGAAAGCCGGCCTTGCTGGCGACCACGACGGCGTCGCGGTCGACCTCTGCGCGCCGGAGCGCCTCGCAGACCACCCGCTCGGAGCGCCCGCAGCGGTAGTTGCTCGCGGTGTCGACGAGGTTGACGCCCGAGTCGAGCGCGGCCGTCATCGCCTCGCGGTAGCGGTCGTCGACCCCGTCGGTCGGGTCGCCGAGGTAGGTGCCGACGCCGACGCTGGAGACGACGCCCGGCCCGAACCGGCGGAAGTAGGTCCGCCCGAAGGAGTCGCCGAAGCGGTCGCGGTACCCCCACGTCCCGCTCGAGGTGGCCATGTCGGCGACTGCGGCGCGGACGGGAAAAGGGCTGCCGCTCCCCGGGCGTGACAGTCGTCGGCCCGGGCCGCCCTCGCGACCTACCGCTCGCCGTCCATCGCGTCGAACAGGCGGTCGAGGAGTTCCTCGCGGCCGACGACGGGGACCTCCTCGCTGCCGTCCGCGGAGACCTGCGGGCCGATCTGTCCGCCGCCCATGCGGGCGTGGCCGCCGGCGGACGCGTCCGGCACGTCGCCGACGGCGGCGTCGAGCGCCCGGCCCATGTGTACCCGGTCGTCCCGCGAGCGCCCCGACAGGTGGATCGTGCCGTCCTTCTCCCCGAGGACGACGACCGCCGTCACGCCCTCCAGGCCGACGAGCTCGTCGGCCGCCTGCGGGATGGCGTCGACGTTCGAGACGGCGCCCACGTCGCTGACGGCGAAGCACCCGCGGACGTCGCGGCCGGCGATGGCGCGGGCCTTCACGTCCAGCGCCTCCGTGCTCACTGCCGGATCGGCGATGCGTTCGAGGTTGTCCTCGTCGACGCCGGGGTGGAGGTACGCGCCGGCCGAGAAGTCCGCCGCGGAGGCGCCCCGAGTCAGGCGGTTCGTGTCGGAGATCACGCCGTACAGCAGGCCGGTCGCGGTCCGCGTCGACAGGGTCGCTCCCGTCACCTCCGACTCGTGGGCGTCCGGCGGCACGGGCGTCGCGCCGGTGTCGCGGAAGTACTCCGCGAGGATGCTCGCTGCGGCGCCGTAGTCGGTCCGAACGTCGGTGTACGCCTCGCCGCTCCCCTCGCCCGGGTGGTGGTCGACGACCGCGAACGGGAGGACGCCGTCGGCGCCCGCGAACCCGCGCGCCTCGTTGTGGTCGACGAGGACGACCGCCTCCGAGGCCAGGTCCGAGACGTGGTCGATCCGGTCGAGTTCCAGATCGAGGACCGTCCTGAACGCGCGGTTCTCCTGTCTGCGGACCTGTCCAGAGTACTGGAGCACCGCGTCGGTGTCGACGCTGCGGGCCAGTTCGGCGACGGCCATCCCGGCCGCCATCGCGTCCGAGTCGGGGTTGGGATGCAGGAGGACGGCGACTGAGTCACGCCCCGCGAGGAGCGCGCGGAAGCGCTCGCCGGGCGAGCGGCGGAGCCGTCGGTACAGCGCCAGCGCCGCGACGAGCGCGAGCGCGCCCCCGGCGACGGCGACGACCAGCCGCGGGTTCGCCTCGATCGCGTCCCACCCCTGCTGGAACGCCCGCGCACCCACCTGTGCCATAGCGGCGCTTGCATGTCCCCACATATGAAGATGGCAGACGTTTCACTCGCCGCGGAACCGCTCGACGGCGTCCCGGTACCCCTCGCGAAACGTCGGATAGCTGAGGTCGTATCCCAGCCCGCGGAGCTTGCCGTTCGAGCACCGCTTGCTCGTCTCGATGCGTCGCCGGGCGGCCGCCGAGAGGTCGCCCTCGGCGATCCGTTCCGCCTTCGTCCGCTTCTCCGGCCGCTCGACGCCGCACTCGTCGGCGAGCCAGTCGGCGAACGTCCACTTGTCGACCGGCTCGTCGTCGACGACGAGCACGACCTCCCCGCGAGCGAGGTCCCGCTCCAGGAGGAACCGCACCGCTCCGGCGGCGTCGTCGCGGTGGACCATGTTCAGGTAGCCCTCGGTGACCGGCCCCTCGACGTACCGCTCCAGCCGGTAGCGGTCGGGGCCGTACAGGCCGGCGTAGCGCGCGACGGTCCCGTCGATCCCGTAGTCTTCGGCGACCTCGCGGGCGACGCGCTCGGCCTCCGCGAGGACGCGCGTCTTGTCGGTCGTCGGGTCCAACGGCGTCCCCTCGTCGACCCAGTCGCCCCCGTGGTCGCCGTAGACCCCGGTGCTCGACGTGTAGACGAGGCGTTCGGGCGGGTCGGCGCGCCCGCCGTACTCGCGGATCACGTTCGTCAGCCCCTCGACGTACACCTCGCGGGCGGCGTCGGCGCCGCGCCCGCCGGAGCTGGCCGCGAACACGACGGCGTCCGTGTCGGGGAGCGCGGCCAGCGAGGACGGCTCGGTCGCGTCGGCGTCGACGGCCTCGGCGCCGACCTCCTCGACGGCTTCGAGCCCCGAGTCCGAGCGACGGACCCCGGCGACCGCGTGGTCGCGTTCGCGGAGCTGTCGCGCCAGTTCGAGGCCGACGTAGCCGCAGCCGACGATCGTGACGTGCATGGCGGGCGATCAGGGACTCCGTTCGATCAGGAGCGCGTGAATGTCGGCCAGTTCGCCGAGCGTCAGCCTCGTACGGCCCTCCAGCGCCTGCTGGACCTCCTGACCGGTGAGGTCGGACTCGATCTCGGCGGCGATCGTGTCCACGTCGAGGATGGCCGTCACCATCTCCATCATCAGGTGGTCGCGCACCTCGTGGTCGATGTCGTGGGCGGGGACCTCCGCCGACCGTTCCAGCACCGCCGCGGCGTCGGTGAGACGGACGTCCGCGAGCGCGTCCGCGTCGCCGTCGGCCATCGCCGCGACGACGGCCTCGTCGACGCCGGTCTCCTCGGCGACCGCCGCGGGGTCGTCGTCGCCGACGGCCGCCGACAGCTCAGCCGCGTAGGCGTCCAGCAGGTCCGCCGGCGTCGCCCCGTCGGGGTCCGCGAGGGCGTCGTAGAGCATACCTCTCCTCCCCGCCGCGCCCCCAAAACCGTTGTCACTCCGGGGGCGGCGGCGGACACCCCGGCGCCGACGCCGCGGGCGGACAGGGCCAGCCGTCCGATCGCTCGTCGGCGTCGCCCCCGACGTCGCCGACGCCGGACTTCCCCGCGGGGACGACCACGATCACGACCGTCCAGGTGCGAAACGAGACGCGCTCGTTCCGTCCGACCCGTTCGTCGACCCCGTCGTCGTCGACGTCGACGGTCACGTTCGCGCCGTCGCGGACGTACCGGATCCGACCGTCGGCGCCGTCGGGCCCGCCGACGCGCGCGGAGACGACGAACCGGGGGTACGCGCCGGCGACCTCAACGTCCCAGACGTTCACCGTCGCGTACCAGTAGCCCGGCACGGGCGCGACCGGGAGCCCGGCCGTCACGCCGCCGAACGCACGCTTCCCGTATCGCTTCCGGAGCGTCTCGGTCGCGTTCTCGCCCGCGGCGGCCGCAGCCCTCCGGAGCGCCTCGCGTCGGGCCTCGCGCGTCTTGTCGACCACGCCGACCTGGAGGTCCGCCGGGACGGCGACGCTCGCGTCGGTGGCCGCCTCCGCGACCGCGACCCGGAGACGGACCGCGAGCCGGTCACGGTCGATCGGGTCGAGCGACCCGGCGACGGCAGCCTCGCGCGCGACGGCCGCCGCGTAGGAACCGTCGACGACCGCGACTGCGCGGGCGCCGGGCGTCGGCCATCGGGCGTTCGCCCGGCGGACCGCGGCGGCGCGCTCGCGAGCCGAGAGCGCCGTCCGGCGGGCGAGCACGGTCGCCGCGCGGGACTCGACCGAACGGAGTTCCGACGCGACGCGGCGTTCGAGCGTCTCGCGGGCGGTCCCGTCCGCGTCTCCGGACCCGCCCGTCGCCGCGGCGGTCCGTTCGGCGGCGACGAGAGTCCGTCCCGCGGTCGCGAGCGAGGCGGTGCGCCGCCCCGGGAGCGCGGCGTCGGTCACCGTGTCCGCGGCGTCGCCGCTCGGGACCGTGAACAGGTTCGTGTTGCGCGCGACGAGCGGGCGGATCGACTCGCCTCGCTCCGGCGACCGGACGCGCGTCGCGTCGACCGCGGTGACCGGGAGGTACCCCGGCGTCCCGCGCGGCGTGAGCGTCACCTCGCCGGCGTGCCAACGGCCGACGGGCGACGGGTCCGGCGCGGTCGCGTCGGCGGCGACGCGGCTCAGGTCGTCGAGCCGGCCGTCGACCCCCGCGCGGAGGTCGCCGACGCGGTCCGCGTAGGCGTCGTTGCGGCCGCCGGCGCGGACGGCACGGGCATCCAACTCCGCGAGGACCGCGTCGACGTACGCGGCCCGGGCGGCGACCCGGGCGCGGTCCGCCGCGCCGTCGTAGCGGTCGGGGGCGTTCACGAGCCTCGCCCGCTCCTCCCGGATCGTCGCCGCCAGCCGCGCCGGCGCGTTCGCCTCGCCGGACGCGAGCGAGTCCCGTGACACTCCGACGGAGACGTTCCGGATACGGTCGCGGAGCCCGGCCAGATCCCGATAGATCCACTCGTCGAGTCTCTCGGGGCGAGCCCCGTACTGGGTCGTCCGCGTCGTCGACCCGCCCCCCTCGACCGCTCGTCGTGCGAGCCGGTCGGTGGTCCCGGCCTGGAGTCGTTCGTCTCGCACGGCCGCCGGCACGTCCGCGAGGTTCGGTCCGTCGACGGCGCCGCCTCGGACGAACACCGGGTCCGCGGGTCGATCCGGGCCGACGATCGGCGCGTACGTCACGTCGAGCGTGATCCGGACACGGTAGCGATCGACCCACGCCGCGGTCGTCGTCCGCACGGTCCCGTTCGTCAGCCAGTACCTCGTCTCGCGGTGCCGGACCTCGACGGTCCGACGCTCGTCGGCGACGGCCCGCGACGACGGCGTCGCGACCGACTCGCGCGCGACGACGACCGTCTCCCGAGCGGACGTCGCCGAGAGGAACGTCCAGTTCCCGTCCGGCGGGTCGCGGGGCGGCGGGGAGGTCGGGGTCGCGGAGACGACGGCGACGCGCCGGCTCGCGGTCGTCCTGTACGCACCCCGGACAGCGGCCTCGAACCCACCGTCAGCCTCGCCGTCGAGGAGTCGGAGGAACGCCCGGTCGGCGGTGGCGTTCACGCCGACCCGGATCGGGCCGTCTCCCCCGTCGTTCGTGACCGAGCCGTCGACCCCCGCGGGAAGCGTCGATCCGGTATCCCCTCCCCCGGCGGTGCCGGCCTCGCCGAGTACGCGCCGCGTCCAGGCCGGCCCGCGATCCATGGCGGGGGTGAGCAGGTCCGTCGCGCCGACGCGGGCGGTCGCGCGGACCATCGCGGCCCGCCCGGCCGGATCGCTTCGGCCGTACACCGCGCCCTGCGTCCGAAGGGCCGCGGCGTTCGTCGACAGCTCCACGTGCCGGTTCGCGAGGACGTTCGTGACGGGCGCGCCGAGGTACTGGGCGGTCCCGCGCGCCTGCGCGACCGCCCAGAGGCGCCACGTGAGCGACCGGCCGAGCCCCCGACCCTCGAACGGGGAGCGGTTGAGCCGTCGCTCGTACGCCCGGGTCCGCTCGTGCATCGCGAGCACGGGAACGGCGACGGCGACGGAGTAGTTCACCCGGCGTGTCGCGACGACAGTGCCCCCCTCACGGGCGGTGAGCGTCACGTTCCGAACCGCGACTCGCATCGCCGCGCCGTCGGACAGCGGCTCGACCGTCACGCGGTCGATGGCTGCCGGCACGTCCGCCGGCGAGCCGACCGCCGGGAGCGACGCCGTCGCGGTTACGCCGCCCACATCCGCCTCCGTCCGCGCGAGCGCGTCGGCGGCGGCCAGCGCGATCCGGAGGCGTAGCGCGTCCCGGAACGGCGCGTTCGGATCGAGAGCGTCGCCGACCGTCGTGTTCGCGGGGGCCGTGACGGGGTTCTCGGCGGCGTCGCGGGCGGCGGCCGTCGCCGCAGCGCGGACGGCGGGTCTGCCGGCCGCCTCGGCCCGTTCGAGCGCGTCGTCCGCGGCGGTGTCGACCGCGGTCGGCCCGCGGAGCGCGAGCGTGTTCGCGTACGTGACGCTCCCGAGCAGGAGGACGACGCCAACGAGCGCGAACGGAACGCGCCCGCGGTCGTCCCCGGATCCACCGGTCGCGACGGCGCCGGAGGCGGCGCCGAAGCGGGGTCGGGACGTCACGCCGACCACGTCCTGACCACGATGACCACGGTTCCGGCCCGTTCCCGGCCGTGTCCCGTCGCGGTCCGGTCGGCCGTCCCTCCCGCGGCCCTGTCGGCGAGCGCGTCCGCCAGCAGGCGGTTCGCCCCGCGTGGACCGTCACGGTGGAACGCGTCGACCGCATCCACGTCCAACGCGGCGCCGGCGCGCCGGTACCGCTCGACGACGAGGTCGGACGCGGGGGCGTCGTCACGTGCCGACGCGGCGATCCGGTCCGGCGGGAACAGGGCGGCGACCGCGGCACGCGCGGCCGAACTCGCTGCCCCGGGCTCCGCCGCCGCCGTCGGACCGGGAGCGGGGACCGAGATGCGGGCCGCGCGGACTGGGGCGTCCGCCGGCGGGGCGGCGCCGACGCGTATCGCGCCGCCGAGGTCGGTGCCGGGCAGCGGTCGCCAGTCCGCACGGACCTCCGTCCGGGGTCCGATGGCCTCGGCGACGGTCGCGCGTACGGCGCGGCGGTAGTCGGCGGCCGCCGGCGAGAGCGTCCTCCCCCCGAGAGTCGCGGACCGCACCGCTGCCCGTGCGAGGTGTTCCGCGAGCGTCGCGTGACCGACGCGTTCGGCCTCCGGCGACGCCTCCGCCGGCTCCGTGGCGAGCGTGTACTCCACCGCGGCGGTGGTCGTCGCGAGCGACGTCGCCGTGCCCCCGGCGCTATCCCCCGCCGTCGCGGCCGCCTCAGGTGTCGTGCCGACCCCGGCGAGCGTCGTCGCCGCCCCGCCGATCAGTACCAGCGCCAGACAGACGTCGAGCAGTGACCCGGTCATCGCCACACCGTAACGCTGAGCGTCCCCGGCCGGACGCGGCCGGGCGCGAGCGCGACGCCGGTCGCCCGAGACGCGGTTCCGCCGGCTCCCCCTGTCGGCGGCGACTCCCCCGCGCTCCAGCGTCTTCCCGCCGCTGTCAGGGTCGCGTTCATCTCGAGCGCGTCGGCGCCGGCACGCTCCGTCGCGTCCGCCAGCCGATCCGGGTCGGCGACGCCGCCGACGGTGACTCCCTCGTGGACGCGTTCGAGCGTCGGGCCGGCGGACGGGCCGGTCACGGCGTCCACCCCGCCGAGTACGGCGGCGTACGCGGCGAGGCCGAACGACAGCGCCAGCACGGCCGCCAGCGCGACCGTCGGCTCGGCCTGGCCGCGTTCACGCGACGAGGACGAGCGTGACATCCGTCTCCCCCCACGAGACGTGACGGGCGTGGAGCGTCCGTCCGGTCGTCCATTCGGCGTCGCCGGCCCGCCCGGCGGCGCGTGCGCGCTCGACCGCCCCGGCGAACGAGGCCGGGGTCTCGAAGGCGCGGCCGGGCGGATCGCCGAGTGCCACGCCGGCGAGCGGGCCCCCGCGCTCGACCGGGACGACCGCGCCGACCGCGAACGCCGCGAAGGCGGTGCCGCCGTCGGAGCGGAGCGAGACGCCACGCGTCGTCACGCGGACCTCGTCGGCGAGGAGTCGGTACCGCGCGGCCGCCGGCGCCTCCGCGGCGGTCACGGTGTCGACCGTCCCCGCGACCGCGGCCGCGTCGGGCGGCGGCGCGGTCGGGAGCGCCGAGACGGTGCCGAGCGCGACCGCCCCGGCGACGGCGAGGCCGAGCCACGCGTACCAGACGTCGACTGGTGCGTCGAACATGCCGGGGGTGGTCCCGTTCCCGTATTTGAACTCTCGCCGGGATCCCGGTTCCGAACCGGCCCGACTGTCGAGGGCGGTCCCCCGTGGACCGTTCCGCGTTCACCCGATCAACAGCCGCGTCGCCACCACGCCGGCGAGGAACGCCCCGGTCGCGGAGACGAGCGCGAGACCCACGCGGTAGCCGACGACTGTTCCGTCGATGCCGCGCTCCAGCCCCGTCGCCAGCGCGGTCAGGACCGCGGCCAGCGCGAGGACGTACGCGCCGACCGTCGTGCCGACGAGGGCTGGCGGGAGGGCGGTCGCCGAACTCGCGGCGCCGTCCGCCACGCCGGCACCGGCGAACCCGGCGGGGCCGCCGGGCGCTCCCATTCCGTCGAGTCGGGCCGCCAGCCCGACCGTGGCACCACCGACGAGCGGGCCGAACAGGGCCGCGGTGTCGCGGAGCGTGCCCGTGACCGTCGCCAGCTCCCGTCGCGCGGCACGCTCCGACTCGGCGAGGGCGTCGAGGCGCTCGGCCTGAGCCACGATCGCGTCGCCCGCGGGGCGACCCTCCGTCACGGCGGCGGCGACCGACGCGATCGCCCCCCGCGTCCGCGGGCCGCCGCCCCGGATCGGGTCGAACGGGGCGCCCTCGCCGGCCAACGCGGCCTCGACGGTGACCCCCAGCGCCTCACGCCGCCGGGAGGCCGCGGAGAACGCCTCGCCGATCGGTCCGGGGAGCGTCGCCGCCACCGCCGGGAGCGCACGCTCGACCGAGTCGTCGTCGTCGACCCGGCGGCCGAGCAGGGCGAGCGCGTCGGGTAGGCCCCGCTCGCGCTCGCGGATCCGGCGGCGTACCCGTCGTCTCGGACGGAGCAGGACGACCAACGCGGCGCCGCCGCCGGCGCCGACCGCCGCGACGGGCGCGGCCCAGTCGCCGACAGCGACCGCGGCCAGCGTCCACCCGACCGCGGCCACCCCGGCCCCGGCGAGCGCGCTCTCCCCGCGTCGGTCCGGAACGTCCGGGTGGTCGCGGCCGACCCGCGGGCCGGGAAACGCGACCGGGCGGCGCAGGAGGAGCCGACCGCCGACAGCCGCCAGCGCGACCGGCAGGACCACGCCGTACGCCAGCACGAACGCCGACGGCGGGACCGACACGCCGGCGGCCACGGCCGCGGGGAGCGCCCCGACGAGCGCCAGCGGGAGGAGCACGCCGAAGGCGTACAGCCCGGTGACCGGCCCGCGGAGGTCGCCCGCGAAGGCCGCGGCGCGGTCCCGGAGGTCCTCCTCGACGGCGGCGACGGCGCGGTCCAACAGGCGCTCGCGGTCCTCGCCCGCCTCGGCGTCGACGGCCGCCAGGAGGAGCGCCGCCGACCGCTCCAGCGCGGGGAACCACTCGGACCACTCCCGCGCGAACGCCGTCAGTCCGGCGTCGGCGGCACCGGCGACGGCGGCACGGTCCGCGTGCTCCCGGAGGCTCCGGCGGAGCGTCCCGTCGCCGTCCCCGGCGGCCGCACGGACCGCGCGTTCGGGGACGGGCTCGACGCGGAGCGAGCGCGCCAGGGACCCCACCACCGCCGCCGCGTCGGCGACGGCGCGTGTCCGGACGACCGCCGCTGCGACGACGGGACCCCGTCGGCAGGCGACCCCGGTCGACCAGCCGACGGCGACCCCGATCCCGGACGCGACCCCCGGGACCGCGACCAGCGGAACGGATCCGAGGGTTCCAGCGACGAACGCGACCGCGAACGAGCCGGCGCCGGCAAGCACTCCCAGCGTCGCCCCCGCGGCGGCGACCTCCCCGGCGTCGACGCCGAGGTCCAACGCCGAACAGGCGCGGTCGAGGTCGGGCGGTGGATCCGCCGGCCATCGGGGTCCGGGCCACACGCCCGCGAGGACGGAGACGACCCGTCGGAGGCGAGCGCGGTGCCGTGTCCGGGTCATCGTGACCCGGGCTGGGCGTCGCTCGGACGCGACGCCCCGTGCTCGACAGGACCGGCGACTCTCGGCCCGGTCCGTCCGGCGTCGGCGAGCGCCCGGATGTCGCTCCCCCGTTCGTCGACGGCCGCACGGACGTCGGCGTACGTCTCGTCGGGGGCGACGAGCGAGGCGACGACACGGCTCTCCCCGCGGTCGACCACGCCGGTCGCGACCGCACGCGGTCCGTTCCGGGAGACGAGCGCGGCGAGGTCGTCCGGACCCGGGCCGCGAACCTCCTCGACGGCGGCGATCCGGTGGTCCGGCGCGAGCGTGACGACGAGGTCGGTCGTCGCGAACGAGGACGCCGGGACGCCGAGGTCGGAGACGACGCGTTCGCGGACGGACGCGCCGCCCGCTCCGTGGATGGTTCCGAGCACGGCGTCGGCGGCCGCGCCGACCCGCATCGCCTCGTAGAGCGCGCGCGCCTCCTCGCCGCGGACCTCGCCGACGACGAGCGCTCCCTCGCCCAGCCTGAGCGCCGTCCGGACCGCCTCGGTCGGCGAGAGCGGTGCCACGGCGTCCGTTCCGACGTGGAGCCGCTGCACGTCCCGCCCCGACCTGCGGAGTCCGTCGACGGGGAGTTCGGGGGTGTCCTCGACGACGACGGTCCGTACCGCGGGGGACACCGCGAAACACAGGGCGCCGAGCAACGAGGTCTTGCCCGCGCCGCGCGGGCCGGCGACGAGCACGGCCGCGCCGCGCTCGACGGCGACCGACAGCAGTCCGGCGACCGCGGGCGGCAGCGACCCGACGGCGACGAGCCGGGGAAGCGTCCAGGCGTCGTCGTCGTGCCGGCGGAACGCGAACCCTGGACCGTCGCTCGCGGGGGCCGTGACCGCGGCGACCCGAACGCCGCCGACCGCCGCGTCCGTCGTCGGCGAGGCCCGGGAGAGCGTCCGTCCGCTCGCGGCGCGGACGCGCGCCGACAGCGCCGCGATGTCCGCCGGAGAGAGCCTGACGTTCGTGGTCATGGCCTCGCCGTCGACGCGGACTCGAAGGGACCGTCCGTCCCCGGGAGAGGAGAGGAACGCGTCGGTAACCCGTGTGTCAGCAAATATGTCGTCGAGCACCCCGAGGCCGCGTGTGTGCCGCTCCAGCACCGTCGCGAGTCTCTCCAGCGGGAGGTCGACGGGGAACCCGTCCGACCCCGTTCGCCCGCACCGGATCACGTGACGGATCGCGCGCGTCGCGGCGCGGTCGCCCGGCTCGACTGTCCCGATCGCCAGTGCCTCGTAGCCCGCCGAGAGCACGTCGAGCGCGTCCGATCCGAGGCCCGCGTCGCTCGGACGGAGGTGGTAGTGCGGGGGCTGACTCGCGCCCCTCCGTCCCAGCTGATCGCGGTCGTAGACCGTCGCCCTCGCACCCGTCGGAAGGTCCCGTGTGGTTCGGAGCGTCACGCCCGGCGGCGGCGCGGGGTCCCCGCGGCCGAGCGCGACCGTCGGCGCGACGGTCGACCGCAACGCGGTCTCGTACCCCTCGGCCCCCTCGGCACACGCAGCGAGCCCGGTCTCCGCCGCGACACGGGCGACCGGTCCGGCCCGCCCGACCGCCTCCCGGGCGACGCCGAGCGGGTCCGCGCGCGCCCGCTCGGCCAGCCTCGCGTCGCGAAGGGCGACCGACTCGACGAACCGACCGGCGGCGACCAGCAGCGCGACCGCCCCGCCGTCGTAGAAGCGGTCGAGACCCCCGTCGCGGACGCGGACGAGGTCCGCGTCGCGGTCCGCGAGCGCGTCGATCACCGTGGCCCTGCACGCCCGGTCGGCCGCGAGGTCGCCCCCGTCGCAGTCGCCGGCGTCGACGGCGAGGACCGTCCGCTCCGTCGTCGGATCGCCGCCGACGGTCTCGAACGCGGGTCGACACCCGCAGGCGTCGTCGCTTCGGGAGCGACCGTCGCCGTCGCGTCCGACCCCCGTCGCGCCGTCGTCGCGGCCGCGGAGCCGGTCCATCAGTCGCATGGCGACGCTGGTTCCGTCTCCGTATTTGAATCTCCGTGCGGCTCCCGCCGACCCGGCGCTCGGACGCGGATCCCGACGCATCCGCTCCCGCGGTCGGTGACCGGTTCGAGGACGAGCCGCGACCCGGCGGAGGCGTCGATCGCGATCCCGCCCGGCGGGACGTCCCACTCGCCCGCGAGTCGCCGCCGGACCGTGTCCCCGCCCTCGACCGCGTACACGAACACCGCGTCCGTTGCGTCGTCTCCGGGACAGATCGCGAGCGCGTCGACCCCGGCCGCGAGGAGCGACCGACGCGGGCGGTCGACCGTCACGACGCGCCGCGCGGTCGGCGGGGACGTCGAGCCGCCCCCGTCGGCACCCCCCGATCCGGACCGTTCGACGACGCGCGCCGGTTCGGTTTCCCGGAGCGACGCCCCGGCGCGCTCGACCCGCTCGGCGGCGCGGTCGAGCGCGGCCGCGGTGCGGTCGGCGCGGGCGGACTCGACCGCCGGCAGCGACGCCGAGAGCAACGCCGCCGCCACCGCGACCGCGAACACGACCCTGATCACGGGTTCACAGCGCGTCCCGGAACCGATCGGCCAGGGACCCGTCGGGATCGGCGTTCGGTCCGTCCGACTCCCGAACCCCTCCGGGGGCCTCCGACGACCGGTCGACGGCGCCGGTCGCCCCCCCGTCGACCTCCGGGTCGTCGCGGGCGGCGGCGAGCGTCCCGGCGTCCGGGCCGTCGTCGTCGACCGCCCCGGCCCCCTCCGCTCGCTCGACGGCCGCGAGCGCGCGGTCGGCGCGGCGCTCGACCCGCTCGTTGACCGCGCGGACCGCGCCGACGTACCCGCGGAGGGCCCCGGTCGCCGCCTCCAGGTCCGCGACCCGGTCCGCGAGGTCGCCGATCCGCGTCTCGGCGGCGTCGAGTCGCTCGGTCGCAGCCGCCGCCGCGGCGACGGCAGCGAAGTCCCCCTCGTCCCCGTCGGTGACGGCGCGTTCGACCGCGTCTAGGCGTGCGGCGAGCGACTCCACGGTCGTCCCCGGCGCGTCGGCGTCGGTCGTCCCGCCGGACGCGGTCGACGTGGCGGTGTCGGTCCCCGTGGCTGCGTCGGTCGTCGTCCCGGCGTCGGGTCGGTCCCGTGACATGGTTCCGGTGGCCGCGGATTCGTATATAAACGTGCGCCCGGCGGCGGTGTCGAACGCCGGCGACACCCCCGCTCGTCGGTACCGTCGGCCGCCGGTCCGCGTCGGATCGGCGGCCGTGGGAAGATTCAAGCGGTCGGGTGCGTGAACGATACTCGCATGAAGACGGTCCTCATCGGCGTCGGCCAGGCCGGCGGCAAGGTCACCTCCTCGCTGGTCGAGTTCGACCACGACATGGGATTCGACTCGATCCGCGGCGCGCTCGCGGTCAACACCGCGAAGGCGGACCTCCAGTCGCTCCCCATCGACACGGTCCTGATCGGCCAGGACCGGGTGAAGGGCCACGGCGTGGGCGGCGACAACGAGCTCGGCGCCGAGGTGATGCAGTCGGACGCCGGGGAGGTCATGACCGCGCTCGACGGGCGGATCACCGCGGAGGCGGAGGCCATCGTCGTCGTCGCGGGGCTCGGCGGGGGAACCGGCTCGGGGGGCGCGCCGGTGCTCGCGAAGGAACTCAAGCGGGTGTACGACGTGCCCGTGTACGCGCTCGGGATCCTCCCGGGCCGCGGCGAGGGGGCGATGTACCAGGTGAACGCCGGGCGGTCGCTGAAGACGCTCGCCCGCGAGGCCGACGCCACGATCCTCATCGACAACGACGCGTGGCACGCCTCCGGCGAGAGCCTGGAGGAGGGCTTCGACAGCATCAACGAGTCCATCGCCCGGCGCGTCGGCCTCCTGTTCGCCTCCGGCGAGAACGTAGAGGGCGTCGGCGAGTCGGTCGTCGACTCCAGCGAGGTGATCAACACGCTGCGCTCGGGCGGCGTCGCGGCCATCGGCTACGCGAGCGCGGAGGCGGACGACGACCCGGACACGAACGTGAACGTCGTCACGAGCGTCACGCGAAACGCCCTCCTCACCGGCACGAGCCTCCCGAACGCGACCGAGGCGGACTCGGCGCTGCTCGTCGTGGCGGGCAAGCCCGACCGCATCTCGCGCAAGGGTGTCGAGCGCGCGCGCAAGTGGGTCGAGGAGGAGACGGACTCGATGCAGGTCCGCGGCGGCGACTTCCCGATCGACTCCGAGCGCCTCGCGGCGCTGGTGCTGCTCGGCGGCGTGGAGCGGTCCGAACGCCTCGAGGAGTTCATGCGCCGCGCGAAGGAGGCGCGCGAGGAGGCCCGGCGCCAGCAGGAGGAGCGCGAGGACGAGGACAAGCTGTTCCAGAACGACGACCTCGACAGCCTGATGTGAGCGGGGAACCGGCGCCGTCCGCGGCGAGCACACGGCGGCGACCGGCCGCCGACCGCCGCCGCTACGGGGACCGAACCCGGACCGCGCGGGCGAGGGGAGTATCGCGACCGTCGACCGCGTGCCGGGTCACGCGTTCGGGTTCTGGATCGCCGTAATGGTGAGTCCGTAGGTAGCGCCGCACTCGTCGCAGATGGCGACGGTGTTCACCTCGATGTCGTCGCCGCGGGTGAAGTCGGCGACCTCCGCCCCGCACTCGCATTCGAACCTGTATTCCATTCGATTAGATACGAAGGCGGAGGGCGATATAATATATTTTACGGTCCGGAACTCGAAATCGATTCGCCCCGAGCCGGGGACCCGGGCCGTCACGGCCGGCCGGTCCGCGGTCGGTCACGCCCCGGATCGCGCGTTCTAAGTGCGCGCGACCCCCAGTCCCGCCGATGACACGCGGACCCGACCGGCTCACCTTCCGTCGGTACGCGGCGTTCACGACGGGGATGGCGCTGACGCTCATCTCGCTGGGGATCTACACCGCCGCGACCGGCGCGGGGCTGGCCTGCGCCCAGCAGTGGCCGCTGTGTGACGGCGGGGTGCTCCCGCAGTCGATCCCCTCGTTCATCGAGTGGTTCCACCGGCTGTGGGCGATGATAACCGGCTTCCTCATCCTCGGCGGGGCGGTCTGGGCGTGGCGCGCCCGCGACCGGCTCACCGCTCGGACGCGCTACGCCGTCACGCTGGCGACGGTTCTCACCCCGTTGCAGGCGATATTCGGCGCGATCACCGTGACGCTCAACGGCGCGCTCCCCGGCGGCTACTCGGCGCCGGTCCACGCCGCCCACTTCCTGACGGGCTTTTCGATCTTCGCGCTGCTGTCGTACACCACGCTGACCGCCTACGACGGGCGGTTCTCGCGCGACGCGCTCGCGCGGAGCCGGCTCGCGGTGGGCGTGGGCCTGGGGGGCCTCGTCGTCGCCTGGGTCCTCTCGCGGATCGACCCGGTCTCCTCGTACGGTCCGCCCGAGCAGGCCGCCTTCTACGCCGTGTCGCTTTCGGCGTTCGCGGCCCTGCTCGCGGCGACGCGGTGGCTCGGCGACCTCGGAGAACTGATCCCCCGGGCGGCCGCCGGCGGCGCCGGCGCGCTGCTGTTCGTCGCGATGGTCCTCGGGCGCGACCTCGTCGTCTACTCGGCGGCCGTGCGGTTCGTGAACTGGCTCGTGCTGGCGGTCGCCGTGGCGCTGGCGGCCGGCGCGGCCTGGGCGCTCCGGGGGGTCGAACCGGACGTCGAGCGGCCCGTCTACGGGTCGACGGACGACTGACCCGCCGTCGGCAATTCTTACGGGACGGGAGCCCACCGAAGGGAACTAATAGACTCGCGGGGTATCGTGTGACGTCATGGACAGACGCACGTACCTCAGATCCGCCGGCGCGGCCGGCGCGGCCCTCGCGGTGACCGGGTGCCTCGGCGGCGGTGGCGGAAGCGAGACGGAGACGGTGACGATCGGGTCGGACATCCCGTACCGGCCGTTCGAGTACGAGACGACCGACGGCGAGCTGACCGGGTTCGACGTGGACATCGCGGAGGCGATCTTCGCCGACCAGCTGGGGATGGACCCCCAGTTCCAGGACACCAGCTTCGACACCATCATCGGGTCGCTGAACAACGGGAACTTCCGCGTCATCATGTCCGCGATGACGATCAACGAGGAGCGCGCCCAGAAGGTCGACTTCTCGGACCCCTACTTCACGGCCTACCAGACGATCGTCGTCCTGAAGAACTCCGACATCGACGCGAAGGAGGACCTGAAGGGGAAGGCCGTCGGCGTCCAGAAGGGGACCACCGGCGCCAACGCCGCCGAGGCGCTGAAGGAGGAGTTCGGCGGCGACCTCACGATCAAGCGGTACGACCAGATCCCCGCGGCGTTCGACGCGCTCATCAACAATCAGGTGGTCGCCGTCGTCAACGACAACACCGTGAACGCGGAGTTCGTCGACCAGAACGACAACGTCCGCTTCGTCGAGGGGGAGGGCGCGGCCGCCGAGCAGGGCTCGGAGGCCCCGCCGTACCTCACGCTCACCGTCGAGGAGTACGGCATCGCCTTCCGGCAGGACGACGACGAGTTCCGCCAGCAGGTGAACGAGGCGCTCGCGACGATCAAGGAGAACGGCACCTACGACGAGATCTACAACGAGTACTTCTCGGGGTAACGCCGAATGGCCGGCTCCTACTCCGAGGACGCGACCGCCGACCCCGAGGTCCGCGAGGCGGTCTCGGGAGAGACGCTCCGCCGGATCGGGATCGTCGGGACGGCCCTGTTCACGCTCCTCGTCGTCGGCTTCATCGGCCTGATCGTCGTCCGCGAGGTCGACCCGTCGCTGGCGGCGGAGGTCGTCTACCCGCAGTTCCTGCAGGCGCTGTTCCGGGTGATCCAGGTGGTCGTCGTCGGCAGCGTGCTCTCGATCCTCGCGGGGCTGATCGTCGGGTTCGCCCGGGTGTCCAAGACGCGGTTCACCCGGACGGTCGCGGTCGGGTACATCGAGTTCTTCCGCGGGACGCCGCTGCTGTTCCAGCTGCTGGTCATCTACATCGGCATCCCGTCGCTGTGGGCGCCGGGGGCGTTCCCGTTCGAGGACTGGTCGTACCCGGCGGCGATCATCGGCCTGACGCTGAACCACGCGGCCTACGTCGGGGAGGCGTTCCGCGGCGGGATCAACGCGGTGCCGGACGGACAGATGGAGGCCGCCCGCTCGCTCGGCATGAGCTACATCCAGGCGATGCGGGAGGTGATCCTCCCGCAGGCGTGGCGGAACGCCCTCGCGGCCATCGGCAACGACCAGGTGATCCTCGTGAAGGACACCTCGCTGCTGTCGGTGCTGGCGTTCCCGGAGCTGATCAGCTTCTTCCAGAACGTCAACAGCGCCACCTTCGACGCGTGGACGCCGATCCTGCTGGTCGCGGTGGGGTACCTCGCGATCACGATCCCGCTGGGGAAGACCGTCCGCTACCTCGAGGGACGAGCGGACTGGGAGGGGAGAGACAGATGAGTGCCGACCCCGCCCTCCTGGAGTTCGACGGCGTGGACAAGTACTTCGGCGAGACGCACGTCCTGAAGGACATCGACCTCGAGGTCGAGCGCCGGGAGGTGGCCGTCGTCGTCGGCCCGTCCGGGTCGGGCAAGTCGACGCTGCTCCGGTGTACGAACCGGCTGGAGGAGATCCAGTCCGGGGAGATCCGCCTCGACGGCGTCCCGCTGACCGACCCGGACGCGGACATCAACCGGCTCCGCCAGCGCATCGGCATGGTGTTCCAGTCGTTCAACCTCTTCCCGCACAAGACGGCGCTCCAGAACGTGGCGCTCGCCCCGATCAAGGTGAAGGGTGTGGACGAGCGGAGGGCCAAGGAGGACGCCCGCGACCTGCTGGAGCGGGTCGGCCTCGCGGCCCAGACCGACTCCTACCCGAGCGAGCTCTCGGGCGGCCAGCAGCAGCGGGTGGCCATCGCCCGCGCGCTGGCGATGGACCCCGAGGTGATGCTGTTCGACGAGGTGACGAGCGCGCTCGACCCCGAGCTCGTCGGCGAGGTGCTGGAGGTCATGCGCGACCTCGCCGAGGAGGGGATGACGATGATGGTCGTCACCCACGAGATGGGCTTCGCCCGCGAGGTCGCCGACACGATCACCCTGATGGCCGACGGCGAGATCGTCGAGCGGACGCCGCCGGCGCAGTTCTTCGACGAGCCGACCACCGAGCGCGGACGGCGGTTCCTCTCGAAGTTGCTGTAGCCGCCGTCCGCGGATTCCGTCTCCCTGCGCCGTCCAGCTCCCGCTCCCGACCGCCCCGGTCCGGTCGATCCGGCGCGGGCTCAGAACGTGAGGACCTCGACGCCGTCGGTGTCGTAGGTCGTCATCGCCTCCAGCCGCGCCGGCACGTCCTCCAGTCCAACCTCGCGCCCGACGAGCACGCTCGGGTCCAGGTCACCCGCCTCTAGCAGCCCGAGCAGCTCGTCGTAGCGCGTCGGGGGCATCCCCCGTGAGCCGAGGAAGTCCACCTCCCAGCGCGTCATCGCGTCCGTCGGGAGCGACACCTCCCCCCGCTCGGCGTCGGTCGTCAGCCCGACCTGGACGTGCGTGCCGCGCTCGCGGAGGCAGGCGACGGAGTTGCGGCACGTCTCCGCCCGCCCGAGCGCGTCCATCGACACATGCGCGCCGCGCCCGGTGACCGCCTCGATGGCGGCTGGCACGTCCGCCTCGTCGCCGCGGACGGTCTCGTCGGCGCCGGCGGCGCTCGCGCGGTCGAGCGCCTCCGCGTTCACGTCGACGGCGACGACGCGGGCGCCGAGCGCGTCCGCCACCTGCACGGCCGAGAGGCCGACGCCCCCGCAGCCGTGAACGGCGACCCACTCGCCGGCGCCGACGCGGGCGCGGTGCTCCAGCGCGTGGTACGCCGTCATGAACCGACACCCCAGCGCGGCCACGTCGCGGGCGGCGACGCCCTCGGGGAGCCGCATCGCGTTGTAGTCTGCGTGGGGGAGGTGGACCCGCTCGGCGAACGCGCCCGGCGCGGCGCGCTCGAACCCGAGGGCGCGGCCGTCGAGGCAGGTGTTCCCGTGGCCGTTCGTGCACTCCGGGCACGCGCCGCAGCCGAGGTTGAACGGGAGCGCCACGCGGTCGCCCACCGTCACCGACTCGACGCGGTCGCCGACCTCGACGACGGTCCCCGCGGGCTCGTGGCCGAGGACGAAGTCCGTCGGCGCCTGATCGTCGGCCCACTCCCCGTGGCCCATCCACGCGTGCCAGTCGGAGCGACAGACGCCGCACGCCTCCACGTCGACGACGGCGCCGTGGGGGTCGACTGTCGGCTCCGGCACGTCGGTCACGTCGAGCGGCTCCCCGTACTCGCGGAGGACGGCGGCTCGCATACCTCGGCCGTGGGGGCGCGGGGTGAAAAAGCGGGTCGGTGACGGTCCGGCCCGGGGCGTCGCCACTGCGAGTCACATGAAGTCCGACAGCCCCGCCTGGCCGTCGTCCTCCTCGGCGGCCTCGGGGTCCGCCTCCCGGGCGTCCCCGTCGGTCTCGGCGTCGGCGGCGTCTTCCGCTCCCCCGCCCCCCGACCCGTCGCCGGCGTCCGCGAGGCTGGTCTGGCCGTCGCTCCCCCCCGAGCCGCCGTCGGCCTCGTCGTCGCCGTCGCTCGCCCGGTCGCTCGGGGCGACCCCGGCGAACGCGCCCCCGGAGTGCTCCTCCATCCGCTCGGCGCGCAGTTCCTCGGCGTCCTCGACGACGGACTGCACCTTGTTCGTCGTCTCGCCCGACCCGGTGACGAACGAGACGTGCTCCTCCTCGAACTCGTAGGCGGCGGCCATCTCGACGGTGAGGTCGCGGGGCTTGCAGTGGTGGGTCATCGCCGAGAGGTACGGGAGGACCGCCCGGCGGGCGGTGTCCATCGAGAAGCCGCCCCGTTCGGCGATGGCCCGGACGACGTAGTCGGCGGTGTTCGAGGTGGAGTGGTAGAACTGCGGGCGCCCCCAGCGCGTCCAGCCGCCCTTGGTGCCGTCGCGGGCGGCGGCGACCCCGGCCGAGAGGTTGTCGCCGGCGTAGCGCCAGTAGGAGTAGTCCTGCGTCGCCCACACGCGCCCGAGCCACACGTCGGCGTTCGCGAGGTGGTCGTACGCCCGGACCGCCTCCTCGGCGTCGTACACCTTCAGCACGTTGTCCTCGATCCACTTCGTGAGGTCGTCGGGCGTCTCGTCCACGTCGTAGCTGGACTGGAGCGCCTCGCGCGCGGACTCGCCCTCCTTGAGCACCAGATCCAGGAACGGGAACACGCCCATCGACCGGTCGCGGTCGCCGGTGATCACGTCCTCCAGCGTGAGGCGGTCCCGGCCGTCCGCGACCGCCTGGAGGTCGTTGACCGCGCCGCGGAGGTCGCCCGCGTTGCGCTCGGCGATCCGGTCGAGCGCCTCCGAGTCGAACTCGATCCCCTCCTTGCGGCAGATGTCGCGCAGGACCGGCACGATGGAGCGCTTGCCGACGTCGCGGAACTCGATGTCCCGGGTGGCGTTGCGCAGCCCGCGGCTCATGTCGTAGTACTCGTTGGCGATGAGCACGACCGGCTGGCCGGCGTTCTTCACCAACTCGGTCACGGCGCTCTTGCCGCCGCGGTCGTGGTTGCCGTGGATGTTGTCCGCCTCGTCGAGGATCACGAGCTGACGGCCGCCGCTGTCGTCGCCGCCGGCGGAGCCGCCCAGCGTCGTGTTGTTCGCCGCGCGCCCCGCGTACCGCTCGATCACGTCGGCGGTCCGCTGGTCGGAGGCGTTCAGCTCGACGGTCTCCCATCCCTCGTCGGCCGCCAGCGCGTGCGCCGCGGAGGTCTTTCCCACCCCGGGCGAGCCGTGCAGGACGACCGCCTCGCCGTGGTCCTCCCACGTGTCGGCCCACTCGCGGAGCTGCTCGACCGCCTTGTCGTTGCCCCGCAGTTCCGAGAGGGAGGACGGGCGGTACGTCTCCGTCCAGTCGGTCATTGTCGGTGGGTGGCGCGAGGCGCGTTTAGTGGTTGCGGAGCCACCGCGGGAGTCGCTCGGCTGCGCCCGCCCGCCGGGGGCGTCCCGTACAGGTATCCCGGGAGCGTCACATACCGCCCCGGGAGCGTCCGACCCGGCTCAGACGCACTCCACCGCGACAGTCCGGGTCGCCTCGAACTCAAGGCCGTTGCCCCCGTCGGCTTCGATGTCGAGCGTGATCGATTGCGCCGCGGTGCTGTTGTCGCACCGAACGTCCGCGGTGAGCGTCCCCGCGTCACCCACGCCGAGGGTCCCCGGGCCGTCGACGTCCTCCAGCACCGGGTACCCGTCCGGGTCGTCGACGGCGACTTCCACGTCGACCGACCGCGCGAACCTGTTGGTGAAGGTGGCGAGCGCCTCGCCGTCGCTGGTGTTCCCGTCGACGGTCACGGAGGTACGGTCGATCCCGAGGTACGCTTCGTCGTCGCCGACCTCGTTCACCGTGACTGGCCGGTCGGCCGAGACGGCGACGAAGGCGCCGGTCTGTGCGGTCACGGTGACGACCACCGTGAGCAGGCCGACGGCGGCGACGATCCACCCCCGGCTCATCACTTCCGTACCTCCGGCGGCTTCGCGGTACTCCCGAGCCGAAGCCGGGAGTAGTTGAAGTACGTGTGGACCGCCGCGGAGACGAGGACGGCCACACAGAACCCGATCCCGATGCCCAGATCGGGGACCGACGACGCGGCCCCGATATCGAACTCCGTGAGCGCGACCGCGAGCACGCCGAACGCCGAGATGCCGAGATAGTAGAGGCTCCAGGGGACGTCGGCCCCCGGAACGACGTCGAGATACACCTCCAGGTCGGCCGCCCCCTCGGTGAGGACGACCGTCTCGCGGCCCGAGTCGTACTCGACGAACCCGCGCTCGTCCATCTTCGGGAGGTGATGCTGGTGGAGGGCCGTCTTCACGCGCTTCGTCTCCGCCGAGGAGAGTTCGCGGACGGTCTTGTCGTTCTCCCAGGCCGCGACGTGTTCCGCGAGTTCCCGCAGATAGACCCGTCTGCGATGCCGCTTCAGGAAGTGGAAGACGTACCGGCGTCGCCGGTTGCTGAGTATCTCGAACACCTCGTCCTCCGAGAGATGGCCGTTCTCGCTGTGCTGTGCGCCCCCCGTTTGTTTTAGCGTGCCGTCGAACATACTACCCTCCAGCCTTGCACCGGTTTGAGCCCCGTAGGAGGACTATAGGTACACCCTCTTAGTTAGATATATGACAATTCTGTGGAATGGTTGGCTTTCCAAGGTATGTTCAACTTGCCGCTGAGCGGAAGTTCGCTAAGCCAGCACTATCGAACCGCTACCGCTCTTTGTGCACCGCCGACTGTCCCTTCAGACCCGAAACCGTCCTCTTCGCACTGCCGAGAGTGTATACCAAAGCGGAGTCCGACTGATGAGTCACGTGGACACGCCGCAAGAACGATCCCGACTGGGAGCGGTTCTCGGTGGTCGTCAACACGGGCGTGCACGGGGGTGCGACAAATCATGAAACGACGAAGCGTGATCGCCGGATTGGGATCGCTCGCTGCTGGAGCAGCGGCCGTAACAGGAATGAATGCATTCACGAGTGTCGCGGCGACCCGGCAAGTCACGATATCCGTTGCCGGCGACGCCACCGCGTATCTCGGGCTCTATTCCGACAACGAGTTCATATACAACGACAACGGCGGTGGAACGACGCTGACCTTCGATCTGGGGTCGGCCGCCGCGTCTGACACGGACGGTACCGGATTGAACAACGAGGCCGTGACCACGTTCAGAGCGGTGAACGTAGTCAACAACGGCGAGGA